>NZ_JAQZAA010000046.1:32204-75718 GCF_028640875.1 Pseudomonas sp. SBT1-2 | reverse complement strand
GGCCATCCCTTTCAAGGTCTTTTCGTTTTGGCAGCCTTGATGACCCTGTCTGTTGAAACGTGGGCATGTACCGCCGTCCCTTGAACCCATGTCCTGGGCTTGGGTACCTTGGGGCCTCGTTGGCTTTTGGCGACTTGCTTGGGTTGAATGTTCTTGGCTAATTCCAACAAGCGCTGGGCCAGTTTTTCCATTGAGACGATCGGTAGATATTCGACGGGCAGAGCGATCTGCATGCCCTCATATCCAGCTCTGACCTGGATCGCCAAGTGATAGATCGAAGCCTCCCAGCCCTCAGGCTGAGTCTCTCGATGAGCGTGTTCGACGCTGCGCTTGAGCAAGGCCAGTACGTTGTACGCCAGCACGGCAGTGGTGAATCCAAGCAAGGCAGCTCGTGGACTGCCGAGAGATTCAATTTCACTTTCCAGAATGGCTTCCAGTCGCTGGAACATCCCTTCAATACTCCAACGACGGCGATAGAAGTCCGCGATCTGCGGTGCGCTGATGCTCTCGGGCAGGTTGCTCCAGAACATCAAACTGCGGTCACCTGAGTCGTTTGGTGAATGGAGCGTCAACTCGATGCGTCGCCACTGATGCCCCCCTCTTACCTCAATGCTTTGTTCACGCACCGTACCTGTTGCAACAGGCAAAGATGCTTGCCACTCGCCCTCTTGAATCAGGCGCGGGTGCTTGGCCTGCTGGCGAATGACAAATGACGTTTTCACTTGTTCACAGGCCTCCATTACAGGAAGCGTGCAGTAGAGCCGATCAGCGATCCAAACCTGGTTCGTCTTGGCATCGGCCAGTAGCGGCAACACGCAGACTCGCTCGCTTGCGTAGGCGTCTTCGCAGGGTTGCAGGTCAATGACCTGATCCAGGTCGGGATCGTAGACCACGACCGAGAATCCGGGACGAGCCGCTCCGCGCTCGTGCCGTAGTACTCCAAGGCGCTTTTCGGTGGACGCCAGGTGGCTGCCGTCTACCACCCGAACCTGCCAATCGGGCAGCATGGCTGAGCCCCCCAACTCCTTGATCGTCGGAGTCAGGCGCTGCGCGCAACCTGTGACCAAGGCGCGCAACAGAGCCGGTTCGGTACGGCTGACCTTGTCGTAAAGGGCCGCCAGGCTAACCGGAAGATCCTCCAGCTGCTTGGCCGCGGCATGTAATGACGGCTTCAAGCCCAATGAAACAAGGGACATGAGCTTAACGATGGTTGAGAACAGCAATTCGCGGGAGTACTGCCGTTGCCGGTGTTCTTCGAAAACCTGATCGACCCACTCCGGCGCAATGGCTTGCTCCAAGGCAAGTTTGGCCATCACGCTGGCAGGTGCTTTTTTCTCGAATCGCGCTAGTACATCGGCCCACATCGTTCGGGTCTTCCTGACTGAATTTCAGCGGATTTTACCCAAGACCTTGAAAGGGATGGCCGTAAGGGCGGAACCCTAAGCCGCCGTTACCGCAGAAACGGATATGCACACGAACCAAAAAAACTTGATCACGATCAATGGCAATCCACCCGACTCTCCGTAACCTCACTGCATCTTGTGTTTTAAAAGTAAAAAACATCTATATGTAGTATGCGGAGGTCAAATGCACAGCACGCTGATCAGGGTGGGCAACAACCGCCTGCACAAACGCGATGGCAGCCTGGTTGCCTTCGATGCGGACAAGATCCGCCAGGCGTTGATCGCCGCCGGCAAAGCCAGCGGCGAGTACGCCGACGTCGAGGCCGAGGGTTTGCTCAAGGCGGTGCTGGCCCACCTTGAGGGGCATGCGCGGTTGCATGTGGAGCAGATCCAGGACCGGGTCGAGCGGGTACTGATGGACGCCGGGTTCTTCCTCGCCATGCGCGCCTACATCGTCTACCGCGAACAGCATGGGCGCCTGCGTCGCGACCGCAAGACCCTGGTCGAGGTGGCGGCCTCGATGAACGAATACCTCGACCGCGAGGACTGGCGGGTGCAGGCCAACGCCAACCAGGGGTATTCCCTGGGCGGGCTGGTGCTCAACGTGTCTGGCAAGGTCACCGCCAACTACTGGCTGGACGAGGTCTACAGCCAGGAGATCGGCCGCGCCCACCGCGAGGCGGACCTGCATATCCACGATCTCGACATGCTCGCCGGCTACTGTGCCGGCTGGTCGCTGCGCACGCTGTTGCATGAAGGCCTCAATGGCGTGCCGGGGCGGGTCGAGGCCGGGCCGCCCCGGCACCTGAGCAGCGCCCTGGGGCAGATGGTGAATTTCCTCGGCACCTTGCAGAACGAATGGGCCGGGGCCCAGGCCTTCAGTTCCTTCGACACCTATCTGGCGCCCTATGTGCGCAAGGACCGCCTGAGCTACCCGCAGGTGCGCCAGGCGATCCAGGAGTTCATCTACAACCTCAACGTACCGTCGCGCTGGGGCACCCAGACGCCCTTTACCAACCTGACCTTCGACTGGGTCTGCCCGGAAGATCTGCGCGAGCAGGTCCCGGTGATCGGCGGCGAGGAAATGCCCTTTGCCTACGGCGAGCTGCAAGCGGAAATGGACCTGCTCAACCGCGCCTATATCGAAGTGATGCAGGCCGGCGACGCCAAGGGGAGGGTGTTCACCTTTCCGATCCCGACCTACAACATCACCCATGATTTTCCCTGGGACAGCGAGAACGCCGACCGCCTGTTCGAGATGACCGCCCGCTACGGGCTGCCGTATTTCCAGAACTTCCTCAATTCGGACATGCAGCCCAACCAGGTGCGCTCCATGTGCTGCCGCCTGCAACTGGACGTGCGCGAGCTGCTCAAGCGCGGCGGCGGGCTGTTCGGCTCGGCGGAGCAGACCGGTTCCCTGGGCGTGGTGACGATCAACTGCGCGCGCCTGGGCCATGTGTTCAAGGGCAATACCAGCGGCCTGCTGCAACGCCTGGACACGCTGATGGAGCTAGCGATGGAGAGCCTGGAGGTCAAGCGCAAGGTGATCCAGCACCATATGGACGCCGGCCTGTATCCCTACACCCAGCGTTACCTGGGCACGCTGCGCAATCACTTCTCGACCATCGGCCTCAACGGCCTGCACGAAATGCTGCGCAACTTCAGCGGCGACGAGCAGGGCATGCACACCGAGCAGGGCCGGCAGTTCGCCCTCAGGCTGCTGGACCATGTGCGTGCGACCCTGGTGCGCTTCCAGGAAGAAACCGGCCACCTCTACAACCTCGAGGCGACCCCGGCCGAAGGCACCACCTATCGCTTCGCCAAGGAAGACCTCAAGCGTTACCCCGGCATTCTCCAGGCCGGCAGCCCTGAGGCGCCGTACTACACCAATTCCTCACAATTGCCGGTGGGCTACACCGACGATCCGTTCGAGGCCCTGGAACTGCAGGACGAACTGCAATGCAAATACACCGGCGGCACCGTGCTGCACCTGTACATGGCCGAGCGGATTTCCTCGACCGCGGCTTGCAAGCAGCTGGTGCGCAAGGCCCTGGGACGCTTCCGCCTGCCGTACCTGACGGTGACCCCGACCTTTTCCATCTGCCCGGTGCATGGCTACCTCGACGGCGAACACGAGTTCTGCCCCAAGTGCGACGAAGCCCTGCTGCAGGCCCAGGCCTCGGGCGCTGTGCACTGACCTGTCTTCCCCCAACCGCAAGGAGTTCCACCATGAACCCACAGCACACACTGCCCCAGGCGCAACGCCAGCGCTGCGAAGTCTGGACCCGGGTGATGGGTTATCACCGTCCGGTCTCGGCGTTCAACCCGGGTAAACAGTCCGAGCACCGCGAGCGCGTGCACTTCACCGAACAGGCGACCGCGGCAGGGCGCCAATGAGCCGAAAGATGCGGGTCGGGGGCATGGTGCCCCTGACCACTCTCGACTACCCGGGCCTGCTCGCCTGCGTGCTGTTCTGCCAGGGCTGCGCCTGGCGTTGCCGCTACTGCCACAACCCGCAACTGATCCCGCCGCGGGGCAACGAGGAGCTGGACTGGTGCCGGGTCCTGAGCTTCCTGCAACGCCGCCAGGACCTGCTGGACGCGGTGGTGTTCAGTGGCGGCGAGCCGACCCTGCAGGACGGTTTGCCGGGGGCGATGGAGGAAGTGCGCGCCATGGGTTTTCGCATCGGCCTGCACAGCGCTGGCATCAAGCCGGCGGCCTTTGCCCGGGCGGTGGCCGGCGCCGACTGGGTCGGCTTCGACGTCAAGGCCCTGGCCGAAGACGCGCCGATGCTCACCGGTGTCCCGGGCAGCGGCAAGGCCAACTGGCGCAGCCTGGAGCTGTTGCTGGACAGCGGCGTCGACTACGAATGCCGCACCACCGTGCACTGGCACCTGTTGCAGCCGGCGCGCCTGCTGCTGCTCGGCCAGCGCCTGCAAGCCCTGGGGGTCAAGCGCTTCGCCGTGCAGATGGTGCGCACCGCACGCATGCTCGACCCGCAACTGCCGAGCACCCCGCAACAGGTGCTGGTGCCGGACCTGTGGCAACACCTGCGCGAGATGTTCCCGGTGTTTGTGTTGAGGGGGTAGGGGCATTCAGGTATATCGGTCGCCGCCCAGGGGGCAGGCGACCCTGTGATCAATCCGCCTCCTGCCCAGGGGCAACGACGATCTTCTGGTCCCCCAGCCAGCGCCGGGCGCCGCAGCCGTTGCGCGAGTAGATGTCCTCGGGGTTGTTGAGCCCGCAGTGTTCCAGCGACATGCAGCCGCAGCCTATGCATTCCTCCAGGTTCATGTTCAGCCGTTCCAGTTCGGCGATGCGTTGCTGCACCCGGGTTTTCCAGGTGGCGGTCAGGCGTCGCCAGTCCGCGCCGGCCGGTGCGGTGTTGATGGGCAGGCCGGTCAGTTGCTGGATGATTTCGTCGAGGGAGAAACCGATGCGCTGGGCGAACACGATGTAGGCGATCCGCCTGAGGACCGAGCGCGGGTAGCGGCGGTGGCCGCTGCCGACGCGGAGCGAGTGGAGCAGCCCGCGGGACTCGTAGAAACGCAGCGCCGAGGCCATGACGCCGCTGCGCCGGGCGACTTCGGTGATGGTCAGCAGCGGCTCGCTTGATTTGTTCATGGGGCCTCCGAAGGGGCTTTACTTAAAGTTAGCTTTAACTTTTATATTCCGCCTGCCTATAAATCAACAGTGCAGTGACAGCGGAGTCCACTTTCATGAATCGAATTCGCCGGGTGCTCGGTCGAAGCAGTTCTTCAACCCATCGACTCGGAGCGCTGTGCCTCCTGTTGGCGCTGGGCGGTTGTAACGAGAAGACCGAGCCGGTCGCCGCCGCGGCGCCGGTGGTCGAGGTGACGACCGTGAGCGTGCAGGCGGTGCGTGAGTGGGACCTGTTCAATGGCCGCATCAGCGCGATCGATGCCGTCGACCTGCGGCCGCGGGTCAGCGGTTATGTCGACCGGGTGGCGTTCCGCGAGGGCGACGAGGTGGAAAAGGGCCAGACCCTGTTCGTCATCGACCCGCGCCCGTACCGCGAGGCGCTGGCCAGTGCCCAGGCCCGGCTGGCCCGGGCTCGCGCCACGGTGCGTTTGGCCACCGAGCAGGACCGCCGCGGCCAGGCGCTGGTCAAGCAGTCGGCGCTGTCGCGGGAGGAGGGCGATATTCGCAGCGCCTCCCTGGCCCAGGGCGTGGCGGATGTCAACGCGGCCGTCGCCGAGGTGGCCACGGCCCAGCTCAACCTCGACTTCACCCAGGTCCGCGCGCCGTTTTCCGGGCGCGTCGGGCGGGCCATGCTGACCCTCGGCAACCTGGCCCAGGCCGACCAGAGCATATTGACCAGCATCGTTTCCCAGGACCCGATGTACGTCTATTTCGACGCCGACGAGCAGAGCCTGCTGCGCTACACCGAGCTGCTGGGCAAGGGCCAGCGCCCGGGGGTGAGCAATACCGTGCGGGTCGGTCTTGCCAACGATGTCGGGACCTTTCCCCTGACCGGCACCGTGGACTTCCTGGATAACCAGGTCGACCCGGCCACCGGCACCATCCGCGTGCGCGCGGTGCTGCCCAACCCCGAGCGCCGGCTGACCGCGGGCCTGTTCGCCCGGGTGCGCCTTGAAGGCGGCAGCGAGACCCGCGCCGTGCTGATCGACGACCGCGCGGTGCAAACCGACCAGGACCGCAAATACGTGTACGTCATCGGCCCGCAAAACCAGGCCCTGCGCAAGGACGTCACCCTCGGTCGCCAGCTGGATGGCCTGCGGGTAATCAGCGCCGGGCTGGCGGCCGGCGACCGGGTGGTGCTGAACGGGGCGCAGAAGATCTTCTACCCGGGCATGGCGGTGGAGCCCAAGGAAATCGCCGCGCCGACGCAGCAGGCCTCGACCGCCGTGCCCCAGACGCCAGTGGCGAAATAAGGGAGAGCGGCCATGGATTTTTCCAAGTTCTTCATCGACCGACCGATCTTCGCCATCGTCCTGTCGATCATCATTTTCGCCCTCGGCCTGATCGCCATCCCGGTGCTGCCGTCGGGGGAATACCCCGAGGTGGTGCCGACCAGCGTGGTGGTGCGCGCCACCTACCCGGGGGCGAACCCCAAGGAGATCGCCGAGTCGGTCGCCGTGCCCCTGGAAGAGGCGATCAACGGCGTCGAGGGGATCATGTACATGAAGTCGGTCGCCGGCTCCAACGGCAGCCTGGCGGTGAGCATCACCTTCGTCCCCGGTGTCGATCCGGACACCGCCGCGGTGCGCGTGCAGAACCGCGTGAGCCAGGCGCTGTCGCGGCTGCCGGAGGAGGTGCGGCAGTATGGCGTGACCACCCAGAAACAATCGCCGACGCCGCTGATGTACGTCAGCCTGCTGTCCCCGGACAACAGCTACGACTCGCTGTACCTGCGCAACTACCTGACCCTGCACGTCAAGGACGAGCTGTCGCGGCTGTCCGGGATCGGCGATGTCGGGGTCTACGGTTCGGGCGACTACGCGATGCGCATCTGGATGGACCCCAACAGCCTGTCCGCCCGCGGCCTCACCGCGGCCGACGTGGTCAATGCGATCCGCGAGCAGAACGTGCAGGTCTCGGCCGGCCAGTTGGGCGCCGAGCCTTCGCCGCAAGGCGCCGATTTCCTGGTGTCGATCAGCGTGCGCGGGCGTTTGCGCAGCGAGCAGGAGTTTGCCGATATCGTCCTCAAGAGCGGGGCGGACGGGCAGTTGGTGAAGCTGTCGGACGTGGCCCGGGTCGAACTCGGCGCGGGCGACTACACCCTGCGCGCGCGCCTGGATGACCGTAACCAGGCAACGGTGGGGATTTTCCTCTCGCCGGGGGCCAACGCCTTGCAGGTCGCCGAGGCGGTCTACGGCAAGCTCGACGAGTTGTCCCAGCGTTTCCCCGAAGGCGTGGCCTACAAGGCGGTGTGGGACCCGACGGTGTTCGTCCGCGAATCCATCAGCGCGGTGCAGCACACCCTGATGGAGGCGGTGGTGCTGGTGGTGCTGGTGGTGATCCTGTTCCTGCAGACCTGGCGCGCCTCGATCATCCCGCTGATCGCGGTGCCGGTGTCGGTGATCGGCACCTTTGCCTGGCTGTATTTGCTGGGGTATTCGATCAACACCCTGACCCTGTTCGGCCTGGTGCTGGCCATCGGCATCGTGGTCGACGACGCGATTGTGGTGGTGGAAAACGTCGAGCGTTTCATCGAGAAGGGCTACGACCCGCGGGAGGCCGCGCACCGGGCGATGAAGGAGGTGTCCGGGCCGATCATCGCCATCGCCCTGGTGCTCTGTGCGGTGTTCATTCCCATGGCCTTTCTCTCCGGCGTCACCGGCCAGTTCTACAAGCAGTTCGCGGTGACCATCGCGATTTCCACGGTGATCTCGGCGATCAACTCCCTGACCCTGTCGCCGGCCCTGGCGGCCAAGCTGTTCAGGCCCCACGGCGCGCCGCAGGACTGGCTGGAGCGCGGCATCCAGAAGGTCTTCGGGGGCTTTTTCCGCGCCTTCAACCGGATGTTCAAGCGCCGCTCCGACGGTTATCACGGCCTGGTGTCCTACTCCCTGGGGCGGCGCGGCTCGGTGTTCTTCCTCTACGCCTTGCTGCTGGTCGGCACGGCCTGGTTGTTCAACCTGGTGCCGGGCGGCTTTATCCCGACCCAGGACAAGCTCTACCTGTTCGCCGGCGCCAAGCTGCCGGAAGGCGCGTCGCTGGCCCGCACCGATGCGGTGACCAGCGAGCTGATCGAGACGGCACTCTCGGTGGAGGGCGTGGATACCGTGCCGGCCTTCAGCGGCCTGAATGCCTTGCAATCGGTCAACACGCCGAATGTCATGGCCGCCTACGTGATCCTCAAGCCGTTCGACCAGCGTCAGCGCGGCGCGGTGGAGATCAGTGCCGAACTCAACGCCAAGCTGTCCCAGGTCCACGAAGGGTTTGCCTATGCGCTGTTGCCGCCACCGATCCAGGGGCTGGGCAACGGTTCGGGCTATTCGCTGTACCTCGAAGACCGCGCCGGCCTCGGCTACGGCGCCTTGCAGAATGCCTTGAGCGCCTTCCAGGCCGCGGTGGCGCAGACCCCGGGCATGACTTACCCGGTCAGCTCCTACCAGTCCAACATCCCGCAGCTGGAGGTGCAGGTGGACCGGGTCAAGGTCAAGGCGCAAGGGGTGTCGTTGAGCGATGTGTTCAATACCTTGCAGACCTACCTGGGCTCGGTCTACGTCAATGACTTCAACCTGTTCGGCCGGGTCTACCGGGTCATGGCCCAGGCCGACAGTTCCTACCGGCAGACCGCCGAGGACATCGCCAACCTGCGGGTGCGCAACGACCGGGGCGAGATGGTGCCGCTCGGCGCGATGATCACCGTGACGCCCAGCTACGGTCCCGATCCGGTGGTGCGCTACAACGGCTACCCGGCCGCCGACCTGATCGGTGACTCCGATCCCAAGCAGCTGTCGTCGGGCCAGGTGATCGCCAAGCTGGAAGAAATCGCCGCCCGGGTATTGCCCCGCGGCATCACCCTGGAATGGACCGACCTGAGCTACCAGCAGGTCACCCAAAGCCACGCCGCGGCGGTGGTGTTCCCGCTGGCGGTGATGCTGGTGTTCCTGGTCCTCGCGGCCCTGTACGAGAGCTGGACGCTGCCCCTGGCGGTGATCCTGATCGTGCCGGTGTGCATGCTCGCGGCCTTGTCGGGGGTGTGGCTCAGCGGTGGCGACAACAACGTCTTCGTCCAGGTGGGGCTGGTGGTGCTGATGGGCCTGGCCTGCAAGAACGCGATCCTGATCGTCGAGTTCGCCCGGGAGCTGGAGCTCCAGGGCAAGGGCATCATCGAGGCGGCGCTGGAGGCTTGCCGCTTGCGCCTGCGGCCGATCGTCATGACCTCGGTGGCGTTTATCGCCGGCTCTGTGCCCTTGCTGATCGGCAGCGGCGCGGGCAGCGAGATCCGCCGCGCCACTGGCGTCGCGGTGTTCTCCGGCATGCTCGGGGTGACCCTGTTCGGCCTGTTCCTGACCCCGGTGTTCTACGTCGCCTTGCGCAAGCTGGCGGTGCGCTACGCGCCGGCGGTCACGGCGTAGCAGGCAGCCCGGGGTGCCGAGGCGGGCGCCCCGGGCCTGTCATTCTTGACCCCGATCAAGGGCATTTCCCCGCGGGCGTCGTAGCCTGGGAGCCACTCCCACTCCCACCCGCACCCCGGGGAACGCCATGGCCAAGAATTTTCCCATCAGCCCCAAGCACCCCGAACGCATCTGCTGGGGTTGCGACCGCTACTGCGCGGCCAATGCCCTGGCCTGCGGCAATGGCTCGGACCGCACCATGCACCCCGCCGAGATGCTCGGCGACGACTGGTACCTGCACGGCGACTGGGGCATCGAGCCGCCGATCGTGTCGGACAAGGCGCTGGACGAGGAGCGGTCCTGAGCCGGGAGCGCGGTTTTTCCCAGAATCCCTGGTCAAGGGATTGCCCCTACAGCGTCACAACGCTGTTCTTGGTTGAACCTGTGAAGCCGTATTGGTTTGCGCTGTTTGAAGCCGGTGCGTGAACTACAGCGGTAACGCCGTAGCCCTCAATCCCTGGTCAACCCCGGTGTCTGGGGCGGCACGTCGCCGCGCAGGTCCGGGTGGTCGCGTTCGCGGAAGCGGCGCAGTCCTTCCTGGGTTTCCGGTTGATGGATGGAGCGGTTGAAGCACTCGGCTTCGATGCGCAGGCCCTCGGCCAGGGGCTGGCCGTAGCCGCGGATGAGTGCTTCCTTGTCCGAGCGCATGGCGGGCTGGGGCAGGGTGCAGAGCAGGTGCGCCAGTTCCAGCGCGCGCTCCAGCGAGCGGCCCTTGGCGACGACCTCGTTGACCAGGCCGATAGCCAGCGCCTCGCTGGCGCAGATGACCTTGCCGGTGAGGATCAACTCCAGCGCCCGGCCCATGCCGACGATGCGTGGCAGGCGCTGGGTGCCGCCATCGCCCAGGCCGATGTTCCAGCGGCGGCAGGTCACGCCGAAGGTGGCGTGTTCCTCGGCGATGCGCATATCGGCAAAGCACGCCCACTCCAGGCCGCCGGCGTAGGCCACGCCGTTCACCGCGGCGATCACCGGTTTGTAGATATCCGTCCAGCGGCTCGGCCCGATGATCCCGGGGCGCTCGCCGCGGTTGTGCGCGGCGATCTCGTCCGCGGTGGTGGGCACCAGATCGAGCGCCGCCTTGAGGTCGCCGCCGGCACAGAAGGCCTGGTCGCCGGCGCCGGTGATGATGGCCACGAGGGCGTGCGGATCGTCGCGAAAACGGCTCCAGGCCTCGATCAATTCCAGGTGGGTGGTGGGGCCGATGCAATTGCGTTTCTGCGGTCGGTTGAAGCGGATGATTCTGATCGGTCCCTGGGTTTCGTAGTCGATTTCGGTGAAGACCATGGCCGCCGCACCTCCTGTGGTTGGCGAGGAATGTCCGGTACCCGGCCAGGCTTTCGGGCGCAGGCAAGGCACAACCTGCGAGTGTAGCTCCCGGGTTTTTCCGGCCTTCCCGGTCGCTCGATGGTTACCGATCGGAAGTCTGCAGCCCGCCTTTCGCCAGGGCGGATGGAAGGACCTCGGTCCTGGCCAGGCGCCGGAGCAGCGGGGTGGTCATCAGGGTGGTGGCGATGGCCACCATCAGCAACAGGAAGAACGCGCTCTGGGAGATCAGCCCCATGTCCAGGCCCACGGAGAGCACGATGATCTCGATCAGGCCACGGGTGTTCATCAACACCGCGACGCTGCGCGAGACCTCCACGGACAGGCCGGCCAGGCGTCCGGCGAGGTAGCAGCCGGCGGTTTTGCCCAGCACCGCGGCGGCGAAGAAGGCCAGCAGCCACAGCCAGCTGTCGAGCGGTGCCAGGGCGCCGAGGTCCATCTTCAGTCCGGTGGCGGCGAAGTAGAAGGGCACCAGCCCGATGTTGACGAAGCCTTCCATATGGCGGTGCCAGTGCTGGCGCTGCTCGCGCAGCAGCCAGCCGGCGATCAGCCCGCCCAGGGCGCTGTGCAGGCCGATCAGGGTGGTGATCCAGCCGCACAGCAGGGCGGTCGCCAGCATCAGCGCCATGCTCATGTCGGCGGCGGGGGTCGCGCCGCGGGTCGCGAGCAGCCGTGTCAGGGCGTGCAGCAGCGGGCGCAGGCCCCAGCGGGCGAGGACGAGGAACAGGGCGATAAAGGCCAGCTGGCGCAACACCCCGAACAGCGAGCTGTCGCTGCTGGACAGCGCGATGATGAGGGTCAGCAGCACCCAGCCAATGATGTCGGTGATGGCGGCCGCCGCGATGCCCACCGTCCCGGCCAGCGAGTGCTCCAGCCCCAGGTCGCTGATGATTCGCACCAGCACCGGCAGGGCGGTGATCGACAGCGCGATGCCACAGAACAGCACGTAGCCGAGCCGGGGCTGGGCGGGCGCCAGGGCGCCGTGGGAGAGCAGCCCGACCATGGCCCCGAGGGCGAAGGCCAGGATCACCCCGCCGGCGGCCACCGAGAGGGCGCTGAAACCGATCTTCTGGTTGCTCAAGTGACTGTTGTCGAAACGCAGGCCGATCTGGAACATCAGCAGGACCAGGCCGATATTGCCCAGGGTCTCGATGCCCAGGCGGATGGCCGCCGGGAAGACCGCCGCATGCCACTGCGCGCCGAGGGCCAGCAGCAGGCAGGGGCCGAGCAGGATGCCCACGCAGATTTCGCCGATCACCCGCGACTGCCCCCAGCGGGCCAGCAGCGCGCCACACAGCTGGCTGGCGACGATGATCACCGCCAGCTGGAAAAACGGCAGGGCCGAGAACAGTTGCTGTAGCGTCGACATGGCGTCCTCCGCCTATTTCACCGCGAACGAATCCGCGGCCGTGGTCAGGGCGCTCAAGCGGCGCCGTGCCTCTTCGCCAAAGGGTTTCGAGCGCCGGCTCTGGGCATCGATCTGCACGATCACCGTGGTGGCCAGGGCCGCGCAGCGTCCGTCCTGGAACAGCGCCTGCTCCAGGGTCATCGAGCTTTTGCCGAGGGTGGCGACCCGGGTGCCGATCTGCACCGTGCCGGGCCAGCGCAGTTCGGCGCGCAGGTCGAGTTCCAGGCGCGCGATGACAAATTCGCTGCCGGGCTCGGCGAGCGGTGCGTGCGGGTCGTAGATGATCTCCACCCGCCCGGTTTCCAGGAAGGTGGCGAACACCGCGTTGTTCACATGGCCCTGGCGGTCGGTGTCGGCATAGCGGATCTTGTCCGAGGAACGGACGGCGAAGTCGTGCAGGGCGGGGTCATTGGACATGGCGTGCTCCAGTCGCGAGAGGGGTGGCCAGGGTCGCCGCGCGCGCCAGCCCGCCAAAGGCGTCCAGCAGGCGTTCGCGCCAGGCATGCAGGGCGTCGTTGGGTGCCAGCAGCTCTTCACTACTGGTGCAGCGCGCCCACATGAACATGCCGAACACACAATAGTCGGCATAGGCCGGGGCCTCGCCGGCCAGGAAGGGCTGGCCCTTGAGGGTCTGGCGAAGCGGGGTCAGGACCTGGCGCAACTGCTCCAGGTGCCTGGCTTGCGGGGCCACCAGCTGTTCCAGCGAGGTGCCGAAATGCGCTTCCCGGGAGCTGCGGAAATACTCCCGGTCCTCGTCGGCCAGTTGTTCGTAGACATCCAGCAGGATCACCCGGGCCACGGCGGGCAGCAGCATGCTGTCGGCCCAACGGTTGACGAAACTCGACAGCGCCATGGCATCGCGACCGCCGAACAGGGACGGGCGCTCGGGGTAACGCTGCTCCAGGTGCAGGGCGATGCGCCAGGAGTCGCTGATGTTCTGGTCGCCGTCCACCAGCACCGGGACCGCGCCCTGCCGGGAAAAGGCGATGCGCGCCTTGTCGCTGAAGCGCCAGGCGATGCGCTGGCTTTCCAGGCCTTTGTGGGCCAGGGCCATGCGGGTTTTCCAGCAGTGCGGGCTGAAGCGCAGCTCCGGGTCGGCGCCGGCCAGTTCGTAGAGGGTCAGGGATGCGCTGCTCATGCTTGGTTTTCCTTTGCTATGGACAGTGGTTGCGCACCGCTCATGCAGGTCGCTCATGGCGTGGGCCCTGGTGGCCTGGGTGTCGGCTGGCCGATGGCGCCCGGCAGCGGGCGCGGGCGTTGCGGCAGCAGGGTCAGGAGCATGCCGGCGGTCACCACCAGCAAGCCGGCGATGGCAGTGCTGTTGGCGCGCTCACCGAGCAACAGGGCGGCCAGCACCATGGCCGTGCCCGGCACCAGCGCGGCGAAGGTGGAGCCGAGTGAAGCGCCGAGCAGCTGGACCGAGCGGCTGTAGAAGAACAACGCCACCGTCGACACCAGCAGGCCCTGGTAGACCACCTGGATGCCGATATCCCAGAGCGGCGCCTGGAGGATCCGCAGTCCGCGGCTGGCCAGGTAGGCCGGCAGGTACAGGACCATCGAGCACACCGAGACGATCGCCGTGGCGTGCAGCGCGTCGCTGCCGGACCATTTCGACACCAGGGTGTAGATCGCCCACAACAGGCCGCCGAGCAGGAACATCAGGTAGGCGTAGGGCGAGGCCTGGGCCCCGGCGAAACTGTGCCAGCCGGCCAGCAGCACGCCGCCGATGATCAGCGCGGTGCCGGCGTTCGCCCGGGCGCCGAGGCGGGTGCCGAACAGCCGCGCGCTGAGCAGGATCGACAACAGGATCATGCTGCCGGGGGTCACCACCGCGAACAGTTCCACCGGGGCCAGGGCCAGCCCCTGGGCCACTACCAGCATGTACGGCGCGCCGATGCCGACGACCATCAGGCCGATGCTTGTCCAGCTCAGGCCCCGGCGGCCATGGCGGAGCAGGTACGGCAACAGGATCAGCCCGGAAACGCCGTAGCGGATGCAGGTGATGTCGTAGGCATCCAGCGGCGTGCGGGTCAGCCCCAGCCGGGTGACCACCGGGAACGCGCCCCAGATCAAGGCCGCGGCGAGGCCGCACAGAATGCCGGCCCAACGCTGTTCGGGACTGACGGTGAGCGTCATGAGCGGGTCCTCGCTGCGGCGCCTGGGGGCTAGCGGTGGCCGATCTTCACCGAGCCGGCGTTGCCGCGCTTGCGCAGGTAGGCGTACTCGAGGTCGTTGAGCAGCATCTGCGCCCGGTTGATGTGGCGCGAGGCGTAGTTGAGGCTGGTGAGGAAGTGCGCCAGCTCCTCGGTCTCGGCGAAGCTGCCGTTGTCATGGGCAACCTTGGATAGGTCCAGGTTGCGGCGGTTCTCCAGCTTGTCCAGGTAGTCGATGTCGATCACCCGGAACGCCGCGCCGATGCTCAGGCCGCGGGCATTGAGCACCTTGTGCCATTCGAAGGGCGGGTTGATCAGCACGTCGCCCGGCTCGACATAGACGGTGTCGGCCTCGTAATCGCCGCCTGGCGCTTCGCGGCCGCTGCTGGTTTCGAACATCAGGTCGTAGTCGCGGAACTGGTCGCCCAGCTGGGGCGGACGGGTGCTCCACTTCTTGGTGCCGGCGATCATCACGAAGATGTTGAGGGTGGGGAAAATGTGCCAGTCGCTGCCCACCGCGCCGCGGGCCGGCTCGCCGTATTCCTGGGTGCTGTAGCCGAGGAACATGTGGCCGGTGACTTTCCAGGCGTCGATACTGAACCAGGGTTTGCTGAAGACGTGTTGCTTGACCAGGTTGAAGGCGTCCTTGCCCCACTCGTAGGGGTCGTTGTAGCTCGAGGAAATCGTGCCCAGGTGCGAGTAGACGTCGAGGTTGTGGGTGAAGATGTCGTCGAGGAATTCCTGCCCGGTGCCGACGCGGCCGGTGACGTAGTTGTAGTCCGAGGCGCCGTTCTCGTCGCGCATCGACACCGGCTGGTCGCCGGACTTGACCCGCCATTGCAGGTTTTTCCCCGAGCCGACCTGATCGAAGAACGATCGTTGCGCGAACTCCTCGCCGATGGGCGCGAGTTTGCGCAGCAGGGCGGGTTTGGTGAACCCCTCGGTGAAGCGCTCGACCTTGTCGCGGGTGAGCTCGCCCTTGTGCTCGGCGGGCTCGATGACATTGATGTAGCCATACTGGATACGACTGTTCGAAACCATTTCGAAGACTCCTTTTTCCTGACGTAAAAAGAGAAAACCGCTCGCGCCCACGACCGCTGTCAGCGGGCGTGACTGCGCAGTTGAAGCCGACTTCCTTGCGTTGCGCGGAACGAAAGTCGTGGACCAGTACATCAAGCATGCTTACCGCACAGCACCTATCGGCTATTATTGACAGGTGTGTCAAAGATCGCAGTGTTGGTATCTTTGACAAGGTTGTCAACAATTATGTGAGCAGTGATTTTTATGGCGGGTGTCAGGCAGTTTGACGAAGAAAAAGTGTTGTCGGCGGTCCTTGATGTGTTCTGGCGCAAGGGCTGGCAGTCCACCTCCATGGCCGACCTGGCCGAGGCGGCCGAGGTCCAGCGCGGCTCGCTGTACCACGCCTATGGCGGTAAGGAGGCGTTGTTCCTGCTGGCGTTCGAAGCCTACGCCACGCGCTTTTTGGGCAACGCCGCCAAGGCCCTCGAGGCCGCGGACGCCGAGACCGCGCTGCGGCAATTTTTCCAGGTGGCGATCAGCAACATGACCAGCGGCACGCCAGCCAAAGGCTGCCTGACCACCAAGACAGCCACCGACGCCGACACCATCGGCCCACGCATCCAGCAACGCTTGCGCGACCTGTTGGACGCCCTGCAACTGACCATCAGCACCGCGTTGTCGGCCGAGCCGATCCAGGGCGACCTGGCCCTGGCGCCGGATGAAGTGGCGCAGGTCATGGTCACCTTCACCCGCGGGCTGGCGGTGATGGAACGCATCTACCAGGAACCGGAACGTTTGCGCACGACTGCCGATTCCCTGGTGCGGCTGCTGGTGCCGAGCGTCCGGGCGCGGGCCTAGTCCTTACCTCGGGGCCGTTTTACCGGCTGTCGCGCCCGAGCGACTGCTTCCAGTCCCGCAACACCTCGATCAGGGCGCGCAGCTTGGGTGGGACGTGCCGGCGGTTGGCGTAGTACAGCCACATGGCCGGCAGCGGCTGGCAGGTGCCGGGCAGGACTTCCACCAGCTGGCCGCTGGCGAGGTCGGCGGCGATCCGTTCGCGAATGAACACATGGGCAATACCGACGCCGGCGCGGGCGGCTTCGATCACCGCCTGGGTGTCGGTGCTGATGAAGCGCCCGGGCACATCCAGCTTCACCTCGTGCTGGCCGTCGTGCAGCTGCCATTTGTGCATCTGCCCGCTGCTGGGAAAACGAAAACGGACACAGGAATGCTGGTGCAGCTCGTTGATGCTGCGCGGCGCCGGGTGGCGCGCCAGGTACCGCGGGCTGGCCACCAGTGCGCATTGCAGCGGCGGGGTGATCTGCACCGCGTGCATGCCCGGGTGCAGGGCGTCGGCCAGGCGGATGCCGGCGTCGAGCTGCTCCTTGACGATGTCCACCAACTGATCTTCGTAGCGTATTTCCAGGGTGACCCTGGGGTAGCGCTGGAAGAAGTCCTCGAGCAGCGGGGCGACGATCAGGTGCTTGGCCATGTGCAAGGCACTGATGCGCAGATGCCCCGACGGCTCGCCCTGGGTTTCCCCCAACTCGTCCCGGGCCTGCAGCAGGCTGCGGTAGCCGGCTTCGCTGCCTTCGTGAAAACGCTGGCCGCTTTCCGTCAGGCTGACGCCGCGGGTGGTGCGGTGGAACAGCCTGGTCTGCAGTTCGCTTTCCAGCTGGGTGATGGCCAGGCTCACGGCCGCCGGGGTCACGCCCAGCACGGCGGCGGCGCGGGTGAAGTTGCCGGTCTCGACCACCGCCATGAAGAGGTGCAGCCCGGCCAGTGGATCGCGTCGGCTCATTGTTAGGAATACTTAATAGTGTTGTAGGGAGAATGCGGATTCTCTTAAAGCTACGAGCTTCATAGACTCTTTTCAACCGCAAAGGAGTCCTGCCATGCACTGGCCCGTCACCCTCAAACCCGCCCGACAGATGCTCGACAAGGGCATCGCCAAAGCCATGCAGATGCAGCTGTCGGTGTGCATCGCCATCGTCGATTCGGGCAGCAACCTGCTGGCGTTCGTGCGCATGGACGACGCCGTGCCGGGGGCGATCGACCTGGCCCAGCGCAAGGCCCGGACTTCGGCGCTGTTTCGTACCGCCAGCGCCGAACTCGGCGCCTTGTCCGGGCCGGGGCAGTCGTTGTGGTCGATCGAGCAGAGTAATGGCGGCTTGACCAGCTTTGCCGGCGGCCTGCCCATCGTCGATCAGGCGGGGCGCTGCCTGGGCGCCATCGGCGTCTCCGGTGGCACCGCGGTTGAAGACGAAATCATCGCCCGGGCTTGCCTCTGAGCCCTGGCCTGCGACATTTTCCTGGAGAACCCACAATGAGCAAAAAACGTATTCTGGTCACTGGCGCCGGTTCGGGCTTTGGTCGCGCGGTGGCGCTGCGCCTGGCTGCCAACGGGCATGAAGTGATCGCCGGGGTGCAGATCACCCCGCAGGTCACCGAACTGCGCGAACTCGCCGCCAGCCTCGACCTCAAACTGCGGGTGGAGAAGCTCGACATCACCTCGGCCCGCGACCGGGCCTATGCCTGGCAATGGGAGATCGACGTGCTGCTGAACAACGCCGGCGATGCCGAGACCGGCGCCATCGCGGAAATCCCGGTGGATATCCTGCGTTCCCAGTTCGAGACCAACGTGTTCGCCAACCTGGAGCTGACCCAGGGCTTCGTGCGGCAGATGGTCGAGCGGCGCAAGGGCAAGATCGTCTTCGTCTCGTCGATCGCCGGCCTGCTCACCGGGCCCTTCACCGGCGCCTACTGCGCCTCCAAGCACGCCCTGGAATCCATCGCCGAGGCCCTGCACATGGAGCTGGCGGAGTTCGGCGTCCAGGTCGCGACCATCAACCCCGGGCCCTATTCCACCGGCTTCAACGACCGGATGATGGAGACCTGGAAAAGCTGGTACGACCCGCAGAAGCACTTCACCGATCACTCCGGGCTGAAGTTCCCCTTCGAGCAATACGACCCCGAGGAAATGGTGGCGAAAATGGTCGAGGTGGTAGAGGGCGACGGCGGGCCGTTCCGCAACCTGCTGCCGGCGCACTTCGTCGACATCGTCAAGCAGGACCAGCAGGATGCCTGGACGCGCCAGCAGTCGTAGGTGAGTCGGCCCTGCATCTCGACAGCCGGCCGGTACGCGTATGGCAGTGAGCTCACTACCTACATCAGGTGGGCGGCGAAGCCTTGCTGGTCGGCGGCGATCTCCGGGTGCAGGGTGAGTTCGGGGATCCGGTAGGCACCGGCGTTCTGTGGGCGGAAGGCGATGGGTGCGGTCTGTTGCAGTTGGTCGAGGCGCTGTCCGAGCTGGTCGCAGATCGCCGCGAAACGCGCCTCGTCGATGCGCCCGGTGCGGTAGACCACGAACGGCGGCAGCACGTCGAAGCCGGGGTAATAGAGGATGCCGTGGTGGATCGGGAACAGCAGGTCGTCCATCGGCCCGTTGATGCCCCGCGGGCCATAGTGGGATTCCCAGCCGCCGGCGCTGACGATCAGCATCGCCCGCTTGCCGGCCAGGGTGCCTTCGCCGTAGCGATCGCCCCAGCGCGCGTCCGAATGCTCGCCCACGCCATAGGCGAAACCGTAGGCGTAGACCCGTTCCACCCAGCCCTTGAGAATCGCCGGCATGGAGAACCACCACAGGGGAAACTGCAGCAGCACGGTGTCGGCCCAGAGCAGTTTTTCCTGCTCGCGGGCGATGTCCGCCGATTGCAGGCCTTCTTCGAACGCGCGCTTGGAGTCCAGGGACGGATCGAAGCGGCTGTTGTCCGGCCGGCCCAGGCTGTCGTCGGCATCCAGCGGCGCCTTCCAGTTCATCGCATACAGGTCCGAGACCTGGACCGCGTGGCCGGCGGCCTCCAGGCGCTTGATCGTGAAGTCCTTGAGCGAGCCGTTCAAGGAGCGGGGTTCGGGGTGGGCATACACCAGCAGTACATTCATCACAGGGTCTCCAATGTCGGGAGACAGCAGGATCGGTCGTCGCCAGGTATATTGGAAATGAATATCCAATATCCCAGGTATTGTCGTGAATAATTTCAGGCGCTTGGACATCAACCTGCTGCTGACCCTGGATGTGCTGCTCGCGGAGCACAACGTGACCCGCGCGGCGCAACGCCTGAACCTGTCGCAACCCTCGGTCAGCGTGCATTTGGCCAAGCTGCGGGAGATCTTCGGCGACCCGTTGTTGCTGCCGGGGCCGCGGGGCATGCGGCCCACCGCCAGGGCCGACGAATTGCGCGAGCCGTTGCGCCGGGCGCTGGAGGCACTGGAGCTGGCGGTGTCGCCGGCCAGCCCGTTCGACCCGGGCGCGGCGGCCAATACCTGGAGCGTGTCGGCGTCCGACTACGGCGAGTCGACGGTGATCCTCCCGGCGTTGGCCGGCTTGCGCGCGGCGGCGCCCGGCACCCGGCTGGCGGTGCTCGAACTGGAGCCCGGACGGCTGGTCCGGCAGGCCGAGCAGGGCATCATCGACCTGGCCCTGCATACCAGCGAGGATTCGCCGCCTAGGCTGCGGCGTCGCGTGCTGTTCAGCGAACGTTATGTGCTGGTGGGGCGTGCGGGCCATCCACGCCTGCAACGGCGCCCGAGCCTGGCGCAGTTCGGCAAGCTGGAGCACGTTGTGGTGTCGCCCGATGGCGGCGGTTTTCATGGCGTCACCGACAGTGCGCTGGGCGAGGTGGGCCTGACCCGCCGGGTGGTGCTGTCGGTGCCGCACTTTCTGTTTGTCCTCTCGGCGCTGGCGAGCACCGATCTGGTGGCGATGCTGCCGGCGCGCCTGGTGCGCGACAACCCGGCGCTGAAGGTGGTCGAGCCGCCGCTGGAAGTCCCGGGTTATGAAATGGCCATGCTCTGGCACGAGCGCTGCCACCGCGACCCGGCCCACCAATGGCTGCGGGAGTTCATCGTCGCTTCGCTGTGAACGCTGCTACGCCTCGTCCCTGGCCGGCGTTTCCCACGGCGCGCCCTGGGCAAAAAACGCCTCGATCCACTGCTTGAAGGCCTGGGTGGTGGCGCTGCTGAAGCGCGCGGAGGGGCGCAGCAGGTAGATTCCCGAGTCGCTGTCCAGCTGCCACTGCGGCAGCACCCGGACCAGGTGCCCGGACTCCAGGTCCTGGTGCATCAGCCAGTCGCCGCCGGCGAGGATGCCGACGCCGGCCCGGGCGGCGGACAACAGCGCCTCGTTGTCATTGCTGTGCAGGGTGCCGTGGATGCGCACGGTTTCCAGCTGGCCCTGGCGGGTCAGGCGCCAGTCGGGGTAGGAGCGCAGGCCGGTAAAGCCCAGGCAGTTGTGGCTGGCAAGGTCGGCAGGCACCTGCGGTTCGCCATGGCGTTGCAGATAGGCGGGTGCGGCGCAGAGGATGCGCCGGTGCGCACAGAGCTTGCGGGCCACCAGTTGGCTGTCGGCCAGCTCGCCGATGCGGATCGCCGCGTCGAAACCCTCACCGACAATGTCGACGAAGCGGTCCGAATACTCGGTCTCCAGCACCACCCCGGGATGGGCCAGGGCGAACTCGGCGAGGATCGGGCTGAGCCAGCGCCGGCCCATGGCGGCCGGCAGGGCCAGGCGCAGGCGCCCGCGGATCTGCGCGGCGCCCTGGGAAGCTTCGTGTTCGGCTTCGCTGATCAGGCTCGCCGCCTGCCGC
Source organism: Pseudomonas sp. SBT1-2 (assembly GCF_028640875.1). Taxonomy (NCBI): domain Bacteria; kingdom Pseudomonadati; phylum Pseudomonadota; class Gammaproteobacteria; order Pseudomonadales; family Pseudomonadaceae; genus Pseudomonas; species Pseudomonas sp. SBT1-2. Next base: position 54,655 of record NZ_JAQZAA010000046.1, on the reverse strand, counting down.
AGGCGTTCGACCAGGCGCGCGCCTTCGTCGGTGAAGCGCAATTGCCGGGTGGTGCGCTGCACCAGGCGAATGCCCAGGCGGCTTTCCAGGGCCGCCAGGCGCTTGGACAGCACCGAAGGGTGGCGCTGCAAGGCGCGGCCGGCGGCGGCGAAAGAACCGTGCTCGAAGAGCGCCATCAGGGTGGCGAGTTCATCGGCCTGTCGACTGTCGAACAGATCCATGTGCCTGGGGTGCCTCACTATGCGGCCAGAAGGGAAGGAAACGGCCTCAAGGTATCAATACGATGGCTCCTTGCGCGCGTCCGTCGTGCAGATCGGCGTGGGCCTGGGCCACCTCGGCCAGGGGATAACGCTGCCAGATCCGCGGCTGGATGATACCCGCGGCGAAGGCGTCCAGCACATCGGCGGCGCGCGCCTGGTACTCGCTGGCACTGGCGGTGTGGGCGGCGAGGGACGGGCGGGTGAGGAACAGTGAACCTTTGGCGTTGAGCGTGCCGACCTGCACCGCGTCCGGAGCACCTGACGTCGCGCCGAAGGACACCAGCAGGCCGCGCGGGCGCAGGCTGTCGAGGGAGGCTTCGAAGGACACCCGGCCGATCGGGTCGTACACCACATCGACCTTGTGTCCTTGGGTAATCTCGACGACCTGTTGGGCGAGGGTCGCGGCATCGAACACCAGCACTTCGTCGCAGCCGGCGGCCCGGGCCCGCTCGACGCTTTGCGCCTTGGACACCACGCCAATCACTGTGGCCCCCAGATGCTTGGCCCAAGGCACCATCAATTGCCCAAGAGCCCCGGCTGCGCCATAGATCAGCACCCGGGTGCCAGGCCCGACGGGGTAGGTGGACTTGAGCAGGTACTGGGAGGTGATGCCCTTGAACAGCAGCGCCGCGGCGGCGTCCGAGCCCAGCTGCGGCGGCAGCTTGACCAGGCGCTCGGCGGGGTACAGGCGGGCGCTGGCATAGGCGCCGAGGGGCCCGGTGGCATAGGCGACGCGGTCGCCCACCTGGACCTGGGTGACCCCGGGACCGATCGCCTTGACCAGCCCCGCGCCTTCCAGCCCGAGCCCGCAGGGCAGGGCAACCGGCACGGCGCCGCTGCGCTGGCTGAGGTCCAGCGGATTGACGCCGATGGCCGTCTGCTCCAGCCAGACCTCGCCAGCACCGGGTGCCTGGGCTGGCACCTGCTCGAACTGCAGGACCTGGGGGGCGCCGACTTGGTGAAGCTGTATGCGGGTGACCATGCTCAATCTCCTTGGAAACTTGGGATGGGAACATGAGGATAGGGTCGTGCTGCGGGGTCAACAATCAGGCCGTTTGCATTTGACTGCTGCATCAAATGCAGTAGTTGAGGGCCTTCGGAAGTCGCCCGCGGCAGGTTCACCGATGTTTTGTGGATTCAGAAGGGACAGGGAAAGGATGGCGAGGCTGGAAAGTATCCTCGGGCCCGATGAGGATTAGCGGAGAACGGGACAACCGGGCCTGTCGCGGCCTGAAGTAAAGACTGGTGCTAAAGCATTGAATTATTTCACTTCCGTTCTTGACATGCCCTGCGAACAAGTCCAGAATTGCGTCCATTCCTGATTCAGGAACGCGAAAAACCCCTTAGAATTCAAAGGGTTGGAAGGTAGATTAAGTTCAGGCTTCCAGCTTAGAGTTGTATACCTTTGATGCGGTTGTAAGGCATCGAAAGTTTGGCCGAGTAGCAAAATGGTTATGCAGCGGATTGCAAATCCGCCTACGCCGGTTCGATTCCGACCTCGGCCTCCAAACTGAAAACCCCGTAGATCAATGATCTACGGGGTTTTTTATTGGCTGGAAGAAAGTGGGCTTGAAGCGCAAGGGGCGATGCCTGTGCCGCGATTAGCAGCCGATATGGCCGCAGGCCAACTTTCATTTATGCAGTGAAAAGCCTTATGGCGACCTGCCGTTCCAGGTCCACCCGATGGGCTTTTGGAAGCCCCTCAAAGTCTGCCTCGAAACCGGCATTGGCTAGCCAGGCATGTGCTCGACTGGCGAAGCCTCCTGTCGTTGGTTCGAAGGAGGCCAGCAGAATAGTGAGGGGGAAGGGTTACCGGTAATCCATAAACACGGTCATCGCACCGTTTACCGTTCCCGGTGTGGCGACTGTGTCGGTTCTGATGTAGGACGCCTGCATCGGAATGACAAACGAGCCACCTGCCGCCTTGCTGTATCCATCGACCGTTATCGAACTCCCCATGGTTGCTGGAGCGCCCTGGGCGTTTTCGACCCGGATCTTTATGCCGCTCGCGGTTGAACCGCCAGCAAGCGGTAACACCCCTGGCGAGTTCGCAATCACGCCGCCAACCGGGTCAAGGGTATAGCCAATCCGGTTATAGCCCTTGGGGCAGTTGTTGACCTGTATCTGGAAACTCTGGGTGCCGGCTGTCGAGCCGATGCGCTCCAGGCGTTGCAGCAAGGTCTTGGGTAGCTTTACCGTCTGGCTCGGCACCGAGCAGGTACCGTCGATAGGGGTGATAGTGCCCTTCAGGTAGATTCGAAAATCGAAGTTCTCTACTGCTCTGAGCTGGTAGTAATACGGTGAGGAGTGGACGCCCGCAAGGGAGCCGCCTTTATTTTCCCGACCGTCGCCAAGTAACTGTACTTCGATTGGCCGCGTGAACGTTTGCTCTGGATATGAAGTTCCGTAGGCTCTTCCATTGATCAACAAACGAGTCGATATGCCCGAGACATTCGTGGTGAGTACTGTTGAGTTTGTGGGGGACCCGCCGCCATCCGGGTAGGCGATAACTTGGGTGATTTTGCAGCTCGATCCGCCGCATAGCTGCTGCGGAGTGATGTAATGTCGAGCCACTATGGTGCCGTTGGCTGTGTTCTTCGGAATCGAAAGCTCTTGCCCGAATGCTGTTACATCCGCCTTCGCGGTCGGTGACACGGCGAGGGCCGTGAATGTTATTACGCACAGTTGCGGCACGATAAATATTGCGCTGAAAATTCTTTCTGCTGTGGTCTTCATTGCCTGTTTCTCTCTGATCGACCTTGAGTGTGGTTCGTGGGTGAATCGTTCTCACGCACCCTTGGCTCCATTCGTTCGGAAATGATTCTTTTGTTGGCTGCAGATCGTTAGCGAAGTGTGTACGTCACTAATAAGTGATATTCAGCCGATAACAAGGCGCTGGGTTAAGCGACAAACAAAGCGTCCTGGTCTTTAACTAGGCTCAGCTGGAAATGTTGCTTGAGTGCTGTACCGCTAATCCATCGTCGTTGATGCTTTCGAACTCGATCTTTGTTGCTCCGGCTGGAGCCAGGGAAGAAGCTCCCTCGATCGCGAATGACTGGCTTGAATAGGGGGGTAGCATTGCCACGGGAATCGGATAGTCGTTCGAACCGCTCTTGAGGTTCACCGTGCCGAAAGAGATGTGAAACGCTGAGTCATTCCTCACTTCCAGGCCCGGCTTGCCATCCTTGGGCACCATGCGCCACTTCAACCTGGATGGGGCCTGGCCAACGTCGCCTGGCAAGTCGGCGGGCCGGTAGAACAACTTGATGCGCTGGCGCACGGCAATCTGCAGGATGTTTTCATCCTGCGACTTCTGGGGGACTTCCTGCACGCTCAACCAGAACACCGACTCCCTGTCCGCCGGAAGCCCCGCGCCCTGATACAGAACACGCAACTGCTGGCGTGCGTTCCCGTTCAGGCGTTTCAGGGGAGGGGTAAGGGCAAAGGGGACGTCCTGATCGGTGCTAGCACTGAAGGGCTCGATCCAGGACTGGACCATGAAGGGGGTCGATTCATCGTTCAGCATTAGAACGGAAGCTTCCTTCTTCGGCGCAACCAGTACCACTCGGTTTACACCCAATGAGATGCCAGCATGGGAGGGCATGGCAAACAACGACAGAAATCCGGCAAGCGCCGCACTTACGGCAAGGTGCTTTTTCATGAAGTTTCTCGAGACAACTGAAAGAGACATCAAGGCGCCTCTTCTTCGTGGAGTGTTCAGAAAACCGTGCGACTGCTTGTGGGACTTTCGCCGCATGTCCTGACTAAGTGCCCGGGCATACTAGTGGCGTTGGATTTCTCCAGGTATCAGGCGATTCTTAAAGTGCTACTGGTCCTATCCAGGGGCACTGGGATACCAGTGCAAAGTCGTGGTGACTTTGCCGGAGCCTTCTACAGCACGTCATATTCAACGAACCCTCTGAAGCTGGCATTTTCGACCGAACATAAGCCTGGAGAAGCGACCCTGTGTGACGCCGCAAAGGTGCGGGCTTTTTATTGGCTGGAGGGAAGCCGGTGTTCCACCGCTTTTAATGGGGGCTGGGTTCCGTGGTGCTTTGTCCTCCCAGAAATCTCCTGGGTGAGTTCATCGGGGCTATTTTGTTGCCTGTTATCTCCAGCAAAATGCGCAATCCCTTATCCGTCTTCCCGTGATGAGTAGGTCCAACCCGTTGCACCAATGTACCTACTGTCTCCGGCGTCAGTGGAGTGATTCATAGGGCTGCACGCACCTGGCGTGTCCGGCCGGATGTTCAACGAACTATCAGAATTACTGACGATGGTGATCAAGGACTGATTGCTTTGTTGCGTATCAGGCGTTATCGCAAAGAAGTTTGCAGAGACAAGTAGTGAAGTGCTTTTGTCTAGGTGTATTGAGACATAAGAACTCAACTAAATATGAGGGCGTCTGGTGGTCGCTAGTCGGATGAGTGGTTTGATTTTTTCCTACGGAAATGGCCAGCATCTTGTACGATACTGGCCATTTTATATATGCGCTTACTGCTAGGTATTACGCATTTGCCACTTTTTTCTTCCCGGCCGCAGCGACTGGGTTAAGAGTTCGGCCGTGATCCTTTACGAGGTTGTCTTCGATGACAATTGCACTGTTGCAGGAGACGTAGTATTCAGTTGTTTGGGATTTATCCTGTATGGCCATCAAGTAACCCCTTGGGTCACTACGTTTCCAGGTGTCACCGCTGCCTTGCTCTAATGGGTAGTAAGCGTCACTGCCGTCTTTCTCCCATGTGCTGATTGCCACGTTAACTACTGCGCTTGCTCCGTTTGTGACTGTGATGCTCATGTTCATATTCCTTTTTGATTGTGCATTCCATGAGTTGGCTCCCTATTCAAAATCAAATTGCAGACTTGCCACTGCTACGAGAAAACAGTAGTTAGGTTAACTCATTGAAGATGTCGTGGAGTATTGATGGCAAAGGCGATTGATATCGGTGTCAAGAGTTGTGTCAGTTTCTTGAGCTGATATGTTTCGTTTCCTCCTTCGATCATAGATAGGAATACAGTCAAGCCTGTAAACAGGTAAAAGCAAGGTACCTCCACCTTTATGAAGTGACGGTTCCGACGAGTGGTAGAGTTAGTGTCAGAGTCAATTGTTTTTGCTGTTTTATCAATGTTCGCTCATGTGGGTTCTGCATCGAGATTTTCAATCTGGGGTAAAGGTGCTCCAACGGCGCGAAGGTCTGGCTATCGAACCTGACAGATGACATGCGCTTGCTCGCCGAGGCGGCGGTCACTCGTTGCGCTTGGGCACATCTTCCAGCTGTGTTTTAAAGCGCTAAGGTCATGCGGCTGATCCGTCTTGCCCTGGCCAACGGTTCCTGCCGCATGTGCGAGTCAATGGAGTCCCATCCACCGCCTCGCTATCGCTGCCTGTTCAAGAGACTGGCTTGGTGGTTAAGGAAAGTGCCGCTCTCTGTTCGCCGAGTTGGATAAGCAGCATCGCCAGCCCCGCCTCGAATGCTTCTGTCTATACGCTGGCCCGTCCGATCACCAGGCAGCCTTCCAGCACGACCAGGGTGCTCAAGGCACAACCGCTTCGTCATGGCACCCTTGACCAAGTCGTTCTCGCCTGGTGGCGTCGCCACGGCACAGGTGGCGGCCTACTATCGTCCAGGCTTCTTCAAGCCGTTCAGGTTTCTTCAGAATTGTCTTCGAGACATGCGCGACCGCTCTGGATAGAGTGGTCGCGCTTGCCCGGCCAGGTGTGTTTACGATGGAATGCTGAACGGCCAACAGCTGGTCAGGGTGGGCGCCAATTTATCAGGCATTACGCCTGGTGATCTTGTGGCACCTTTGAATAATCCCTCGTTGAAAAGTCCGGAAGAGCGATGCGGCTCTGTCTCTTTATTGTCCTCGCGTTTAGCTGATCGCGCCTTCGCAGTTTGGCCTTTGGCCTGCCTCTTCGACTTCGCTGGCCCATGGGGTTAGTGGCGTCACGATCCCTACACTGGCTGGGCAAATCTGTCTTCGCCTGTTCGCCCAGCTACAAGCCTTTTAAAATCAGATGGTTACGCCGTTTTTGCTGTGGTAACCTATTGAAATATCTGGTTTTATCAGTGGAATGCGGCGCCATCTGCACCGGTTCGGTTCTGGCAGTTGCTCCCACTTATAAAAATAGCGCTGTAGATCGATGATTTACGGCGCCTTTTTGTTTTTGGCCGTACTCGACATCCAGTCTTGAATTTGACGCCAACGAACTTGCTTCAAGGGTATGGGATGTATATATTTCACCCCCTTGCCGCAAGGCGCTGAAACGGCTCAAGCAATTCAAGCCTTTCAGATTGCAACACCGCGCTACCGCCCGAATGGCGAAACTGGTAGACGCATGGGACTTAAAATCCCCCGCTCGTAAGGGCGTGCCGGTTCGATTCCGGCTTCGGGCACCATCTATCTCAAGGGTTTGCTGGCGAAAGCTGATGCAAACCCTTGTTCGTTTCCGGTTCGCACATTCAAATCCGCTCTGCGATTTACGCGGTTGAGAGGCTGCCTTTCTGCTGGCGGAGGTATTTCTCTTTCATCACCACTGGGAAGTGGTGATGGGCGTATTGCAGAGACGTCTACGCCGCTCCGCAGATGGATGTAATAAGGACATTACGTGTTTCGGAAAGTGATTCTGTTACTGCTGATCAGTTGCTTGAGCGGCTGCGCCGCGGTGGCGATGCGCATGGACTACGACCACCCTTGCCCCTACAAGGGCGTGCGCCTGGACTGGTGGTTGGTAGGCACCTCCCATGGAAAGCTGATTCCCTTTTTACTGATCGACGCGCCGTTTTCCCTGGTGGTCGATACGGTGTTCTTCCCCTTCGAGTATCAATACAACTGCAACTTCTGATCTGGCTTGGCGTTCATTCGCAGAGGGGGGTGTAAGCCCTGTGCAACTCGCCCGCGGCCTTGGGTGATGCGTATTCGCCATTAGCACACCAGCCCTAATCGTCTGCTACCGAGGCCAGGCTTATAGTGCGCACGACCATCCTCGTCGGGGTGGCTCTTACAAGAAAGTGCCGATACGAAAAAGGAGATTCACCATGTCATTCAAGAAAATCGTCTACGCCTCCGCCGTGGTCCTGGCCCTCACCGCCTCGAACGCCCATGCATTCGCCAGAGACTGTAACGACTCGCTGTGGAAGTTCAGCGGTATCGAAGCACTGACCTGCATCTTCTCGGGCCAATGGTGATTTGCCGTTTCCTGGGTTGAAGCTGTCCCAACGACAAGGCTGACTGTGAATGGCTAATCCGGTCAGCCTTGTTGCTTTTCCATTCGGGCGCAAATCGCGCTGCGCTCAATCCTCCATCCAGGCTGCGTCGATAGTTGCCGGCTGCGGAGAAGGCTGAACGAGAGGGGGCTGCTGGCGGGTAAAACGCAGCAATCTGCAAGGCATTCTGGATGCTTGATCTTCGATATGACGGTCAATGAGTACCGGGTGAACAGGGGGACACCACAGTGCTACGTTCACCCCGTCACGGCCTGCAACATCCCGCGATATCGGGCGTCAAGTCTCGGTTTTATCGCGTTTTTCAGGTGAGTTTTTTCTGTTGAAGCGCGCCGAGATGTCTTGGTAGGTCTCGTTATCGGTTGCAGCAAGCAGTGTCTGACCATCCTTCAAGGTGGCCAGAAATGTCACCTCGGTATTGTGGCCCGCCAGAAGATAGCCGGCGACGGCACCCACAGGCCCCAGAAACATCGCGCCAACCATTCCAAGGCCTATGGCGCTCTTAATGTTCTTGTTCGAGTCGGTATTTTCGACGACCAGGTCCTTGAACTCGGAAACGAGAAAACTTTTCCCTATCAGCGGCTTATTGGCGGTTTTGAGCGTGATGGTTCCGCGCAGATACTCCGCGTCACCCTGGGGGAAGTCACCGGCCAGCACTATGATCTTTGCCATCTGGAAAGGCCCCAGGCGATCATTTTTAGGGGGCCATTGCGCGCCTTAAGGGATGGGGCGTCAACGCTGCGACGACGACTGGCGGCACCATTGGTCTATGACGGGGCAGAAGCGCTGCCGGGCCTGGGCATGGGCAGGCATGCGTGGCAAAGAAGGGCTGAGGCGGCAACGCTCAAGGCTGCGCTCGACGCGGCATTCGAGGCCCGGAGGCGCCAGGTATCGACAAAGCAGGGAGTGGATGCAAGCGTCCAAGTGCAGGCCGGGCGAGTTTGGATCAGTGCGGAACAGCGGATACACTTGCCGCCAAGCCTCTGGTGGGCTGGACGGATGAACCAAGGAAGCGTTTCAGTGATTATTATTCAAAACCCGGCACCCAAACTGTCTTATGCAGAACTTGCCAAGATGATTGAGCAGAAGAGGGCGGTAGAGCAGGTCAATCTGCTTGACGCCAAATTGAATCCAGCCTTCCTGGCCAGACTTGAGGCCGCTATAGAAAGCGCGGATGCGCAACAGGGCGTTCAGCCGGCTTTCCCTATCGAAGTTTGACCGACCTGGCGCCGGGTAATGCTCGGCCGATCCGACAACAGTGCTCAGTTTCAAGACAAGGACGAATGATGCGAATTTTTACCGGTGAACAGGCTCGATGGTTGATGGCGGCGGGTATCGCCGTCTTGGCAATGGCGACTAACGCGCAGGCGCAAACGACGCCTCAGGCAGCCCAGGAGATAAAGGGCTTGTTGGACTTTGTCGAGCACAGCCAATGCCAGTTCGTGCGTAATGGCGCCGAGTATCCAGCCCCCCAAGCACGGCAGCACCTGGAGAAAAAACTGAATTACCTCGAGGGCAAGAACATGGTGAGCAGCGCGGAGGACTTTATCGATCTTGCCGCCACTAAAAGCAGCATGAGTGGCAAGGTTTATGAAGTGCGTTGCGCTGCTGGATCGCAACCGGCAAGCAGCTGGTTAAAGGCAGAGTTGCAGAGGCAACGCCAGCCTCATTGATTCAGTTTTTGGCCAGGCAAAGCCCAGCTCGTACGCTGGGCTTTTTGGTTTTTGGAGGGCAGTAAAAGGCCAGGGCTGGATATACCGTGACGGGCTACATGGATCAGAGCGGGGCGCTGCTCATAAGGTATTCCTGCTGCCCCGTATGTTCATCCGTCTGCTCGTGGGTCACGACAAAGCCTTGTGCCAGGTAAAAGCCGCAGCTGGCCGTATTGTCCTTGTATACCGCCAGGCTCAACACGGGACGCTGTGCCCTGGCATGGGCGAGCAGTTGCTTGCCAATCCCCTTGGCCTGGAATTCAGGTGCAACAAAGAGGGCGGCCAGTTGCTCGTCGTGCAGTGAATAGAAACCCCGCACTTTGGATTGTCGCTCGAAGACATAGGTCTCTGACGTCGGGAGGTACAGGTTGCGCATGTTGTCGACTTGCGACTGCCAGAATGAGGCATCGATAAAATCGTGGGCTTTCAGCGAAGCCTGCAGCCAGATGTCCAGCACGGCATCCATATCTTGCTGTTCAAATCTTCTGATCATTTCTCTTCCGCTTCTCCTGACAACGGGTTGCAGGCTAGAAGCAGACGCTGGCCAGTTCAAGAGCCAACCTATTGAACGAAGCAGGAGTGTGGCGGGGGAGGCGACCGACTGATCGAGGATCAGGCGGTCGCAGTCGGATTTCAAGGCTCCACTGATTCAGTACGGATCAGTCAGGAGATGTGTGGGATTTCGTCGATATACGCGATTCGCTCACCGTTGTGGAAGATTTCAACCGCGCTGTAGAGCACGGAGTTTGGCGGCAGCACCCGGGTGAACCTGACTTGCGTGCAGGTGATTACCTGAATCCATTGCCCTGGCCTTTGGTACAGGTGCAGATCCAGCATAAGTATTGCCGGGTTGATACCCTGCGGGACTCGTACCGTCAGGTAGGCCTTGACCCCTGGGTTGGAGACTTCAACGTCTCCGACTACATGAAGTTCGTCCGGTTTGGGTGGCATGGTGTCCAGCCAGGCATGCCAGTTCGTGCAGTTCGTGATCATTTTTCCGTTCCTTGAGAAATGAAGCCCGAAGCTTGAGGTACTGCGGTTTCGCATGGCGCTTCGTGTGCCATCGAATCGAATGCCTGGCCCGGTCCTCTCCATTCAGCTGTGCGGACCCGTGCGACCAGATATCTCATGTCTAAGGTGTAGATGAGGAACGGGGGGCGGCTCTCAGGCCTGGACGAATGGCATTGGCAGAAGTCGCTCGAGCATCGAAAAAGCCCAATCATCCTTTGGCCTTTGTCGTTTTACCCTCCTTGTAAAACAACCCTTTAGCCGGCACAGGTTGCTGGCTGCACGGCTAAGGGATGTGCCGGACGAACGGGCTGTAAGTCGGCGCGCCAGGCCGCAAGCTCTGGCCATCGATAAAGTCCTGCTCCTGGTTGAACGGGATCGACGGCCACTGTGCCCAGCGGGTGAGCCTGGCCTGGTAATCGAGGGTTCGCTGCTCCAGGTATTTTGCTGTTTCCGTTCTGCCTCAGGAGCCAGCCCACCACGCACGCCGTGGATGAGGTAGGGCTCCAGCACATCGAAGCCGATCGAGCGACTGGACTTCGCCGAGAAGCCCGCCCATGTCGAGTATCGGCTGACGGCGGTAGCCTGCTCTTTGGTCGACACCCTGGCCGCGCTGGATCGTTGGGCCGAGCACAACTTCCCGCAACTGGACGCTGCCCGGGAGCTTTACGATGCCCGGCAACTGAGGCAATCGGCAGGCAGCGGAGAGTAGAACGCGCAGTTGCAGCGTGATTCCCTCCTGGCTTTTGGCAGATATCGGGCCTGACCTTTATGGGGTTGCGTGTCCTTATATGCCGCTGAAGTGCTGGCCTCGTTCTTACCGAACGTTGCCGCGACCCTCACAACAAGGAGGCTCCAGGTGATTGCAAAGCTGCTCGTGACGATCGGGATAATCTTCTACGCCGTTGTGGTACCGGTGCTGGAGATCAATCAGACCCATGTTTTCAACCCGGCCTGGGAGCCGCACGCACGGTTGCATGAGGTCTGGCAGTTGTTCACCAATACGGCGATCGGTGCATTCAGCCTGTGGCTGGTGTGGCTGAAGAGCAACCTGCGCCTGTCCAGCCTCCTGACCCTGTTCGTCACGGGCGGCTTCTTGGCGGCTTACTGGCTTCGGCAGTCTTACGGTGGGTCGATGGTGCTCACCGATGGCTCTGAGAAGCTGATCCTGGGCGTTAACCTCGGACTGTTTGCCTACACCCTGGCGATCCTGCTGGCGGCGACCGCGGTTGTGATCGACCGGCGCAAACGGCCCGGGCGGCTCTAAGCGGCTGCGTAGAAGCAAGAAAGCAGAGGCCCGGACATGCCCGGGCTTCGTTGGATGGCTGCCTGTTCAGCGTGAGTAGGGCTTGCCTTCACGCCGCGTATTTTCGACCGACAACCTGCGCCTACGCCTTTGCACCCAGCTACAGAGGGCGTGCACAGGATGAATGAACATCGCCAGCACACACAGCAGCAGGACAATGAAGATGGACATCAGACCGAGACCTTCATGGGAAAACATCGTGGGTTACTCCTGTAGTTCACTTTGTCGGTCCCAGAAGGGTAGGCACTCAGATGCTTCGCTTCATGAAGGTTACTTAAAGATAATTTCATCCATGCGCGAGTCGTGAGGGCAAAGAAGGGCGGGGCAGATACTAAAAAGCCCGGCGCTGGGCCGGGCTTTTCATGCGGGCAATGCTGACCAACCGGCAGTGTTGAAACCGACTCAGCTGGAGAGCATGAGGCTGGGTCTATCGATCATTCTTGCTCGAGGAGACGCTGGCTTTGCCCAGGCCTTTCGAGTTGTGGTCACCGGGCGTGGTGTCCGAGATCGCGGTGGCTTTTGACAGCCCGCGGGTGTCTTTGGAGTGAGCCACGCCGGAAGTGGTCGAACCATGGCCGTTGCTGTCATTACGAATGCTGCCGTAATGGTTGCCATTTTCTCCGAGATTGCGAACCGACTTGCCGGCCGGGTCGCTTTTCAGGCCGCCGCTATGGCCCTTGCTGCTGACCCCTCCGGAGTGGCCGCCTGCCTGGCCACCATGACCACCACCATTGCCGCCACTATTGCCACCGCCATGACCCCCGCCGTTACCACCGCCATTTCCGCCACCATGGCCACCACCGTCCTTTGCATAGGCGGACGTCACAGGGAGCAGAGGCGCCGCTGCCAGCATCAGTACGCAGGTCAGGGCCGTCACGAGATTTTTTTTCTTTAAAAGCATGATCGCTTCCATAGATAAGGAGAGGTTTGCATGAACTAAGACGCAATCGGCTGTCTATAGTTCGTGTGTCATGACGAATGGCACCACGGCTGGATTCATGCAGAGGACTGCAGAGATGACGACTCGTTCGGTTGTAGCTGTTTTAGCAAGCGCCGCGTTTTTATTCGGCTCGACTGCCTTGTATGCGGACCCAGGGAACGGCAAGGGCAATCCCCACGGCAATCAGGGTGGGCACGGCAATAAAGGCAACAAATCCCAGGACTACAGGTATGGCGGACCTCAAGTAGATGTCGGCGGTGTGCGCGTGATCATTGGCGACAGTCGCGACTACTGGTCACCCGGGCCGGCCCTGCCGCCAGGCATTCAGAAAAACCTGGCCCGAGGCAAACCCCTGCCGCCGGGTATCGCGAAAAAGCTGGATGGCCGGATGCTAAGCCGGCTGCCGCACTATGACGGTTATGAGTGGCAACAGGCTGGTACTGACTTGATCCTGGTCGCCATTGCGACAGGCATCATCTACGAAGTTCTGCACGACGCGCTGGACTGATTCAGTCCGGCCCGACCCGCAAGCAAAGCCCGGTGCAAGACCGGGCTTTTGCCTGACACACAGCATTCCATTCCCACCGATATTCCCTCTCCAACATCCTGTTTGACTCCGGTTTTCCTGTCTTTCGTTGGCTCAAATACAGGTAACCGCCTTGGCGGTGATTTTGCCGAGCGTCCTCTTCGGCAACATTCCAGCGCGATCTGATAGTTGAGTGGAGCGTTTCGGAAGTGTCCTAAGGACGTTGATTGGGCGCCGTTTTAAGGTTTCAGCGTTCGCCGTGTGCGCTTTTTGGATTGACACCGACTGTCGAGTCGGCGGCGTTTCGCCCATTGAAAAAGCGCAGGGCGACAGGCAGAAGAGTGGCCTGGGTGGTTGCTCCGGACTGAACCGATCGCATGTTTGCATTCAATTAAAGGAATAAATAATGCCCACTCAAAATGTTGGAAAGTTCTTTGATTTTCGCGCCAGGGTCACCGCTCCCACGTGGACGATCGATCCTGGTCATGGCCTGGATGCAGGTGTTGTTTCTGGAGTTGCACATCGGCGTTCCAGCGGCATGGAGCAGGTGGTCGGGCTGGGCACATCGAGCCTTGATGTGCTTCAGGCGGGTGGCAGTTTTCCGCAGCTGTTCAGCGTCGAGTTGAATGAAGACAGGCTCAAGGGGGCGAAAAAGGTCCAGATCTACTTTGACGGCATCACCAGTGATGGTGTGACCTTGATGAATGATTACGAAGAGGCCGGTTCCGCACGCAATGTTGGCGTTCAGTTGCTGGATAGCGAGGGAAAAGTCGTGCTTCTGGGCCATGAAGGCTGTGCCGAGTGCCCGGTGGCACCGGGTTTCAGGCTGTCCTTCGCGGCAAGGTTGGTCAGCACCGGCGGGCCTGTGGAAGCCGGTGAGTTTTCCTCGTTTGCGGAGTGCGTGATCCTGTATGCCTGACGGCAGGCAAGAGGTTCACGCAGACGTTGAATCATGCGGAAAGCCAGGCGGTGGTGCTTTTTTACTGACGTCAACAAGGTGACGAATCGGCCATGGCCTGAAAAAACATGTGGTTATTTAAGGGCTTAGAAAGCATTTAGGGTAAAAATAACCTCAAAATATATTGTTACATGTTCTCGGGGACGTTAAGATAGCCCCGCGTTCACCTACCACGGTTTATGCATTTTTAGCCCCAAGTGTCCATCAGCTACTTGGGCTTTTTTTTGCCTGAAATTTGCCTGCGGCGATCTTTCACGTCGCTCTGCAAGGCAAAAAAAAGCCCGCGGGGAGCGGGCCAATAGTTGAATGAGCAGGGTGAAATCTACCCGCCTGGCGCTCGGCTCACAGTGAAAGAAATTTCATCTGGACGTACCCACCCGCAATCGCCGCCGACTCTGGCCAGCTCAGCTCAATAACCGCCACCCATATCACTCGTGCCGCTGCCTGGAGCCCTGGCTTTCTGCTGGGCGTGGCTCCATTCGGCGCAGGTGAGGAAGCTGGTGTGGTCGACTTTGCCGTTGCCGTCGAAGCTGACATTGAACGGCTGGTTATGACCGGCCTGGGTCAACACATAGTCGAAGCAGGTCCCGAGTTCCACGGTGCGCGGGGTGACGGACAAGGGTTCGCCGCCGATCTGTCGGACCTGGTCCTGGGTCATGCCGGTCTCGACCTTCGCCACCAGCGGTTGATTGCGGTAGACGTGGGAATTGCTGGTGCAACCGGAGGCAGCTGATAACAGGATGATCATGACGATAAGTGTTTTGTTCATGGCAGGGCTCCCGATGGTCGGTGTCGTGAAGAGACGCCTGATGCATCAGTTGAAGTAAAGCCGAGCGACGAGGGCGGCGAGCAGTATTCGCAAAGGGCGGGACGAGGGGATGGCGGATAGACAAAAAGCCCGCATGGGCGGGCTTTTTGCAGAGGGGGAGCTGATCCGTCAGCTGCAGCCAGTGTGCGCTTGCGCTATGGCCCTAGCAACGACAGGGCGACGAAACGCAGGCCTTGGCGCGGACTGATAACGCAGCTCATGATTCGACTGCGGCAGACCTTCCAAAACGCCATAAGCACGGCGGAAAAAGGTCGTTTGCTCGAGTGCCATTCGTCAGCTGTTTTGCACCCCGCGCCGGAATGGCCCTCTTATTGAAAGAACATTCCATCCTGGTCGGGAGGTATCCATGAATACGAACAGGCCCACTGGCCCGCGTTCATCCGAGCACGCTTCCGGCAAGGACGAACTGGGCTTCGACCCCGACTCCCCGGACCTGGCGGATCCGCAGGTGGACCCCATAGGTCCGGCGAAAGCGCCCAGGGACAACAAGCCGGAGAAAGAACCCAAGTCCCGGGCGTATGACCCGCTGGGGAACCTGAAGCCCAAGTGAAACACAGGCAGGGTACTCCGGCTTCGTAGCGATGGATGGAACCCACGCCCGCGCGGACCGGGTGTAAGGTGTTCGCGACAACCTCGGACGATCTCTACCGAAAGGGAGGCGATTATGAGCGTTCCAATGCTGAACAAGATGCACATGAACGGCTATGACGTGGTCAGCGTCAACAGCGGCCCTTGGCGGGTCTGCACCAAGGGCGACCGTCTTGGCTCCTTTGGCACCCGGGAAGAGGCCCTGGCCTACGCGGCAGCCTTGCCGGCCTACAAGGCGAAGGCCAAGAAGATTGCGCAAGGGGCCAACACCCGATAACCCCATCCACGACCCTGCCCGACAGCCTGGCGTGTTCCCGGGCTGTCGGGTGTTCTTTTACCCTCAGGCCGGCGACTGGGCCTGGGCGGACTTCCAGCCCTTGAGCTCCTCTGCGATGAAATGCTGCACCAGGTCGCTGTAGAGCTTTTCGATGGCATCGGCGTTCAGACCCTCGGCCTGGGCCCATTCCCGGCGTTGCAGGAGCATGGCGCGAAAACGCTCGGGCGCGCGCACGGCGGTTTCCGAGGTCTTGAATTTCGATGCGGCCATGACGTAGCGCAAACGTTCGCCCAGCAGCTGGATGACAACCTGGTCGAGGCGATCGATCTCGCGGCGGATATCCTCCATGCCTGCGCATTGTTCGGGGGCTAGCGACTGAATGACGTCCATGTGAATACTCCAGTGGGGAAAGGATCTGCGGTTATCCGCTGGCGGATTTAATCACGGACAGGCTCGCCCTTGGCAGCACCGTGCAGACCGCTGCGCCAGCCTCGCGCGGCATGCTCTGCATGGCTGCCTGCCGAGCGTCTGTTACCATCGCGTTTTTTTGCGACCCCGCCCGGGTTCAGGGCAGGGTCGCGCCGGTCAAAGGAGAATGCCGTGATTATCACTACCACCCACGCGATCGCGGGGCGAGAGATCGCCGAGTACCTGGATATCGTGAGCGCCGAGTCCGTGCAGGGGATCAACGTCGTGCGTGACGTCTTCGCCGGAATGCGCGACTTTTTCGGTGGGCGTTCCCAGACCCTGGAGCGGGCGCTGAAAGAAGCCCGGGTGCAGGCGACCGACGAGATCAAGGAGCGTGCCCGCGATATTCGCGCGGATGCGGTGATCGGCCTGGACTACGAGATCAGCATGCCCAGCGGCCGTGGCGGCATGGTGGTGGTTTTTGTCACCGGCACCGCCGTCAGGCTCAAGTAAGCAGCGTCTCGCCGCATCACACAGCCTCGCCCGCGTGCGGGGCTTTTTTATGCCTGGCGTCCTCTGCCAGACCGCCGCCCGGCCCTTGGCGATCGCCCATAAAAAAGACCCACCGGGGGAGCGGTGGGCCAGTCGGGAGTCTTCAATAAGCGTGAGCCACTTTAGCGAAGCCTTGGCAGGTTCACAGTGAAAGAAATTTCATCATTGCCGGCGAGTGGCTGCACCACCCGGTTGTCCACGGTTTCAGGCGCGGCGGCTGGCGGCATTGAGCCGGCGGCACTCGCGCATGGCGTCCTCTTCCAGGTCGTAGCCATCGCCGATGAAGCCGTCGGTGCGGGTGTCGGCGATGCGGTACCAGTGGGCGGCGATCGGCGCGCCGTGGGCGGCTTCCCCGGCGCGTCGACCCTGAATGATGATCTTGTTGCAGCGCTTTACGACAAAAATGTCTTCCATGGCGCTTCCCTGGTTGATAGCTGCTCAGAGCAACTATAGAAGCAACTCTGAAATTCGCGCAAAAGCCTGTTCATTGGCCGGCCTCGTCCAGTCTCCAGCCCGCTGCCGTCCATTGCAGCCGGTGGCTGGGTGCCATGGCGGCGAGGAACTCGCGGTCGTGGGACACTACCAGCATCGCGCCCGGGAAATCGCGCAGCGCGCTTTCGAAGGCTTCCACCGATTCCAGGTCCAGGTGGTTGGTCGGCTCGTCCAGGAGCAGCAGCTTGGCCGGCGTCTCACGCCACAGGGCAATCGCCAGCGCGGCCTTGAGGCGTTCGCCGCCGCTGAGCCGGCCACAGGGCTGGGTCACGCGCTGGGCATCGAGTTGCAGCCAGGCCAGGCGGCTGCGCAGCAGGCCTTCCTGCAGTGGCCGGTCGAGCGCCCCCAGGTAGTCGAGGATCGAACGCTCGGGATCGAGCAGCGACAGGCGCTGGTCAAGGCAAGCACTGGCCAGCCGCACCTGGCACTGGCCGCTCAAGGGCTGGATCTCGCCGGCCAGCATCTTCAGCAGCGTGGATTTTCCGCAGCCATTGGGCCCGCTGACCGCGATGCGCATGGGCCCGGTGACGGTCAGGTCGAGGTAGCTGGAGGCGGCCTCGGGCGGCAGCCAGGGCAATTGCGCTCGGGTCAGGCAGAACACCTGTTGCCCCTGGGGCACCGTGGTGCCGGGCAGCGTCACCAGGGTTGGCGCCTCCGGCACCACCCGCGCATAGGCGTCGCGGACCTGCTGATCGAGGTTGTTCTTGTGGCCCTGCTGACGGTTGCGCACGTGGCCCATGATGTCCCGAGCGGCGCTTTTTATCTTCCTCCGTTCAAAGCTGGCGATGTTGGCGGTGTCGGCATAACGTCGGGCGCCGGCGGCGTGGCGCTGGATGGTGTCGTGTTCGCGTTGCAGGCGCTTCTGTTCGCGACTGCGTTCGGTTCGCGCGTGCTCCAGGGCGGCCCGCGCCGCGCCGTGCTCGGCTTCGCGCTGGGCGCGGAATGCCGCGTAGTTGCCGCCGTAGACTCGCGCGCCGTGAGGCGTGAGTTCGACGATGCGCTGCATCTGCGCCAGCAATTGGCGGTCATGGCTGATCAGCAGCAGTCCGCCGCGCCACTGCTGGAGCTGCGTCAGCAGCCACTGGCGACCGGGCTCGTCGAGGTGGTTGCTGGGTTCGTCGAGTATCAGCAGTTGGGCATCGCTGAGCAGGGCGCCGATCACCGCGATACGCGCGCGTTGCCCGCCGCTGAGGCTGGCAGCCGGATCGTCGGGGCCGACCGTGTCGAGACCGGCCTCGTCCAGCAGGCGGCGCAGGCGTTCGCCAAGGTCCCAGCGCTCGTCGACCTGCGCCAGGTCGGCCATCGAGGCCTGGCCCGCGGCGAGGCGCTCGAGGGCGGCCAGGGCCTCAGCGATGCCGGCGACCTGGGCAACGCTCTGGCCCTCCTGCGCCAGGTGTTCCTGGGCCACATAAGCCAGGCGGGCGAAGCGCGTGACGCTGCCCGAGGACGGCGCAAGCTCGCCGGCGATCAGGCGCGCGAGCACGCTCTTGCCAGTGCCGTTACGCCCGACTATGCCGGTGGGCAAGGCATCGAATGTCAGGTCGAGTGAATCGAACAGGGTTTCGCCATGGGCGAACTGGAATGTCAGCTGGTTCAGGGAAACCAGCGCAGGCAGCCGTGTGACGTGAGTCATCAGCACCTCCGGAGAATGTCGAAAAAGGCCAACAAGCGCAGCAAGGCGGCTTGTCGCGAATACATTTCTGGAAGGCTTAGTTGTTCACGTCGGCAATCGTCCGGTGACGGGGAAGGGCGGCTAGCCTAACGCGCGGGTGGGCCGGATGACAACCCGCGGCGCGGCTATCGCGAGCAAGCTCGCTCCTACAGATCCAATACGCGCCCTGGTAGGCGCGAGCTTGCTCGCGAGAAACGCTTGCGCCCGGCGCGCGACTCAGGCGAGCACGGCCACCGCCTTGATCTGCGCCCAGAGTTGCTGGCCCGGGTGCAGTTGCAACTGGTCGCGGGAATAGCGGGTGATTCGCGCCAGCAGCGGGGTGCCGGCGACGTCCAGGCGCACCAGGACATGGGCGGTGTTGTCGGCGGGGATTTCGCCGCTGACCGTCACCGGCAGGCGGTTGAGGATGCTGCTGTGTTCGCCGGCCTGCAGGCTGAGGCTGACGTCCCGCGCCTGGACCTTGAAGCGCAGGTGCTTGCCGATGGCCATCGGCGCATGGGCGACTCGCACCTGCAACTGGCTGCCGGGCAGTTGCAGGGCGAGCAACTGGTAGCCGGCGTCGTAATGGGTGACCTGGCCTTCGATCACCACCCCGGCGTCGTCGCCCAGGGCCAGGGGCAGGTCGAGACGGGCCAGGGTTTCGCCGATCGGCCCGCTGGCCAGGGCGCGGCCGTTTTCCAGCAGCACGATATGGTCGGCCAGGCGCGCCACCTCATCCTGGGAATGGCTGACATACAGCACCGGGATCTCCAGCTCGTCATGCAGGCGTTCGAGGTACGGCAGGATCTCGCTTTTGCGTTTGCTGTCGAGGGCCGCCAACGGCTCGTCCATCAGCAGCAGCCGCGGGCTGGTCAGCAGCGCGCGGGCAATGCCGATGCGCTGGCGCTCGCCGCCGGACAGGTTGTGCGGATGGCGCTGCAGCAGGTGGCCGATGCCCAGCAGCTCGGTGGCCTGGGCCATGTCCACACGGCGTTGCGCGCGGGGGATGCGCTTGAGGCCGAACTCCAGGTTGGCCTGCACCGAGAGGTGGGCAAACAGGCTGGCTTCCTGGAACACGTAGCCCAGGGAACGTTTGTGCGGTGGCATAAACAGCTGGCGTTCACTGTCCTGCCAGACTTCGTCGTTGATCCGTACCAGGCCCTGTTCGGCCTGCTCCAGGCCGGCGATGCAGCGCAGGCAGGTGGTCTTGCCGGAGCCGGAATGCCCGTACAAGGCGGTGACGCCACGGCCCGGCAGCTCCAGGTCGAGATCCAGGTCGAAGGTTTTGTAACGGCGCTTGAGGCGCACATGGATCGATGCACTCACGACTCAACTCCAGCCAGCGCGGGTTTTGCGGCTGGAGTACAACGCCAGCAACACCAGGAACGAGAACACCAGCATGGCGGCGGCCAGCCAGTGGGCCTGGGCGTATTCCAGGGCTTCGACGTGGTCGTAGATCTGCACCGAGACCACCCGGGTCTTCTCGGGAATATTGCCGCCGATCATCAGCACCACGCCGAACTCGCCGACGGTGTGGGCAAAACCGAGAATGGCCGCGGTGATGAAGCCCGGCCTGGCCAGCGGCAGGATCACGCTGAAGAAGGTGTCCCAGGGATTGGCGCGCAGGGTCGCCGCCACTTCCAGCGGACGGGTGCCGATCGCGGTAAAGGCGTTCTGCAGCGGCTGCACGACAAAGGGCATGGAATAGATCACCGAGCCAATCACCAGGCCGCTGAAACTGAAGGTCAGGGTGCCCAGGCCGAGGGCCTGGGTGAGCTGGCCGATATAGCCGTTGGGGCCGAGGGCGAGCAGCAGGTAGAAGCCGATCACCGTCGGCGGCAGGACCAGGGGCAGGGCGACGATGGCGCCGATCGGCCCCCGCAGCCACGAGCGAGTGCGCGACAGCCACAAGGCAATCGGCGTACCGACGATCAGCAGGATCAGGGTCGTCAGCGACGCCAGTTGCAGGGTCAGCCAGATGGCGGAAAAGTCGGCACTCGATAGCGGCATTTAGAGTTGGTAACCGTAGGACTGGATGACGGCCGCGGCTTTCGCTCCCTTGAGGTAGTCAACCAGGGCCTTGGCCGCCGGGTTGTCCTTGCCCTTGTTGAGGATCACCGCGTCTTGTTTGATCGGGTCGTGCATCTGCGCCGGGACTATCCAGGCCGAGCCGCTGCTGACTTTGCCGTCTTTGTAGATCTGCGACAAGGCGACAAAGCCCAGTTCGGCGTTGCCGGTGGAGACGAACTGATAGGCCTGGGTGATGTTCTGGCCTTCGACGATCTTGCCCTTGACCTGCTCGGTCAGACCTAGCCTGGCCAATACCTGGGTGGCGGCCAGGCCGTAAGGCGCGGCTTTCGGGTTGGCGATGGACAGGTGCTGGTAGTGGTTGTCCTTGAGCACCTGGCCCTTGCTGTCGACGTAGGCATCCTTGGCCGACCACAGCGCCAGGGTGCCGATGGCGTAGGTGAAGCGCGAGCCCTTGACGGTGGCGCCTTCGCTTTCGAGTTTCTCCGGGGTGCTGTCATCGGCGGCGAGGAAGACTTCGAACGGCGCGCCATTCTTGATCTGGGTATAGAACTGCCCGGTCGCGCCATAGGCGGCCACCAGCTTGTGCCCGGTGTCTTTCTCGAAGTCGGCGGCGATCGCCTGGATCGGCGCGGTGAAGTTGGCGGCGACCGCGACCTGGACTTCATCGGCCTGGGCCGAGCCGAAAGCGCAGGCGGCGAGCACAGCGGCAAGGCAGGTCGGGGCAAAACCTGAGAGACGACGGTTCATGAACAGCTCCATTGGCGAAGGGACGTTGGGCAGTGGGGGATATGGAAAGGGACTGCACCGGGGGTGGGTGAAACGCTGTATACGGAAATATATAGCGAATCGCCAGCGAACGGAACTGGGGCAAGAGCTGGAGTGGGCAGCGGGCCGCGAGCGGAGTCGCGGCCCTGGGGTTTTTAGCCTCTGTTGAGCTTGGCCAGGGCTTGCTCGGCCAGCGTGCGGGTCAACTCGTAGGCCGGCAGTTCCAGCCCCAGGCGCAGGGCCTGGCCGGCCCAGAGGTTGGCGAAGTCGGCCTCATTCTTGGCGCGCAATGGCATCAGCGCGCCACCGGCGAGGGGAAAGGCCGGGGCCAGTGGGCTGATCGGGCCGATCTCGCGCATCACCCGGTTGACGATGCCCCGCGCCGGGCGGCCGGTGAACAGGTTGGTCAGGGCGGTCTGGCTGTCCTTGGCGGTGCGCAGGGCCTGGTGATGGGCGGCGCTGACCTTGGCTTCCGGGGTGAACAGGTAGGCGGTGCCCAGTTGCGCCGCCGAGGCGCCGAGGGCGAAGGCGGCGACTATGCCGCGGGCGTCGCCGATCCCGCCGGCGGCGATCACCGGCACCTGCACCGCATCGACGATCTGCGGCACCAGGGCCATGGTGCCGACCTGGGTGTTGAGGTCTTCGCTGAGGAAGATCGCCCGATGGCCGCCGGCCTCGTAGCCCATGGCGATGATCGCGTCACAGCCACGCTGCTCCAGCCAGATCGCCTCATCGACGGTGCTGGCCGACGACAGCACCTTCGCCCCGGTGGCCTTGACCCGCGCGAGCAGGGCCGGCTCCGGCAGGCCGAAGTGGAAGCTGACGATTTCCGGACGCAGCTCTTCCACCAGCTCGCAGCTGACGGCGTCGAAGGGCGCGCGGCTGCTGACCGGGGTCGGCGCCTCGAAGTCGGCGCCGAGTT
>NZ_JAQZAA010000046.1:0-32157 GCF_028640875.1 Pseudomonas sp. SBT1-2 | reverse complement strand
TTCTGGTGGCAGAAGAAATTCAGGTTCAGCGGCGCGCGGGTCGCCTGGCGAATGCTCTGCACTTCCTGGCGAATCTGCTCGGGGCTGAGCATGGCGCAGGGCAGGGAGCCCAGCGCGCCGGCCTGGGCGGCGGCGATCACCATGGCCGTAGTGGTGGCGCCGGCCATGGGCGCCTGGATGATCGGCAGCTCGATGCCCAGCAGGTCGAGAATACGGGTGTCAGGCCATTGGCTCATGTTGAATGATGCTCCGACGTCAAGAGATAAGGACGGCAACCCGGGGGGTTGTATCAGGAGATGGACGACCAAGGCCAGTCGACTTTGGCCGGAGCCTGGCGATCCCCTGTAGGAGCGAGCTTGCTCGCGAGACGGGATCAGGGCCGCCACCTGGGCTGCCAGTGATAAGGCTATCGCGGGCAAGCCTCGCTCCTACGGGCAGGGTGTGGCCTACGACGAAAAGAGCGTGGATTTTTCCCGCACGGGCTGGGAAGGTGGGGGCTTTGCAAGCTGAAACTCAAGTTCACGGCCCGGCCAAGGGCCCATCGGGAGGCAGTCATGTTCAAGGGTATTTTGATCGAGAAAGACGACGCCGGTTATCGCGCGGCGCTGCGCGAGATTGACGAAGCGCAGTTGCCCGAGGGCAATGTGACGGTGCGGGTGGCCTACAGCACCCTGAACTTCAAGGATGGCCTGGCCATCACCGGCAGCAGCCCGGTGGTGCGCAAGTTTCCCATGGTCCCGGGGATCGATCTGGCGGGCATCGTCGAAGACAGCAGCCACCCGGATTACCAGCCCGGCGACCAGGTGTTGCTCAACGGCTGGGGCGTGGGCGAAGGACACTGGGGCGGGCTGGCGCAGAAGGCGCGGCTGGACGGCGACTGGCTGATTCCCTTGCCCCAGGCGTTCAGCGCGGCCGAGGCCATGGCCATCGGCACGGCCGGGTACACGGCGATGCTCAGCATCCTGGCGCTGGAGCGCCACGGCCTGACTCCGAACCAGGGCGAGGTGCTGGTCACCGGGGCCAATGGTGGGGTCGGCAGCTTTGCCATAGCCCTGCTGGCCCGGCTCGGTTATCGGGTGGTGGCATCCACCGGGCGCACTGCCGAGCAGGACTACCTCAAGCGCCTGGGCGCCAGCGAGATCATCGACCGCGCCAGCCTGTCCGCGCCGGGCAAGCCTTTGGCCAAGGAGCGCTGGGCGGCGGTGATCGACTCGGTGGGCAGCCATACCCTGGCCAATGCCTGCGCCAGCACCCAGGCCAACGGCACTGTGGCCGCTTGCGGGCTGGCCCAGGGCATGGACTTCCCGGCGTCGGTAGCGCCCTTCATTCTGCGGGGCGTGACCCTGGTCGGGATCAACAGCGTGACCCAGCCCAAGGCCCGGCGCATCGAGGCCTGGCAGCGCCTGGCGCGTAATCTGGACCCGGCCCTGTTGCCGTTGATCAGCCATGAGATCGGCCTCAGCGAAGCCATCGCTGCCGCATCGCGCCTGCTGGCCGGCGAGTTGCGCGGGCGCGTGGTGGTGGATGTGAATCGCTGATACCGTGCGCGCCGGTCACCCAGATAAACGCCAGACAGGAGTACGAAGCATGGATGTCAAACTGCGAGAGGTTCAGCCTTTCTGCGTTTCGGGCTTGCAGGTGCGTACCTGCAATGCCGATGAGCAACAAGCGGACAGCGCGCGAATCGGGCCGATGTGGGAGCGGTTTTTTGTCGAAGGCCTGTTCGACAGCATCGGCCACCGGCAGTCGGACTCGTTCATCTACGGCGTGTACTCCAACTACGAGTCCGATGCCTCGGGGCACTTCGATGTCACCGCCGGTGTGGCGGTGGGTGAGGGCAATGCCGACTATCCGCTGGTGCAGGTGCAGGGTGGCGAGTACCTGGCGTTCTCCGCCAAGGGGCCGATGCCGGAGGTGGTGATCCAGACCTGGGGCCTGGTCTGGGCCTACTTCGAGGACAATCCGCAGGTCCGTCGGCGCTTCGCCACGGACTTCGAGGTGTACACCGGGCCGGAATCGGTGTCGGTGTACATCGGCATTCAAGCCTCGGACGAGCCCTCGCGCTCGAGCAACTGACGCTTGCGCTCCACGCCCCAGCGGTAGCCGGACAGGTGGCCGTCGCTGCGCACCACCCGGTGGCAAGGGATCGCCACCGCCAGGCTGTTGGCGCCACAGGCCTGGGCCACGGCGCGAAAGGATTTCGGCGCGCCGATCCGCTGGGCGATCTCGGCGTAGCTGGCGGTGCTGCCCGGCGGAATCTCCTTGAGGGCCAGCCACACCCGCTCCTGGAAGGCCGTGCCTTGCAGGTCCAGCGGCAGGTCGAGGCCAATGGCCGGTGCTTCGATAAACCCCACCACCTTGGCCACCAGTTGCTCGAAGTCCTGGTCGGCGCCGATCAGGTTGGCCCGCGGGAATTTGTCCTGCAGGTCCTGCACCAGGGCATTGGGGTCGTCGCCCAGCAGGATCGCGCAGACCCCACGATTGCTCTGGGCGACCAGGATCGCCCCCAGGGAGCACTGGCCGACGGCGAAGCGGATATCGGCGTTCAGGCCGCCGGCGCGGTAGTCGCTGGGTTTCATGCCGAGCAACTGGTCGGCGGTTTCATAGAAGCGGCTGTTGGAGTTGAAGCCTGCGTCGTACAGCGCGTCGGTCACCGAATGGCCGTGCTCCAGCTGGCGCCGCACCCGCCGCGAACGGTGGGCGCTGGCGTAGCCTTTGGGGGTCAGCCCGGTGGCGGCCTTGAACACCCGGTGAAAGTGGAAACTGCTCATGCCGGCTTGCTCGGCCAGCTGTTTCAGGCTGGGCGGTGCTTCGGCCGACTCGATCTGCCGGCATGCGGCCGCTACCAGGCTGGCATGCTGCGCGGCTACCTGGGTCTGGTCGCTGGCGCTGCGTTTGCTCGGCCGGTAACCGGCGGCCTCGGCTTGTTCCGCGGTGTCGAAGAACTCGACGTTCTCCGGCCGGGGCAGGCGCGACAGGCTGCTGGGGCGGCAGTAGACCCCGGTGGTTTTCACCCCATAGACGAACTGGCCATCGGCGCGCGCATCACGGGCCAGGACGGCGAGCCAGCGAGGATCGCTTGCGGTGGTGGGCTTGGGCTGGACCATGGTCATGGACTCTACTCGGTGGCGGTTGTCGCTCAGATTAACCAAGGGCAGGGGGCCTGGCACTCCGAGTCTTGCGCTTGAATTCCCGCGGGATCAAGCGGCCCGGCGAAAGGTCAGGTTGATGCGCCGTGGGCCCAGCAGCGGGTGCGTGCCGTCCTTGAGCGGCAGCACGCCGTGATAGCGCAGGCGGTCGACGCCGCCCCAGACCACCACATCGCCATGCAGCAGCGGCACCCGCAACGGGCGGTCGCTGCGCCGCTCGCCACCCAGCTGAAACACCGCCGGCAAGCCCAGGGAGACGGAGACGATCGGCGCGTCGTAGTCGCGCTCATCCTTGTCCTGGTGCAGGGACATGCGGGCGCCGGGCACATAGTGATTGATCAGGCAGGCGTCCGGATCGAACCCGGCAAAACCGGCCTGGGTCGCGGCGGCCTGGGCCAGTTCGCGCAACACTTCGGGCATCGCCGGCCAGGGCTGGCCGCTCTGCGGATCGATGGCGGTGTAACGGTAGCCGCTGCGGTCGGTGGTCCAGCCCAGCTCGCCGCAACTGCTCAGGCCGACCGACATGGTGAAGCCGCCCGGCGTGACCATCTGCCGGAACGGCGCGGCCCGCAGTACGTCACGCAGGGCTGGCAGCAGGCGCTCGACCCAGGGCAGGGCGAAGCCACGGAACACGAAGGACTGCGGGCCGACCTGTTCGGTGCGGGGCGCCTGTTGCAGTTCGGGTTCGCCGAACAGCTCGGCGGTGAAGTTAGCGTTACTGGGCATCGTGGAAGATCACTCCTAGCGTATGGCGGCGGCCGCTGTGCAGGCGGCTGACGCCATGGCGCAACGTCACCCGGTAATGGCCGCGCACGCCGGGTACCGGACGATGATGCACGGCGAAGATCAGCGCATCACCCTGCTTCAGATCGATGACCTGCGGCCGCGACTGCATGCGCGGGCGCTGTTCGGTGATGACGAATTCGCCGCCGCTGAAGTCGGCGCCGGGGCGTGACAGCAGGATTGCGACCTGCAAGGGGAATACGTTGTCGCCATACAAGTCCTGGTGCAGGCAGTTGTAATCCTGCGGGCCATATTGCAGCAACAAGGGCGTCGGCCGCTGCTGACCGGCGGCGTGGCAGCGCTGGAGAAAGTCTTCGTGCCGGGGCGGATATTGCACGGGGATATTCATCAGCTGGTTCCAGCGGTTGGCCAGCGGCACCAGGTGCGGATAGAACTGGCCGCGCAGTTCGGCGACCAGCTTCGGCAAGGGGTAGGCGAAATACTGGTATTCGCCGCGGCCGAAACCGTGCCTGGCCATGACCACTCGCGAACGAAACAATGTGCTGCGCGGATACAAACTGCTGAGCTCATGACATTCATCGGCGCTGAGCAGGTTGCCGATCACTGTGCTGCCGTCCTGATCGAGCTGCCGCTCGATCGAGGGCCAGTCCAGGCAGGCAAGACGTTGTGCGAGGGCGGGGGCGGACATCCTGGCGTTCCTGAGGCAGAGGCTGATATCCGCCAGTCTAGGAAGCGCGCGGGCCGCTCACACTCCGCTGCTTGCGCTCGAATTCGTCACAGAAGCAGGGGCTTACAGCGCCTTGCTCACGCTGACGTCGCTGATGACGTCGTCGGTCTGGCCGTGCAGGGCTTCCAGTGCGGCCTTGGCTTCTTCCTGGGTGCCGCTTTCCAGCTGGGCGAACTCGAAACGGCGTTCGCCGTTGAGTTTGTATTTGATGACGTACTTGGTCGTTTGGGCCACGGTGATACCTGTTTGTCGCGGACTGGGGCGGGGTTCAGCGCAGTTTCGAGCTGGACCGGCGGATGATCTTGATCGAATGGGTCAGGTTCGGCTTGCGGGTGACGCTGATGGGCCGGCGGTTGACGGTGTCGATGGTGATGTTCCAGAAGCCGGTGCTCGGTGCGGTGATCTTGGCCGGGAACTTGTCGAACGCGCCGCCATGATAAGTGTGACGTCCGCCGTTCTTGAAGCTTCGGAAGTTGGCGTCGTTCATCAGGCGGATGTTGCAGACCTGGGAGCATTCGATGACGACGATATCGTCTTCGTTGAGGTGCTCGCGCTGGTGGATAAATTTCATGGGCGCCTCCAGAAGGGCTTTTGCTACAAAATCAAAACGATGGCGCAGTTTATCAGGCCGCGGCCGGCGGCTTTGACAATTTAAAACAGTTATTTGCCGATTATTTAGGATAAATCTGACTGATCCGGAGAAAAATGCCATTTCTGCGGTCGGACGGTCTTTATCGGAGGAAATGTATGAAGTGGGGTGTGTTGATTCTGGCCTTGGCGATCAGTGGTTGTGCGACAGTCTCGGACATTAACCAGACACTGCCCACCCTGAACGTGATTTCAGGGAAAAAGCCGCAGGAGTACGCCAAGTGCGTCAGCGACAAACTGGCTGACAGCCGTGGCCAGTTGCAGGTCGAACCGCATAAGGACGGTATGCGCGTTATCGTTCCGCAGAAACTGTCGGCAGGGCCGACCGCGGTGTTCGATATCGAGGAGCGTTCCGGCGGCAGCAGCATCAAGCTGCATGAAAGCATGTCCAATGTGCCCATGCGTCCGGGCGATATCCGCAAGGCGGCGGAGGACTGCATTTCCGGCTAATCGCCGAGGGATTTTTCAAGAGCCCGCCCTGGCCCGGATTTCCGTGGCGAGGGCGGGCTTTTTTGTGCCCGGTGACAAGGCAGGCTCGGTGGGTTTCGCGTTGTAGCCAAAGGTCTATTGGCCTACTCTTTGTAGGCTTATATAAAATAAGCCTAAGGATATAACTAGAAAAATGGAGTTCGCCATGATCCCCATGGATCGAATACTGCTGAGCAGCCTGATGCTGTTTTTTGTCGCCAGTGCCCAGGCCGTGGATGGGCAGAAAGTGTTTACCCAGGGTGGAGCGCAGCCCGGCGCCACGGCCTGCCTGGCCTGTCACGGTGGTGATGGCCTGGGTTTGGCAGCCGCCGGATTTCCACGTCTGGCGGGATTGTCGGCGGGTTACCTGCGCAAGCAGCTGGAAGATTTTCGCAGCGGTGCGCGCAGCAATCCGGTCATGCAGCCACTGGCCAAGGCCCTGAGCGATGACGAGATAGACGCGGTCAGCCAGACCCTGGCGGCCATGCCGGCTGTGACGCCAGCGCCGATCAACCGCAGCGCCATGGCCGAGGGGGTCGGTGCAAGGCTGGCCCTGCGTGGCGCCTGGGAGCGGCAGGTTCCGGAGTGCGTGATTTGCCATGGACCGGGTGGCGTGGGTGCCGGAGACGCCTTTCCGCCGTTGGCCGGGCAGCCCGCGGCTTATCTGATCGGGCAGTTGAATGCCTGGCGCGACGGCACGCGCCGCAACGACCCGAACGATCTGATGGGACACATCGCCAAGGCCCTGAGCCCCGAGGAAATCACGGCGGTGGCCGACTACTTTGCCAAGGTCGGCAGCCTGTCCGCCAAGGCCGATAACCAGGAGCCCAAGCCATGAGCCGTGATCTTCTATTGGGCTTTTCCCTCGTCTTGCTGGCGACCCAGGTTCATGGCGCCGCGGTCACCATGGAAGACCAATCACAGTTGCGGGAGCCGGCAGCGAGTGCTGTCCATCCCCAGTATTTCCAGCCACCAGCAGAGAGCGAACTGCCAGACAATGCCTACGGCAAGATGGTCCGCGACGGTTATGCGCTGTTCGTCGATACCAAACGCCTGGCGCCGAAGTTCGTCGGTAATGGGCTCAATTGCAGCAATTGCCACCTGGATCAGGGGCGGCTGGCCAACTCCGCGCCGCTGTGGGGCGCCTATCCGATGTACCCGGCGTATCGCAAGAAGAACAACAAGGTGAACACCTACGCCGAGCGCTTGCAGGGCTGCTTCCAGTTCAGCATGAACGGCACGCCGCCGGCTGCCGACAGCTACGAGATCTCCGCGTTGTCGGTGTACTCCTATTGGCTGGCGAGCAAGGCACCGATCGGTGTCGAGTTGCCCGGGCGTGGTTATCCCGAGGTGCCGCAACCGGCCCAGGGCTACGACCTGGCCCGTGGCGAGCAGGTGTACCGGGCGCAATGCGCGGTCTGCCATGGCGATAACGGTCAGGGCCAGAAGGTCGGCGCCGACTATGTCATGCCGCCGCTCTGGGGCAAGGACTCGTACAACTGGGGCGCTGGCATGCACCGGATCAACACCGCCGCGTCCTTTATCAAATACAACATGCCCCTGGGCAAGGCCGGCAGCCTGAGCGACCAGCAGGCCTGGGACGTGGCGGCGTTCGTCAATCGCCATGAGCGGCCGCAGGATCCGCGGCTGGTGGAGGGCTCGATCGAGAAGACCCGGCTCAAGTTCCACGCCAACGACGGGGTCAATCTGTATGGCCAGACGGTAGATGGCGTGCTGATTGGCCAGGGCATCCGATAAACTGTCGGCCATTGTCAAAGATGCCGTCGAAACCCAGGTTTCGGCGGCATCGTTTTTTGGGAGAAAGCATGAAGCGCGAAACAGTCCGGGAGAGGCATGCAGAGGGGCATATCTCTGCGACCCATGTGATTCAGAATCCGGCGAATTCCGGGGAATGGATCGTGTTCTTCAAGAAAAGCGCGGGGCGCAGCTATTTTCTTGTGGATGATAACGATGAAGTCGAGTCATTCGACCGGCTGGACGACCTGATCGAAACCATTCGTAACCTGGGCATCAAGTTTGCCGAGATTCATATGTAGGCCGGGTGTCTGTTACTTGCAGACCACTACGACACTGCGGCTTTTGTAGTTGCCGACATCCGCCCCCAGGGTCTTGTCGCTTTCCTTGAGTGACGGCGTGCCGTCGGTGCCGATGATCCGATAGCCGGTGCCGGCACAGGAGGCGTCGGCCTTTTCATAGCAGCTGGCCCAGGAGCTGGCCTCGCCGGAGCAATCGATGCTCAGGCCTTGTTCGCCGTTTTCCAGGTAGGTATCGGAAACGGTGGCGCATCCGCTCAGGGCCAGTACCGCAGTCAGTGCCAGAAGTTTGTGCATGGGTGTGGTCGTCGTCGAGAAGTTTGAGCCCCGGGGGAGGGCTGGACACCCTTGGCGAGCGTCTGGGACGAGATGCTATAGCGAACCGCCACTGCGGTACAGATCGGCATGAAAAAGCCCTGCGCGGGGCAGGGCTCTTCGGTGCGGGGACAGTCTCAGGACTTGGGGCTGCGACGCGCCGAGGCGTGGCCGGCCGAATCCTCGAACACCGATGCCACTTCGACTGCCATCGCCTCGCTGGCGAAAGGCCCGGCGACGTTCTCGCCCTGGGCACTGACCAGCCACCACTGGCCATCTTTCAACTGTTTGATCTGGTAACCGTTTACGCTTTTTGTTGCCGACATCTATCTGCCTCGTTGGCGGGGTTCAAGGGCGCCATGATAGCGGGAAACGAGCCGCTGCAAGAGTGCGGACGAGGGTTCAAACGCAGAAAATCAAGGCTTTGCGGCCAGATGGCGGTTTACGGCGCGGGCTATCTGTACGATGCTGCGCAGCTATGTTCGCAGCCAGTGCGGAACTATCCGCGGCAATATTTCTCTTAGATGGCAGCGGTTAGCCAGCGCGGCCCATTGTAAGGTGCACGCGGCCTGATTAGACTGCGCCGAAATTCGTACGTACAGCCCTTTTAAGGACTCATATGATCAAGAAATGCTTGTTCCCAGCAGCCGGTTACGGTACTCGCTTCCTGCCAGCGACTAAAGCCATGCCCAAAGAAATGCTGCCGGTGGTGAACAAGCCACTGATCCAGTACGGCGTTGAAGAAGCACTGGACGCCGGCCTGAACGAAATCTCCATCGTCACCGGTCGCGGCAAGCGCGCCCTGGAAGACCACTTCGACATCAGCTACGAGCTGGAAAACCAGATCAAGGGCACCGACAAGGAAAAATACCTGGTCGGCATCCGCAAGCTGCTGGACGAGTGCTCGTTCTCCTACACCCGCCAGACCGAGATGAAAGGCCTGGGCCACGCGATCCTGACCGGCCGTCCACTGATCGGCGACGAGCCGTTCGCCGTGGTCCTGGCGGACGACCTGTGCGTGAACCTGGAAGGCGACGGCGTCCTGACCCAGATGGTCAAGCTGTACAAGCAGTATCGCTGCACCATCGTCGCGATCCAGGAAGTCGACCCGCAGGAAACCAACAAGTACGGGGTGATCGCCGGTGACCTGATCGGTGACGACCTCTACCGCGTGCGCAACATGGTCGAGAAGCCGAAGCCGGAAGACGCTCCGTCGAACCTGGCGATCATCGGTCGTTACATCCTGACCCCGGACATCTTCAGCCTGATCGAACAGACCGAGCCAGGCAAAGGCGGCGAGATCCAGATCACTGACGCCCTGATGAAGCAGGCGCAGGACGGTTGTGTGATTGCCTACAAGTTCAAGGGCAAGCGTTTCGACTGCGGTGGCGCCGAAGGCTACATCGAAGCGACCAACTTCTGCTTCGAACACTTCTACAAGACCGGCAAGGCTTACTGATAGCCCGCTTGGTCCTTGTACTGAAAAGCCACCTTCGGGTGGCTTTTTCGTTTTATGCCCCTATGTAAATCCTCTAGCGCTGACCGCATGCGCATCTGCGGTTATGCTGTCAGCCTGCCTGGGAGAGTGAAATGGCCTACGATTTTGATCTTTATGTAATTGGCGCCGGTTCCGGCGGTGTGCGTTCGGCGCGGTTCGCCGCGGGTTTTGGCGCGAAAGTCGCGGTCGCCGAAAGCCGCTATCTGGGCGGTACCTGTGTCAACGTCGGCTGCGTGCCGAAAAAACTGCTGGTGTACGGCGCCCACTTCGCCGAGGACTTCGAACAGTCCGCAGGCTTCGGCTGGAGCCTGGGAGAGGCCGATTTCGACTGGGCCAGGCTGATCGCCAACAAGGATCGCGAGATCAATCGCCTGAACGGCATCTATCGCAATCTGCTGGTCAACAGCGGCGTGACCCTGCATGAGGGCCACGCCAAGCTGATCGACCCGCATCAGGTGGAGGTCAATGGCCAGCGCTACAGCGCCAAGCACATCCTGATCGCCACCGGCGGCTGGCCGCAGATCCCGGATATTCCGGGGCGCGAACACGCCATCAGCTCCAACGAGGCGTTTTTCCTCAAGGAACTGCCCAAGCGCATCCTGGTGGTGGGCGGCGGTTATATCGCGGTGGAATTCGCCGGGATCTTCCACGGCCTGGGCGCGGACACCAAGCTGCTGTATCGCGGCGAGCTGTTCCTGCGTGGCTTCGATGGTGCGGTGCGCAAGCACTTGCAGGAAGAACTGACCAAGCGTGGGCTCGACCTGCAGTTCAATGCCGATATCGAACGTATCGAAAAGCAGGCCGATGGCAGCCTGAAGGTCACCCTCAAGGATGGTCGCGAGCTGGCCACCGATTGTGTGTTCTACGCCACCGGCCGGCGGCCGATGCTCGACAACCTGGGGCTGGAAAATACCGGGGTGAAGCTCGACAAGCGTGGCTTCATCGAGGTCGATGAGCAGTACCAGAGTGCCGAGCCGTCGATCCTGGCGATTGGCGACGTGATCGGGCGTGTGCAGTTGACGCCGGTGGCCCTGGCCGAAGGCATGGCCGTGGCGCGGCGTCTGTTCAAGCCGGAGCAGTATCGTCCGGTGGACTACAACATGATCCCGACCGCGGTGTTCAGCCTGCCGAATATCGGCACCGTCGGCCTGACCGAAGAGCAGGCGCGTGAAACCGGGCACAAGGTGCAGATTTTCGAAAGCCGCTTCCGGCCAATGAAACTGACCCTGACCGAGTGCCAGGAGCGCACGCTGATGAAGCTGGTGGTGGATGCCGACACCGACAAGGTACTGGGCTGCCATATGGTCGGCCCGGACGCTGGCGAGATCGTCCAGGGCCTGGCGATTGCCTTGAAGGCCGGCGCCACCAAGCGTGACTTCGACGAAACCATCGGGGTGCACCCGACGGCCGCCGAAGAGTTCGTCACCATGCGCACGCCGGTCGCCGGTTAAGCCTGTTCTGGCGGCTCCGGCCGCTGTTCTTCTGTTGCTGGCTGCGCCTCGGCCTTTGCGGCGGTAGCCAGTTGCAGGGCCTCCAGGCTGGCCTCGGCCTTGGCGGCGCGCAGTTCCAGTTGTCGATTATCCTGTAGCTGCCGCTCCAGGTTCTGCTTGAACTCATGACTCTCCAGCAAGGCGACGCGCAGGCGTTCCTGGAGGAGGGTGTGTTCGCTGTTCAGGCGGCTGGATTGCTCCATCAACTGGCCAAGCTTGCTGTCGGTCTTCTGTGCCTGCTCCTGCGCCTGGCGCAGCTCCTTCTGGGTGGCGCGCTGCTCGCTGGTCAGGCGTTCGTTGTCGCGGTGCAACTGGGTGATCTCGTCCTGGCGCACCAGGGCGCTTTGCTGGGCCTGGCGCAGTTCCTGCTGGACCTGTTGCAACTGGCCTTCATGACGGCGCTGATCCTGTTCGCGCTGCTCCTTGACCGCGCTGCGGTAGTGCTCGAGGGCGTCCCGGGCATGCAGGTGCTTTTCTTCCAGCGAGCGAATCTGCTCGTCCTTGTCTTTCAGGCGCAACTCGAAGTCGGCCAGGGCCTGGTTCAGCCCGGCATTGCGCGTCTGTTCGCTCTGCAGCATGGAGCGGGTCTCCTGCAGCAGCGCGCTTTCGCTGGCCAGGGCTGACGCCTGGGTCTGCAGTTGTTGCCGAAGTTGGGCCTGTGCCTGCTCGGCTGTGGCCTGCTGCGCCACCAGCTCCCGATTCATTTCCTCCACCTGTGCCTGGGCCTGCTCCACAGGCTCCTGGGCTTGTTCGCGCAGGCGTTGGGCCATGCGCTGGACCAGTTCCGTCAGCTCTTCTTCCAGGGCTTCCTGGGGCGCGGCGCGGCGGGCTTCGCTCTGCTCCAGCTCCTTCAGGTAGCGGTGGATGGTGGTCTTCGAGCCGGTATTGCCCATTTCGATGCGCACCGCATCGATGCTGGGGTGTTCGCCGCGGGCGAGGATTGCCGAACGGGCGATTTGCACCACCGCCTTGTTAACGCCGCCACGAGCCATGGGATCTCCTACGATTACGTACTTTTTTACGTGGTATGTATAAAGTGTAATTGTACAATAAAAACAAAGATAAATATTCGAATTATTGACATGGGATATACTGGTATTACCCCGTGTCATAGCTAGATCGCCCTGTTTCAGCCCGCCATTTCCGTACCGCAACACGAGTCGAGCAAGCCATGAGTGAACTGGATCGTTACCTGCACGCCGCGACCCGCGACAACACCCGGCGTAGTTACCGGGCAGCCATCGAGCATTTCGAGGTGACCTGGGGCGGGTTTCTGCCGGCGACCAGCGACAGCGTGGCGCGTTATCTGGTGGCGTACGCGGGGGAGCTGTCGATCAACACCCTGAAGCTGCGGCTCTCGGCCCTGGCGCAGTGGCACAACAGCCAGGGTTTCGTCGACCCGACCAAGGCGCCAGTGGTGCGCCAGGTGTTCAAGGGCATTCGCGCGCTGCACCCGGCCCAGGAGAAACAGGCCGAACCCTTGCAGTTGCAGCATCTGGAGCAGGTAATCGCCTGGCTGGAGCAGGAGGCCAGCCAGGCCCGGCTCGATGACAATCAACCGGCCCTGCTGCGCGCGCGGCGTGACAGCGCGCTGATTCTCCTGGGGTTCTGGCGCGGCTTTCGCAGCGATGAGCTGTGCCGGCTACGGATCGAGCATGTGCAGGCGGTGGCGGGTTCCGGCATCAGCCTGTATCTGCCCCGCAGCAAGAGCGACCGCGACAACCTCGGCAAGACCTGGCACACCCCGGCGCTGCGCCGGCTGTGCCCGGTCCAGGCCTATATCGAATGGATCAACGCCGCCGCCCTGGTGCGCGGGCCGGTGTTTCGTGGCATCGACCGCTGGGGCCATCTGAGCGAGGAGGGCCTGCACGCCAACAGTGTGATTCCGTTATTGCGCCAGGCGCTGGAGCGCGCCGGGGTCGCCGCCGAGCAATACACCAGCCACTCCTTGCGCCGCGGCTTTGCCACCTGGGCCCATCGCAGTGGCTGGGACCTCAAGTCGCTGATGAGCTATGTCGGCTGGAAGGACATCAAGTCGGCCATGCGCTACGTCGAAGCCAGTCCGTTTCTCGGCATGGCCCTGACCCAGGAAAAGCCGGTTGGCGAGTAAATACGCATTTCTTCTATTAATACTGCACGCTAATAGCCAAACCTAATCAGCAGCATCAGCTTTGCCAATGAGCCTCGGCTGGGATCATTGGTTAGGATTCTCCCCATCAAGTTTTCAACCCAAGTTTTTACCCACTGATGGAGAATCACCGATGCCTATCATCAACAGCCAAGTCAAACCGTTCAAAGCAACCGCTTTCAAAAATGGCGAGTTCATCGAAGTGTCGGACGCCACTCTGAAAGGCAAATGGTCCGTCGTGTTCTTCTACCCGGCCGACTTCACCTTCGTTTGCCCAACCGAGCTGGAAGACCTGGCAGACAACTACGCCGAATTCCAGAAACTGGGCGTGGAAATCTACAGCGTTTCGACTGACACCCACTTTGCCCATGCCGCCTGGCACAACACTTCGCCAGCCATCGGCAAGATCCGCTACACCATGATCGGCGACCCGACCCTGGCCATCTCCCGCAACTTCGACGTGCTGATCGAAGAAGCCGGTCTGGCTGACCGTGGCACCTTCGTGATCAACCCGGAAGGCCAGATCAAGATCGTTGAAATCAACGACGGCGGTGTCGGCCGTGACGCTTCCGAGCTGCTGCGCAAGATCAAGGCCGCTCAATACGTCGCTGCCCATCCAGGCGAAGTCTGCCCAGCCAAGTGGAAAGAAGGCGAGGCTACCCTGGCTCCTTCCCTGGACCTGGTCGGCAAGATCTAAGCCTGTGACTCGCTACAGCAGGGCGGACCGCCGCACCTAAGTCAGCTGCACCGCCCTCAAGAACGCCCGGGCGAGATTCGCTCGGGCGTTTTTTTTCGATCTGAATAAAAGGAAATCGCCCGTATGTTGGACGCCAATCTTAAAGCCCAGTTGAAGTCATACCTGGAACGGGTCACCCAGCCGATCGAGATCGTTGCCTCTCTCGACGACGGTGCGAAATCCCAGGAAATGCTCGAATTGCTGAAAGACGTTGCCAGTCTTTCCAGCCAGATTACCTTGCTCGACAACGGTAACGATGCACGTAAACCATCGTTCTCGATCAATCGCCCGGGTGCCGACATCAGCCTGCGTTTCGCCGGCATCCCCATGGGCCACGAATTCACTTCCCTGGTGCTGGCCTTGCTGCAAGTCGGCGGCCACCCCTCGAAAGCCAGTGTCGAAGTGATCGAACAGATCCGCGCCCTCAAAGGCGAGTTCAACTTCGAGACTTACTTCTCGCTGTCCTGCCAGAACTGCCCGGACGTGGTTCAGGCGCTGAACCTGATGGCGGTGCTGAACCCGAACATCCGCCACGTCGCCATCGACGGCGCGTTGTTCCAGGACGAAGTCAACGATCGCAAGATCATGGCGGTCCCCAGTGTCTACCTCAATGGCGTGAACTTCGGCCAGGGCCGCATGGGCCTGGAAGAAATCCTCGGCAAGCTCGACACCGGCGCCATCGAGAAGCAGGCGGAAAAAATCAGCGCCAAGGACGCCTTCGATGTCCTGGTGGTCGGCGGTGGCCCGGCCGGTGCGTCGGCGGCGATCTACGCGGCCCGCAAAGGCATCCGCACCGGTGTCGCGGCCGAGCGTTTCGGCGGCCAGGTGCTGGACACCATGGCGATCGAGAACTTCGTCTCGGTCCAGGAAACCGAAGGGCCGAAACTGGCCAGCGCCCTGGAAGAGCACGTTCGTCAATACGACGTCGACATCATGAACCTGCAGCGCGCCAGCGCGCTGGTGCCGGCCAAGGAAGTCGGCGGCCTGCACGAAGTGCGTTTCGAAAGCGGCGCGAGCCTGAAGGCCAAGTCGCTGATCCTGGCCACCGGTGCCCGCTGGCGCGAGATGGGGGTGCCCGGCGAGCAGGAATACAAGGCCAAGGGTGTGTGCTTCTGCCCGCACTGCGACGGGCCGCTGTTCAAGGGCAAGCGTGTGGCGGTGATCGGTGGCGGCAACTCCGGCGTCGAAGCGGCCATCGACCTGGCGGGTATCGTCAGCCACGTGACCCTGCTGGAGTTCGACAGCAAGCTGCGCGCCGACGCCGTGCTGCAACGCAAGCTGTACAGCCTGGCGAACGTCAAGGTGATCACCAGCGCGCTGACCAGCGAAGTCAAGGGTGACGGCCAGAAAGTCACCGGCCTGGTGTACAAGGACCGCGATTCGGGCGAGTTCAACACCGTCGACCTGGAAGGGATCTTCGTGCAGATCGGTCTGCTGCCGAACACCGACTGGCTCAAGGGCACTGTCGAGCTGTCGCCCCGTGGCGAGATCATTGTCGATGCCCGTGGCGAGACTTCGCTGCCCGGCGTGTTTGCCGCCGGTGACGTGACCACCGTGCCGTACAAGCAGATCGTGATCGCGGTAGGCGAGGGCGCCAAGGCCTCGCTGAGTGCCTTCGACCACCTGATCCGCACCTCCGCGCCGGCCTGAGTCGACAGCGGAAAAAACAAAACCCCATGAGCCTTGGTTCATGGGGTTTTTTGTTGGTACCCGTCGCTTCTGTAGGAGCGAAGCTTGCTCGCGATCAACGATAACGCGGTGAGTCAGGCAAACCGCGTTGTGCCTATCGCGGGCAATACCGGTGGGTTACAGCGGCGCTGGCTGGATGATCTCAACCCAGTAGCCGTCCGGGTCCTTGATAAAGGCCAGGCTCTTCATGCGGCCGTCGTTCAGGCGCTTCTGGAAATCGCAGCCCAGGGCTTCGAAACGTTCGCAGGCGGCGACGATATCCGGCACCGAAATGCAGATGTGGCCAAAGCCGCGCGGGTCGGTGTTGCCGTTGTGATAGGCGAAGTCCGCGTCGTTCTCGGTGCCGTGGTTGTGGGTCAGCTCGAGGATGCCGGGGATCGATTTCATCCATTCGGTACGGGCCGCGGCGTCGGCCGGGATCTGCGCCTTGTCCACTAGGGCGAGGAAGTACAGGCTGAATTCGGCTTCGGGGAAGTCGCGTTTTTCCACCAGAGAGAAGCCCAGGACGCGGGTGTAGAAGTCCAGGGATTTAGTGATGTCCTTGACCCGCAACATGGTGTGGTTGAACACAAAGTTGGTAGTGGCGGTGTCAGGCTGGGCAGTCACGCCGGGGAAAGTATTGAGTTCGTGCAGGCTCATGGGCCCTCCGGAAAAGAAGTGGGGCAAACGGCGCTCGCGCTGACGAGCAGTCCCTTGGCTTGCAGGGCTTCGGGCGTCCTTGCGGTCGGGCAATGATACGCAAGAGCGGCAGGGCGCACCAAACACAAAGCTACGAACCTGTTGCTCGATACTCCTGCCAGCCTCAGACTTCAGGGCCCGTCCCCTACGTGTTCATGACCATGCGCTTATCGTTCAAAACCCTGTGTCTGCTTGCGTCCTGGCTTCTGCTTCCGGCCCTGGCCGAGGCGGCGGACCCGGTGATCACCTGGCCCAGCGGCTGGCAGATCGAAGAGTTGCCGCAGGCGCAAGAACAACCGGCCAAGGTATTCCGCCAGCGCGCGGTGAAGAACGATGCCGGCGGCACGCCGTTGATGGTCATGGAGTTGACCATGACTCAAGTTGAAAGTGGGCATCAGGTCAATTTGCAGGCGGTCTTGCTGGAGATGCGCAAGTCGGTGCAGAAGGACTTTGGGCGCGGCGGTTATCAAAGTGTGTGCACGCGCATTCATGACACGACATTGAGTCGTCTGGCGGCGCTGGAAACCACTTGCACCATTACCGAAAACGGCCGCCATGTGTTGTCGCAAACACTGGTGGCGGCTGTCGATGGCGATAAGGCCTATGTATTGTCTTATGCCGGACAGGCTGCGGTTTATGCCGAAAGCCAGGAGGAAATCCGCGGGGTGCGAAGTAGCCTGAAACTTTAACAGGACGATTGTGCTACGTCGGCCAGCGCGGTTCGCGCCTTTGAACTAAATACAAAGTTGTAGGATCGGGCAGGGGGATTGGGGGTGCAGCTGCAGTTTCGGCTGGGTGTTTATTGCCGCTCAGGCAATCTATGGGCTGCAACTTATTCGATTTCGAAACAAACAGCCTTCGTTTAAAGGTAAAGACCCTGCATAGGCAGGGTCTTTTATATACATCGGTTACTTAACTGCGCAGCCAGGAATCTACAGTCGCAGCGCCGTACTGTTCTTTCCAGGCTTTAAGGCCGCGATGATTGCCGCCCTTGGTTTCGATCAACTCGCCGGTGTGCGGGTTCTGATAAACCTTGACCACGCGTGCACGACGGGTTTTCGGCGCGCCCGAGAGCGGCAGAGCGGATTTGCCCGGATGAGGATCGAGAATGGCGATAATGTCGCGCAGGCTTTTGCCGTAGGTCTTCATCAGGCCCTGGAGCTTTTCCTCGAACTCGATTTCTTTCTTGAGTCCGGCGTCGTTCTTCAGGGATTCCAGCTGGGCGAGCTGTTCTTGAAGGGCCTTTTCTGCTGCACGAAATTCAGCGAGTCTGGACAATATCTTTACTCCAATAGTGTATTTGGCTGATACCAACCGCAAACAAAGCTATAAGCCAAGAGCCTTAGAACGACTCGATTATAATGGCCCACCTGCGAATCTTGTACAGGCTGGAAAAATTGTAGTAGTTAATCTGGCGCAAGTAAATCATGGCGTTGTTGGTGCACACAATTTGTCATCTTCTGATTCAAATTGGTGCGTGAAACAATTGCCGAGTTCAATAAATTTTCATCAGGAATGGCTATTTAATGGCGCGCCAGCGCTTGTAGGAAATCTTCCCCGGGCATCGGTCTGCCGAATAAGTAGCCTTGTAGGAAATCGACTCCATGGGCGGCCAGATAGTCCTGTTGTTCCGCTGTTTCCACACCCTCGGCGACTATCCCCAGTTCGAGTTTGCCCGAGAGTTCGATGATGCTGTCGAGTATGTGGCGGGACAGAGCGTCAACC
This sequence comes from Pseudomonas sp. SBT1-2, assembly GCF_028640875.1. NCBI lineage: Bacteria > Pseudomonadati > Pseudomonadota > Gammaproteobacteria > Pseudomonadales > Pseudomonadaceae > Pseudomonas > Pseudomonas sp. SBT1-2. Next base: position 14,108 of record NZ_JAQZAA010000046.1, on the reverse strand, counting down.
CCAATCATGGCCACGAAGCTCTGGTCGATCTTCAGATAGTCGACATTGAACTTGCGCAAGTAACCCAGGCTTGAATGGCCGGTGCCGAAGTCGTCGATGGCGATCATCACCCCCAACTTGTGCAGTTCCTCGAACAGGCTGTGGGTGATCGCGGTCGGTTCCACCAGTTCGCGTTCGGTCAACTCCAGGACCAGTCGCACCTTGCCCGGCGGGAACAGGCCGAGAAACTCCCGGCAATCCTCGAGCAACTCCAGGTCCTGGCAATGGCTGGCGGTGATATTGATGCCGATATGAAAGTCGTCGATGAAGGTATGGGCATGAGGCGCCAGCAGCAGGGCGGTCTGCTGCATCAGCGAACGGGTCATGGGCACGATCAGGCCGGAATGCTCGGCGAAGGGAATGAACAGGTCCGGACGCACCAGGCCTTCACGAGGGTGTTTCCAGCGCATCAGCACTTCGATGCCGGCCCACTGCTTGGTGTCGCCACGCACCACGGGCTGGAAGTACGGGATGAACTCGGCTGCTTCCAGGGCGCGTTGCAGTTCATGGCTGGGTGACGACGAACGCTTTTGCAGCCAGTGGCCAAGGACCGCCGCCAGCACTCCGAAAAAGATCAGCAGGCTGAACAGGGCAGGATACTGGGCCTTCATGTAGAGCCAGATATCGCCCTCGGGGAACCCCGCGTTGACGCTGTAAGGGTAGCGCGAAGAGGCCATCCGATAAGGGGCTACCGGGGACGGCGGGGCGATGGATTCATGGACCTGGCCATCGTCGGCCAGCCAGTAGGGGCCGACTTGCAGTTGCAGCTCGGCAAAGCGGCTGATCAGGCGCAAGGCGTTGCTCAGGTGATAACCGTCGATGCTGGCCAGCACCGCGCGTTCGCCCTCTTGCAGGCGATAGACCAGCAGCGCGGTGTTGGGCGTGACCGGGTTGCCGTCCATCAACCACAGCTTGCCGTCGACATAGTTGGCCGGGTCCAGCTCGAACGAGGATGGGCCGAGCAGCGAGCTGCAGTAATTGTCGTTGCGCCACACCAGATTGGTCGAGCGTACGAACGGGCGGCGAGTCACCTGTTCGCGCAGGGCCAGTTGCCGGAAATCGTCACAGGGCTGGCCGACCTGCGCCATCAGCGACCGGGCGGCGATGTCGGTGTTGTCGAGCATCAGGTCGAACTGGCGGATCGCTTCCTCGGCGGTCTGCTGGCTGCTGTGGATCAGCGCGCGCTCGGCCTGCATATAGAGGATGACCATGCCCAGCGCTACCGGCAGCAAGCCGATCAGCAGGGTCCACAGGTTGCGGGTAGAGCGTTTCAGCGGGCCTTTGGCGGTCAATGGCATGGAGGAAAAACCTGTGGCGAAATGGAGGCCAGAAAACGCTCAAAAGCCGCTGGACGGTACGGCGGCATCCGGTCCATGGGCATGATAGACGGTGGCCTCGGGTTGCGCTCAGTCACGGCGATACAGACTCCGCGCCTGCTCGATAAAGGCCAGGGTCGCCGGCGACGCCTGCCGCCGGTCCAGCACCGCCAGCCCTACCTGGCGCCGGACGGGAGGTGACAGCGCCTTGACCCGATAACGCGGGTCGTTGGCCTCGGGCAGCGACAACTGGGCGACCAGGGTCAGGGCATCGCCGCGGGCCACGGTCTCCAGGGTACTGAGCAGTTGCGAGCTGCGATAGCGGATGTTGGGGCTGAGCCTGGCCGCGAGGAACAGCCGGGAAACCAGCTCGGCGGAACCGGCCTCGGTGAGGATGAACGGGTCGTCGCACAGCTCGGCAAGGCTCACCGAGTCCTTGGCGGCCAGCCCATGTTGACTGGGGATCAGCGCCACCATCTGGTCTTCCACCAGGGCAAAGCAGTCGAAGCGCTCCTGGGGCAGCACCACGAAGCCGACATCGATGCGCCGTTCCTCCAGCCATTGCAGCACCTGGCGGTCGGGCCCCTCGTCGATGTGCACCTCGATACCGGGATGGGCCGCGCGGTAACGCTGGAGGATCGCCGGAAGCAACTTCATCGACGAGGTCGGGCCGAACGAGCCGATGCGCAAGGTGCCGCGTTTCATGCCGCGGGCATCGGCGGCTTCCTGTTCCATGGTGGCGGCCAGGCCGAGGATGGCGCGGGCTCGCAGTAATAGTTGCTGGCCGATATCGGTGAGTTCCACCAGCGACTGATGCCGGCGGATCAGTTCGACCCCGAGTTCCTGCTCCAGGGACTTGAGCGCGTGGGACACCGCCGACTGGCTGATGCCCAGGCGGCTGGCGGCGCTGGTGAAACCGCGCAGCTCGGCCACCAGGGAGAAGATCTGCAGTTGGCTCAGGGTCATGAGTAAAAGCTCATTTTACGATGATCGGGCATTAGTCGAAGAATACCCGAACCTTCCTTGATCCGCGCCTCGGGGCCTTATGAAAACTGTCGATCAAACCTGTGCCGGGCCTTCCGATCTGCCGGTGTATTGCAAGCTGGCGGCGGTCACCATGATCTGGGGCGGTACCTTTGTCGCCGGGCGGCTATTGGCGGGTACCTTGGAGCCATTGCTGGCCGCCAGCCTGCGTTTTCTCCTGGCCAGCCTGGCCTTGCTGCTGTTCATGGCGATCGCCCGGATTGCCCTGGTGCGCCCGAGCCTGGCGCAGTTCGCCCAGTTGGCGGTGCTGGGGTTTTTCGGGATCTTTTTCTACAACCTGTGTTTCTTCGAGGGCCTGCAGTCGATCAATGCGTCCCGTGCTTCGCTGATCGTCGCGCTCAATCCGGCGGTGATTGCCCTGGCGTCCTGGGCGCTGTTCAAGGAGCGCTTGAGCGGCGCCAAGCTGTTCGGCATTGCCTTGTGCCTGGGGGGCGCGGGGGTGGTGATCCTCAGTCGCGACCCGGGGGCCTTGTCCAGCGGCCCGGGCAGTGGGCGCGGGGACCTGCTGATTTTCGGCTGCGTGCTGGGCTGGGGCGTCTATTCGTTGTTTTCGCGCAACCTGAACCAGACCCTGGGCCCGTTGCAGACCGTGACCTATTCGATCCTGCTGGGCACGGCAATGCTCTGGAGTACCACCGCCCTGCGCGGCGAGGTGCGCCTCGAGGCACTGGCGAGCCTGACCCTGGAGCAGGGCCTGAGCCTGCTGTACCTCGGCGTGCTGGGCTCGGCCCTGGCCTATATCTGGTATTACGACGGCCTGCGCAAGATCGGCGCGACCCGTTCGGGAGTGTTTATCGCGCTCAATCCGCTGACCGCGGTGATCCTTGGCGCGCTGCTGCTGGACGAGCGCCTGAGCCTGGCCATGTGCCTGGGCGGCGTGCTGATCCTGTGGGGCATTTACCAGTGCAACAAACCCCTTGCGAGCCTGGAAAAAAAGCGGATTTTATAGAGAGTGCGGACAAACAGTTTTACGCTGTGTAGAATCTGGTTACGCATACAATAATAAAGTCTTCTGGCAGCAGAAGCCTCGCCCCCCAGCCGGTAAGACAGGGTCGACATGAAGATTCTCGGGTTTCAACTGATTTACGGTGATTTCCTCGCGCGCAGCGTGCGGGGCATCTCTTGCGCGCCACCTGCCTGCCTCAGCATTGCTAGCAACTAACGATCCGTTAATTTCTAAAAGCATGATGAGGCGCCAACCATGGCAGATATCTTCGAAAACCCGATGGGCCTGATGGGCTTTGAATTCATCGAATTCGCATCACCTACCCCCAACACCCTCGAGCCGATCTTCGAGATCATGGGTTTCACCAAGGTCGCGACCCACAGGTCCAAAGACGTGCACCTGTATCGCCAGGGTGCGATCAACCTGATCCTCAACAACGAGCCCCACAGCGTCGCTTCGTACTTCGCCGCCGAGCACGGCCCGTCCGTGTGTGGCATGGCGTTCCGCGTCAAGGATTCGCAAAAGGCCTACAAGCGCGCCCTGGAACTGGGTGCCCAGCCAATCCACATCGAAACCGGCCCGATGGAGCTGCACCTGCCGGCGATCAAAGGCATCGGCGGCGCGCCGCTGTACCTGATCGACCGTTTCGGCGAAGGCAGCTCGATCTATGACATCGACTTCGTCTACCTCGAAGGCGTGGACCGCCATCCGCAAGGTGCGGGCCTGAAGATCATCGACCACCTGACCCACAACGTGTATCGCGGGCGCATGGCCTACTGGGCCGGCTTCTACGAGAAGCTGTTCAACTTCCGCGAGATCCGTTACTTCGACATCAAGGGCGAATACACCGGCCTGACCTCCAAGGCCATGACCGCGCCCGATGGGATGATCCGCATCCCGCTGAACGAAGAGTCGTCCAAGGGCGCCGGGCAGATCGAAGAGTTCCTGATGCAGTTCAACGGCGAGGGCATCCAGCACGTGGCCTTCCTCACCGACGACCTGGTCAAGACCTGGGATCAGTTGAAGAAGATCGGCATGCGCTTCATGACCGCGCCGCCGGACACCTACTACGAAATGCTCGAAGGCCGCCTGCCGAACCACGGCGAGCCGGTGAAGGAGTTGCAGTCGCGGGGCATCCTGCTGGACGGTTCTTCGGAAGAGGGCGACAAGCGCCTGCTGCTGCAGATCTTCTCGGAAACCCTGATGGGCCCGGTGTTCTTCGAATTCATCCAGCGTAAAGGTGACGATGGTTTCGGCGAGGGCAACTTCAAGGCACTGTTCGAATCGATCGAACGCGACCAGGTCCGCCGTGGCGTGCTGTCCACCGACTAAGCCGCCACCTGCCTGACGATGAAGCCCGGTCGGGGAATCCTCGACCGGGCTTTGTTTTGCCTGTCGGTTGGCAATTGTGAATGTGTTAATGTTCGGCCTTTGTGACGCCGAGCGTCGCCATCCAGCCCTGTGAACGACCCGCACATGACCAACCCAAGACCTTCCCTGACATTGACCCTGCTTCAGGCCCGCGAAGCGGCCATGGCATTCTTTCGCCCGTCCCTCAACCAGCACGACCTGACCGAGCAGCAGTGGCGGGTGATCCGCATCCTGCGCCAGAACGGCGAGCTGGAAAGCCATCAGCTGGCGAAAATGGCCTGTATCCTGCCGCCGAGCATGACCGGCGTGCTGACCCGCCTGGAGCGCGACGAATATGTCAGTCGGCGCAAATCCCCCGAGGACCAGCGCCGCCTGTTCATCACCCTGACGGAAAAGGGCGAGGCCTGCTTCGAGTCCATGAGCGGCGATATGGAAATCAACTACCAACGCATCCAGCAGCAGTTCGGCGAAGAGAAGATGCAGGCCCTGCTGGCCCTGCTCAACGAGCTGAAGCAAATCAAACCCTGACCCGATCTTCTTCTGTAGGAGCGAGGCTTGCCCGCGATGCCGGCAACGCGGTGCAACAGGTGATCCGCGTCGCATTCATCGCGAGCAAGCTTCGCTCCTACAACAGCAACAGCAACAGCAACAGCTGGTTCAGCTTCTGCGCTGGCGCATCAGATGCTTGAACCCCTCGTACACCAGCACCAGTACCGCCAGCCAGATCGGCAGGTAGGTCAGCCATTCCCCGGCCTGGATGCTTTCTCCCAGCAGCAGGGCCACGCCCAGCAGCAACACCGGTTCGACATAGCTCAACAAGCCGAACAGGCTGAAGGGCAGCAGGCGGCTGGCGATGATATAGGCCACCAGCGCCGAGGCACTGATCAACCCCAGCAACGGAATCAGCAGGTACAGCCAGGGGTGTTGATCGACCACGGCAAAACCCTGCTCGCCGCCTTGCACGAACCACAGCGCGATCGGCAACAGCAGGGCCATGTCCAGCCACAGGCCGCCCAGGTTGTCGGAGGCCAGGCGTTTGCGCAGCACGAAATAGACCGGATAACCGATGGCCACCAACAAGGTCGCCCAGGAAAAACTGCCCACCTGATACAGCTCGTTGAGCACCCCCAGGGTCGCCAGGCCGGCGGCGATCTTTTGCAGCCGCGACAGCTGTTCGCCGTAGACGATGCGCCCGGTCAGGACCATGGTCAGTGGCAGCAGAAAATACCCCAGCGACACATCCAGGCTGTAGCCATTCAGCGGCGCCCACATGAACAGCCACAGCTGTACCCCGAGCAGCGCCGCGGACAGCGGCAGCGCCAGCAGCAGAAGCGGTTGGCCCAGCAGTCTCTTGAGGATCGCCCCGACATGCCGCCATTCGCCGCTCAGCAGCATGAACACGGTCATGCACGGCGCGGTGAGCAGCATGCGCCAGCCGAAAATCTCCACTCCGGTCAGGGGCGCCAGAAAGGAGGTGTAGAAATACATGACGGCAAACAGCACCGACGCCAAGACCGATAGAGCAATACCTTTAGACAAGCTGTCCTCGTGTGACCTGAACCAGGCAAATGGGATGGAGGGAAAAACTGCGGGGAATATAGAGGGTTTGGCGCGAGACGTTTACTCGGATTTATCGCAAGTTGCGGGAAAATATCCCGTTTGCCGCCACTCACCGGCAGTGGGGCAGCGGGTGGCCCGCGGAAGGGGCCACCGCTGTGGGGAGATCAGCGTGGCGTGCGTCCGGAGACGAAGTGGCTGACGTCGTTGAAGCCCGGGGTCGAGGCATGCCCCGGAGTGACCAGCGAATCGATGAAGGCCTCATCCTCGGCGCTGATCTTCACCTCCAGCGCCTTGGTGTAGGCGTCCCACTGTGCCTCGGTGCGCGGGCCGACGATCGCCGAGCTGACCGCGGCATTGTTCAGCACCCAGGCGATGGCGAACTCGACCATGCCGACCCCGCGGCCCTGGGTGTACTGCTGGATCTGCTGGGCGATGCGCAGCGACTCGACGCGCCATTCGGTTTCCAGGATGCGTTTGTCCTGGCGCCCGGCGCGGCTGTTGCTGTCGGGGGCGACATCCGGCGCGTACTTGCCGCTGAGCACGCCGCGGGCCAGCGGGCTGTAGGGCACCACGCCGAGCCCGTAGGCCTGGGCCGCGGTGATCTGCTCGGTCTCGGCCTGGCGGTTGACGATGTTGTACAGCGGCTGGCTGATCACCGGCCGGTCGACGCCGAGCCGGTCGGCGATGCGGATCACCTCGGCGATGCGCCAGCCGCGGTAGTTGGACAGGCCCCAGTAGCGGATCTTGCCCTGGCGCAGCAGGTCGCCGATGGCCGACACCGTGACTTCCAGCGGCGTGTTGTGGTCTTCGCGGTGCAGGTAGTAGATGTCGATGTAATCGGTGCCCAGGCGGGTCAGGCTGGCGTCGATGCCGTTGAAGATGTGCTTGCGGCTCAGGCCGCTGCGGTTGGGCACGCCATCGGCGGGGCCGAAGCCGACCTTGGTCGCCAGCACCCAGTGGTCACGCTGGCTGGCGATGGCTTCGCCGACGATCTCTTCGGAACGGCCGCCGGTGTAGACGTCGGCGGTGTCGATGAAGTTGATGCCCTGGTCCCAGGCCTTGTCGATGATGCGCAGGGAGTCCTCGGTGCTGGTCTGTTCGCCGAACATCATGGTGCCGAGGGTCAGGGGGGACACGTGCAGCCCGGAATGGCCGAGGATGCGATAGCTCATGTACGAAATCCTTGTGCGTGAGGTAAGGCCGGCGCGACAGCGGCCAGCGACCGGTCATGGGACGCCCATCAAATACCAGAACGGGCGTAGGGAGCAATCTGAATTATCCCGCCAGTAGTTGGCAGCGAGCCTGCAAAAAGCCTTGCAGCACCTTCACCCGTTCCGAGACCTGCAAACGGTGCGGGCACAGCAGGTTGAGCGGCACGCTTTCACCCTGCCAGTCGCTGAGCAGAGGCATCAGGCGCCCGGCGCGAATGTCGCTGGCCACGTCGAGCCAGGCCTTGTAGGCAATGCCGTGGCCGGCCAGGGCCCAGCGTCGCGCCACTTCGCCGTCGTCGCTGAGGTAGTCGCCGCGCACCTGGACTTCCTGCACCTCGCCATCCCGGCTGAAGTGCCAGCTGTTGTAGGGGCGGCCGTTGCGCAGATAGATCAGGGCGCTGTGCTCGCTCAGCTCGGCGGGGGTCTGCGGGGTACCGTGGCGCGCCAGGTAGTCGGGGCTGGCGCAGGCCAGCCGGTGATGCCGGGGCAGGATCGGCAGGGCCACCAGGCTGGAGTCGCTGGGCACGCCGAAGCGCAGGGCGACGTCGACGGTCTCGCGGAACAGGTCGCTGTGCCGGTCGTTGAGCAACAATTGCAGGCGGATATGCGGGTGTTCGCGCTTGAAGTCGTCCAGCCAGGGCAACAGCAGGTTGCGCCCGAAGTCCGATGGCGCCGCCAGTTGCAGCACACCGCTGAGGCCCTGGCTCTGCTGCTTCAGGGCCTGCTCGCCTTCCGCCAGGGCCGCCAGTGCCACGCGCACGCTGTCCAGGTAGCGCCGGCCTTCTTCGGTGAGGCGCATGCTGCGGGTCGAGCGCGCCAGCAGGCGCATGCCCAGGCGGGTTTCCAGGCGCTTGAGGGCGATGCTGGCGGCGGCGGGGGTCAACTCCAGGCTGCGGGCGGCGGCGGAAATGCTGCCGGAGTCGGCGGTACGGACGAAGACTTCAAGGTCGAGAATCGAGCTCATTGCTAAAAATCCTTTAAAGATCCTTGCGTTTTACCGGGATTTTTCCTCGCTTATCAAGCTGTGAATATGCAGTCACTTCCATCGCACAGGGTGAACTCATGAAACCGCTCAGTACGTTCTTGCCGGATCGCACCGCCGCTATCGGCGGTGGAGGTGCGTCATGACCTGGCATTTCGATCATCTGGCCTTCAACACCGCCGAGGGCGACGCCTTGCAGCAGGCCTTCCAGGCCTTGCTCGGGCTGCAGGCCGGACGGCGCCCGCCGTTTCCCTTTCCCGGGCGCTGGCTGTACCAGGACGGCCAGGCGCTGGTGCATGTGATCGAGCAGCCGACCTTCGCCGAGACGGCGCTTAGCCATATCGCCTTCAGGACCGAGGAGGATGCCGCGGTGGTGTTGCAGCGGGTTCAGGCCAGCGGCCTGCCGCATCAGGTGGCGCAGGTGCCGCAGGACGGCACCTGGCAGATTTTCGTGCAGATGCCGGGTGGCCTGGTGTTGGAACTGGATGCGCCGGCGGGCGCCGACCTGCATCCGGGGTATCGCTATGAAGCGGATGGCGGCGCGCCTGAATGAAACATGGCCGCACCCATACGGGGGGCGCAAGCATCTGGTCCGTCAGCGCAGAAGCCGAAACTGTAGCCGCTGCCGCAGGCTGCGATCGAGGCCGCAGGACTCGCCATCAGCCATGACGCGGTCTGTCAGTAAAACGGCTTCTCTCCGGTCACGGCCGCTTCGCACGGAGTGCCGCCCAAACCGATCGCAGCCCGCGGCAGCGGCTACAGGTGAATGCCTTGCAGCGCGGCGACCCCGATGGCCGGGGCCGCCGGCGACTCAGGCCGAATGCAACTGGTAGCGCACCGCGTAACCGCTCAGGCGCTGGTCCAGGGCCGCGCGGCGGGTCGCATCCAGGTCAGGCACATGGATATCCACCCGTTGCCCGTGGCGCTCGTCGCTGACGGCCTCGACGCGGATGCCGTCGGCAATCTGGCGCACCTCGTCTTCGAATACCCGGCGAATGGCGTCCAGGCGCAGGGCCGGCTTGAAGGTCTTGCCCACGGCCGTCAGGGGGATCTGCTCGAGCAGCCAGACGTCCTTGGGCAGCGCGGCCCGTTCATGGATATGCCGCGCGGCGTGCTCCAGCAGCTCGGCCGGATCGGCGCTGGCGCCGGCCTTGAGCTGGACGTACACCACCGGCAGCTCGCCAGCCTTGATGTCCGGCTTGCCCACCGCCGCGGCCATGGCCACGGCCGGGTGGCGGTGCAGGGCTTCTTCGATCATCTGCGGGTCGATGTTGTGGCCGCCGCGGATGATCAGGTCCTTGCTGCGCCCGGTCAGCCAGATGTAGCCGTCGCGGTCGATGCGCCCCAGGTCGCCGGTGTTGAACCAGCCGCCGTCGAGCCACAGGCCCTGGTTCTTGTCGGCCTGCAGATAGCCCTTGAACACCGTCGGCCCGCGCAGGCAGACATTGCCGGGCTCGTCGGTGGCGGCGTCGCGCAGGTAATGGCCGTCGCTGTCGAGCACGGCGATCTTGACCTCGCAATACGGCAGGCGCAGGCCGATGGAGCCGATCCGGCGCTCGCCGTCCCGAGGGTTGCAACTGGTGGCGCAGGTGCTTTCGGTGAGGCCGTAACCTTCGATGATCTTCAGCCCCGAGCGCGCCTCGAACTGACGGATCAGTTCCACCGGCATGGGCGCGGCGCCGCACACCGCAAAGCGCAGGCTGGAGACATCGATGCCGTCGTTGGGTACCTGCAGCAAGGCGGCAAAGATGGTCGGCACACCGCTGAAACAACTGATCCGGTAACGCTCCACCAGGTGCCAGAAATCCTTGATCAGCGTCGGGTTGCGGTAGCCCTGGGGCCCGGCCAGCAGTACCCGGGCGCCGCGGTGGAAGGCGGCGAGGCCAGTGAGTATCACCCCGTTGACGTGGAACAGCGGCAGCCCGCAGAGCAGCACGTCGTGGCTGCTGTAATCGCCATGCAGGCCAATGATCTCGGCCATCGCCACTTCATTGAGGTGGCTGTGGGGTGCCAGTTTCGGCGTGCCGGTGGTGCCGCCGGTGTGGAAGTACGAGGCGATGTCGTCCGGCTGGATCACCCGGCCGCTTTCCAGGTGGTCGGCGGGGCAGGCGGCGAGCAGGGTGTCGAAGTCCAGCACGCCCTCCGGCATCGCCGGGCGCTGGCTCTTGATCGCACTGCGTTGCGGCTCGGGCAGCAGGTTGGCCAGGTCGATGGTGACGATGGCTTCCAGCTCCGGCAGGCGCTCGCGCAGGTTGGCGACCTTTTGCCAGAGGTCGGTGCCGGGGAAGGGCGCCAGGGTCACCAGCACCGTGGTGCCGGATGCGCGGACCAGTTCGGCGATGTGTTCCGGCTCCAGCAGCGGGTTGATGGCGTTGACGATCCCGGCGGCCTCACCGCCCCAGATCACGTAATGGGTCTGCGGCAGGTTGGGCAGCAGGAACGACACCGCCTTGCCCGGGCGGATGCCCAGCCGGTGCAGGGCGTTGGCGGTGCGGGTGACCTGGGCGAACAACTCGGCGTAGCTGATGTTCCAGGGCTGGTCCTGGAGGCTGCCCTGGGGCAGGAAGGTCAGGGCGGTGCGCTCGCCGAAACGGCTGGCCGAGCGTTGCAACAGTTCATAGGTGCTGGCGGGAAGATTGCGCTGGGCCAGGGGCTGCTGTTGTTCGAGGGCTTGGATGTCGCTCAGGCGGGCGAGGGAGATGGGCGCGGTCATGATCGTGTGGGTCTTCCTTCGGTAAGGTCTGCGAGGGAGTCATCAATCGATCCAGCCAATGGAAAACTGCCGCGGCCGGACGTCTGTCCGATATACCACGGGTGTGCTCGGGCGGGCTGTTGCTTTTTGTAGCGAGGCGGTGACAAACCCCGGTTTGTCCCGGGAAGCCGGGCCCACCAGAAGGTGAGCCCGGTAAAGCCGGTCAGCGTTTCAACGTGCGGGTCATGCGCAGGGCCAGCAGGCTACCCGCGACGATCACCCCGGCCAGCAGGTACAGCGCGGCATCGGTGGAGCCGGTGCTGTCCTTGACCCAGCCGACGATGTAGGGGCTGAGGAAACCGGCCATCTGGCCCATGGAGTTGATCAGCGCCAGGCCACCCGCGGCGGCGCCGGCGCTCAGCAGCGCCGTCGGTACCGGCCAGAACATCGGCAGGCCGGTGAGGGCGCCCATGGTGGCGAGGGTCAGGCCGAGGATGGCGATGGTCGGGTTGGCAGCGAAGTTGACCGCGATCACCAGGCCGATGGCGCCCATCAGCATCGGTACCACCAGGTGCCAGCGGCGCTCCTGGCGCAGGTCGGCCGAGCGCCCGACCATCAGCATGAACAGCGCCGCCAGCAGATAGGGAATGGCGCTGAGCCAGCCGATCACCAGGTTGTCGCTGAACCCCAGGTTCTTGATGATCGACGGCAGCCAGAAGTTGATGGCGTACACGCCGCTCTGGATACAGAAGTAGATCAGGCCGAAAGCCCAGATGGCCGGGTTCTTGAACACCGCGGTTAGGGAGTCGCCAGTGGTCCGCGGCTTGCGCGCGGCGTCTTCGGCCTGGTCGGCTTCCAGCAGCGCGCGTTCCTGCGGGCTTAGCCACTTGGCGTGGGCGAAATTGTCATTGAGCAGGAAGTACGCCAGGGCGCCGAGGATCACCGTGGGGATGCCCTGCAGCAGGAACATCCACTGCCAGCCGGCCATGCCGCCCTGGCCCGCGGCGAAGTGGTTGAGGATCCAGCCGGAGAACGGGCTGCCGAGCAGGCCGGACACCGGGATCGCCGACATGAACAGGGCCATGATGCGGCCGCGACGAAAGCTCGGGAACCACTGCGAGAGGTACAGCACCACGCCGGGGAAGAAGCCGGCCTCGGCGGCGCCGGTGAACAGGCGCAGGGTGTAGAACTGAGTCGGGGTGGTGACGAACAGCAGGCAGGTCGACAGCGTGCCCCAGGTGATCATCATCAGCGCGATCCAGCGCCGTGGGCCAAATTTGTTCAGCGCCAGGTTGCTCGGCACGCCGCACAGCACGTAGCCGATGAAGAAGATCCCGGCACCGAGGCCGTAGACGGTTTCGCTGAATTTCAGGGCATCGAGCATCTGCAGCTTGGCAAAGCCGACGTTCACCCGGTCGAGGTAGTTGAACAGGTAGCAGATGAAGATGAAGGGGATCAGGCGCAGGGTGATGCGCTTGTAGACGGCGTTTTTATCGTCATCGGTGGCCAGGGTGGCAGCGGCGCTCTGTGACATGGCGTGTCTCTCTTTATTATGATTTTTTGCGATGCGAGGTTAACGTTGATCGCCCCGAGAGTCTCGGTCACCCCATGGGCCGCTGTCTTTGTGCCGGCGCACAGGGTTTGCCGGCATCCCCTGTGCCGGTGAACAAGCCTTTGTCATCGCCCCGAGCCCGCTTTCCTAGGATCACGCCGCTATGTTCGAACTGGATCACGACCTGGCGCAGGATATCGTCGACCGGACGATGGCCATCCTGCCCTACAACGTCAACGTCATGGACAGCCAGGGCCTGATCCTTGGCAGCGGCGAGCCCGAACGCATCAACACCCGTCACGAAGGCGCGCAGCTGGTGCTGGCCAACGGCCGGGTGGTGGAGATCGACGCGCAGACCGCCAAGCACCTCAAGGGCGTGCAGCCGGGGATCAACCTGCCGCTGCTGCACGACCAGCGGCTGATCGGCGTGCTGGGCATCACCGGCGAGCCGGAACGGCTGCGCACCTATGCCGAGCTGGTACGCATGACCGCCGAGATGCTGGTGGGCCAGCGTCACCAGCAAGCGGAACAGCAATGGCGCCGCCAGCGTTGCGACGACCTGCTGGCGCTGCTGCTCAGCGACAGCGGGGATTCGCCGCGGCTGGTGGACGAGGCGCAGCAGATGGGGCTCAAGCCGCAGCTGCCGCGCACGCCTTATCTGTTCGAGCTGGGCCTGGACCAGGAAGGAGCGGCGCAGGGCGCGGGGCAGACCGTCGAAGCCCTGAGCGCCTGGCTGATGTCGCGTTATCCGGACAGCTGGTGCGTCAGCTCGGCCAAGTCCTCGTTGCTGTGGTGCCGGCCGGCGACCCTGAGCGTCGACAACCCGCGGCTGCTGGAAAAGCTCGACAGCCTGGGCTGGAACATCCTGCGCATCGCCGTGGGCGGCCAGGCCGATGGGCTGGCAGGGCTGCGCCGCTGCTACCGGCGGGTCGGCGACTTGCTCGCCTATGGCCGTGACGTGCTGCCCCAGTCGCGCTTGCTGACCCTCAATCGTTTCCGTTTGCCGGTGATGCTCTGGCGCCATCGCAATGACGATGCCCTGGACGAGTTGCTCAGCCCCTTGCGCAAGGTCATCGCCAAGGACAGCAATGGCCAGCTGCTGGCGACCCTGCGCAGCTGGTGCGACCACGACGGCCAGAGCCAGGCCTGCGCCGACGCCCTGGGTATCCACCGCAACAGCCTGCGCTACCGCATGGAGCGCATCGCCGAACTCAGCGGCGTCGACCCGCTCAAGCTCGACGGCATGCTGGCGCTGTACCTGGGGGTGCAGCTGTTGCCGCAGACCGATGCGCCCGCCACCACGCCTTAAAACCTTGCGCCCACCCCTGTAGGAGCGAGGCTTGCCCGCGATGGCCACGCCGCGGTGAGTCTGATGCACCGCGGTGCCTTGATCGC
>NZ_JAQZAA010000045.1:99970-114240 GCF_028640875.1 Pseudomonas sp. SBT1-2 | reverse complement strand
GGCCATCCCTTTCAAGGTCTTTTCGTTTTGGCAGCCTTGATGACCCTGTCTGTTGAAACGTGGGCATGTACCGCCGTCCCTTGAACCCATGTCCTGGGCTTGGGTACCTTGGGGCCTCGTTGGCTTTTGGCGACTTGCTTGGGTTGAATGTTCTTGGCTAATTCCAACAAGCGCTGGGCCAGTTTTTCCATTGAGACGATCGGTAGATATTCGACGGGCAGAGCGATCTGCATGCCCTCATATCCAGCTCTGACCTGGATCGCCAAGTGATAGATCGAAGCCTCCCAGCCCTCAGGCTGAGTCTCTCGATGAGCGTGTTCGACGCTGCGCTTGAGCAAGGCCAGTACGTTGTACGCCAGCACGGCAGTGGTGAATCCAAGCAAGGCAGCTCGTGGACTGCCGAGAGATTCAATTTCACTTTCCAGAATGGCTTCCAGTCGCTGGAACATCCCTTCAATACTCCAACGACGGCGATAGAAGTCCGCGATCTGCGGTGCGCTGATGCTCTCGGGCAGGTTGCTCCAGAACATCAAACTGCGGTCACCTGAGTCGTTTGGTGAATGGAGCGTCAACTCGATGCGTCGCCACTGATGCCCCCCTCTTACCTCAATGCTTTGTTCACGCACCGTACCTGTTGCAACAGGCAAAGATGCTTGCCACTCGCCCTCTTGAATCAGGCGCGGGTGCTTGGCCTGCTGGCGAATGACAAATGACGTTTTCACTTGTTCACAGGCCTCCATTACAGGAAGCGTGCAGTAGAGCCGATCAGCGATCCAAACCTGGTTCGTCTTGGCATCGGCCAGTAGCGGCAACACGCAGACTCGCTCGCTTGCGTAGGCGTCTTCGCAGGGTTGCAGGTCAATGACCTGATCCAGGTCGGGATCGTAGACCACGACCGAGAATCCGGGACGAGCCGCTCCGCGCTCGTGCCGTAGTACTCCAAGGCGCTTTTCGGTGGACGCCAGGTGGCTGCCGTCTACCACCCGAACCTGCCAATCGGGCAGCATGGCTGAGCCCCCCAACTCCTTGATCGTCGGAGTCAGGCGCTGCGCGCAACCTGTGACCAAGGCGCGCAACAGAGCCGGTTCGGTACGGCTGACCTTGTCGTAAAGGGCCGCCAGGCTAACCGGAAGATCCTCCAGCTGCTTGGCCGCGGCATGTAATGACGGCTTCAAGCCCAATGAAACAAGGGACATGAGCTTAACGATGGTTGAGAACAGCAATTCGCGGGAGTACTGCCGTTGCCGGTGTTCTTCGAAAACCTGATCGACCCACTCCGGCGCAATGGCTTGCTCCAAGGCAAGTTTGGCCATCACGCTGGCAGGTGCTTTTTTCTCGAATCGCGCTAGTACATCGGCCCACATCGTTCGGGTCTTCCTGACTGAATTTCAGCGGATTTTACCCAAGACCTTGAAAGGGATGGCCGTAAGGGCGGAACCGCCAGCGGCCGTGACCGCAGGAATGGATATGTACCCCGTCCAACATCACCAGCGAAGCCACCACCGCCATCGCGGGCAAGCCTCGCTCCTACAGAAGCAGTGATCACCTCAAGCATCAGTTAAAACCTGTCACCTATGTGATTGAACTGTTCTGTTACCCATGTTGATGAACTGCACCAGAAACCAGATAGCAGTGTCCCCCGCCGTAAGGGCGAAACCATAAGCCGCCGTGACCGCAGGAATGGATATGTGTCGACGCTGATTGAAAACTGACCCACCGCAAGTAGGCATGCGGCAGGTATTTTCGGTGCAGATCAAAACGGCTCATCGTCCTCGGTACCGTCATCGTCCTTGCGCTTTCGTTCACCTGATTTGATCTTTGTCTGGGCGAGCAAGCTGCTGTGTTGCAGACAGACTCGTTGCCCGTTTCGACGATGTGGCAGTGGTGTGTCAGCCGATCCAGCAACGCCGTGATCATCTTGGCGTCGCCAAATACGCTCGACCATTCCGAGAAGCTGAGGTTGGTCGTGATGACCACGCTTTTGTTCAGGTTGCACGCCTAATGTGAACCCACCTGCGGCCGATAGTATGCAAGGACCACCAGTATCGACGTCTTATTTCAGGGTTATCAATGGAAATTCCATACAGCATCAGACTTTCATTTTTTGATTTCTGGAAGGGGCTCTTCAAAGGCACGCTTTTCATCCAGAAGCGTTTGCGAGGGCATTTGAAGGAGCAGCAGAAGAACTGGCCAAAGAAGCAACAATACAGCCAGGGATATTTCTATCAGGGCTTGGAAGAACTGGGAATCACAGGCCTGAAGCCTACGGGTTTTCGGTTCAAGCAATACGCCATTGATGAAGAATTGAAGGGCGCTGACGTACTGGACATCGGCAGCAACTGCGGTTTTGTCTCAGTATATTGTTCGCGACTGGCGAAATCCGTGACAGCCGTCGAACTCAACCCTTTTCTCAATAAAGTGGCGAAGGATACCGCGCGTTATTTGAAGCGCGACAATATAGAGTTTATAGAAAGCGATTTTTCGGTATTTGCCACAGATAAAAAATTTGATGTAGTGCTGTCGTTTTCCAATCATCACACCATTGATGGCAACCTCAATATGGGGTTTGAAAACTACATGAAGCGCCTGGTGTCGTTTCTAAAGCCGGGTGGCTACCTACTGTTTGAAAGCCACAATGTTTTCGGGCCAGGTAGTGGCAACGTAGGTGATGACGGTGATATGGATGAAAAAATCAAAATCATGAACACCTATTTCGCCATAGAACGCTATCGAATGGTCAACTGTTACATGCGACACATGATCGATGATGTCGATAAGCTCTTCATTATTGCGCGGCTCGTGGACAATCCTCCGAAGACGGACTTCCGTCTTGAGCAAGCAATCCGTCGCTATCATTATTGACCCTGCATTCAATTTTTTTGGCTACCCATGACACCGTCCAAAAAACGGCAGCGCGAGCAATCTCGCTCCTACAGGTCGGTGTCATGCAAAGAAACAGTCGCTACCGTAACGCCCCTCTCGTTCAAATCGTGGATCAGGTATCTCCCCTTCCCCACTCATTGTTGCAATCCCCGCAACAGCTCATTTCAAATGATAGCTAGCTAACTATCAACACTTCTGATTACCCTTCCGACCTCCAGCCAAAAGCTGTCCGCAGGCCCTAGGCCGGCCATTGCGAGCCAACGGACAGCCTCGACTCCCCTGATGAGGTCACCCATGGAACCAGGCAGTTATCAACTGAGCATGAGCGTGCTCATGACGCCCGACAAAGCCAATTTCTCCGGCAACGTGCACGGCGGCGCCCTGCTCAAGCTGCTCGACGAGGTGGCCTTCGCCTGCGCCAAGCGCTATGCCGGGCGCTATGTGGTCACGCTGTCGGTGGATCAGGTGATCTTCAAGGAGCCGATCCACGTCGGCGAACTGGTGACCTTCCTGGCTTCGGTCAATTACACCGGGCGCACCTCGATGGAAGTCGGGGTCAAGGTGATGACCGAGAACATCCACGAGCGCACGGTGCGCCACACCAACAGTTGCTACTTCACCATGGTCGCCGTCGACCCCGATGGGCGCCCGCACCCGGTGCGCGCCTTCGTGCCGGAAACCGCCATCGAGAAACGCCGCTACGCCCAGGGCCTGCTGCGCAAACAACAGCGCCAGGAGCTGCAAGAGCGCTACCAACAGATCCGCAACTCGGACTGAGCCCGCCCTGCCTGCCCGCCGGAACCCCTGTCTTGCGATTTGCCCAAGGAACGATCATGAAAATATCGCTGTTGAGTCGCTACGCGACCCTGACCCTCTGCCTTGCCCTTACCTTGTTCGGCCTGCTGTTCTGGCCCGCCAGCCTCTGGGGCCAGGGGCTGATTATCCTGGCCGGGGTGCTCAGCCTGGTCGGCTTCAATGACCTGCTGCAGAGCCATCACGCGGTGCGCCGCAACTACCCGATCATCGGCAATATCCGCTACCTGATCGAGTCGATTCGCCCGGAGATCCGCCAGTACCTGCTGGAAGGCGACGACGAGAAACTGCCCTTCTCCCGCTCACAGCGTTCGATGGTCTACGCCCGCGCCAAGAACCAGCCCGCGGAAAAGGCCTTTGGCACCCTGGCCGACGTCTATCAGCCCGGTTTCGAATTCATCAGCCACTCCATGATCCCGGGCGATGCCTGCGACCCCAGCCAGTTCCGCGTGGTGGTCGGCGGGCCGGACTGCCTGCAGCCTTACAGCGCCTCGGTGTTCAACATCTCGGCCATGAGCTTCGGCGCGCTGAGCGCCAACGCCATCCGCGCCCTGAACAAAGGCGCCCGGCTCGGCGGCTTCGCCCATGACACCGGGGAAGGCAGCATCAGCCCCTATCATCAGGAGTTCGCCGGCGACCTGATCTGGGAAATCGGCAGCGGCTACTTCGGTTGCCGCACCCTGGACGGCCGTTTCGATGCCCAGCGCTTCTCCGAGCAGGCCAGCCATCCGCAAGTGAAGATGATCGAAATCAAACTTAGCCAGGGCGCCAAACCCGGCCATGGCGGCATCCTGCCCAAGCACAAGGTCACCGCCGAAATCGCCAAGACCCGTGGCGTGCAAATGGGCCATGACTGCGTGTCGCCGGCGCGGCATTCGGAGTTCAGCACGCCTATCCAGTTGCTGGAATTCATCGTCAAGTTGCGCAACCTGTCCGGTGGCAAGCCGGTGGGTTTCAAGTTCTGCGTGGGTCATCCCTGGGAGTTCATGGCGATCGTCAAGGCCATGCTCGAGACCGGCATCCAGCCGGACTTCATCGTGGTCGACGGCAAGGAAGGCGGCACCGGCGCCGCGCCCCGAGAGTTCACCGATAACATCGGCATGCCCATGCGCGAGGGCCTGCTGTTCGTCCATAACACTCTGGTTGGCGCCGGCCTGCGCTCGCAGATCAAGCTCGGCGCCAGCGGCAAGGTGATCAGCGCCTTCGACATCGCCAGCGTGCTGACCATCGGCGCCGACTGGGTCAATGCCGCGCGCGGTTTCATGTTCGCCATCGGCTGCATCCAGTCGCAAAGCTGCCACACCAACAAATGCCCCACCGGCGTCGCCACCCAGGACCCGCTGCGCCAGAAGGCGTTGCAGGTCACGGACAAGGCCGAGCGGGTGCACAACTTCCACCGCAACACCCTGGTCGCCCTCGGCGAGATGCTCAGCGCCGCCGGCCTCGACCACCCCGCGCAATTGCAGGCCAAGCACCTGGTACGGCGCATGACCACCACCGAGGTGCGGCTGTTCTCGCAGATCCATGTGTTCCTCGAACCCGGCGAACTGCTGCAACGGCCGATCAGCTCGGAGTTCTATGCGCGTATGTGGAACATGGCCCAGGCCCATAGCTTTGCGCCGCTGGTTGTGGCTGCGCCGGCCAGGATTGAACGGCTGACGCCGGCTTAGTTTTTTGCATGACGCGGTGGCCGTTCGCGCTGGATGACGGGGGCAAGGTCCAGGGTTGAGGGGGCGGCCACTGACGTTATCGCGGGCAAGCCTCGCTCCTACAGGTGGCGATCAGGCCTGGCGAAAAAACTCCCCAGGCGTGGCATCGAACTGCTGGCGGAACGCCGCGATAAAGGCCGAGGTCGAGTCGTAGCCGCAGGCCAGCGCCACGTCCGTTACCCGCTCGCCTTGCTCCAGGGGCGTCAGCGCGCCCAGCAGGCGCAGCCGTTGGCGCCAGGCGCGGAAGGTCAGGCCGGTGTCCTGCAGGAACAAGCGGCTGAGGGTTTTCTCCGTCACGCCCAGCTTTTCGCTCCATTGCCCCAGGGTGGTCGGCTGGTCCGGGTGCGCTTGCAGGCTGCGGTAGATCTGCCGCAGGCGCGGGTCCTGGGGCAGCGGCAGCATCAGGTCCAGTTGCGGCGCGGCGGCCAGCTGGTCCAGCAGGACCTGGGCCAGGCGGCCGTCGGCGCCGTCTTCAGCGTATTCCACCGGCAGCTCGCTGAAGGCGCGGATCAATTCGCGCAGCAGACTGCTCACCGCCAGCACCTGGCAGGTCGCACCGGCCCAGGCGGTGACACGGCAATCCAGGTACAGGCTGCGCATTTCGGTGCGCGGCGAGCTGAACACCTTGTGCGGCATGCCGGCCGGAATCCACACCGCCCGCTGCGGCGGGGCGACAAAACGCCCGGCGCTGGTCTGCACTTCCAGCACGCCCTGGATGGCGTAGGACAATTGCACCCAGGGGTGGCTGTGGCGCCGGGTCAGCGCCCGATTGGGCAGGGATTCGGTGCGGCCGTACACCGGTCGAGGCAGGCTCGGCAGACCGGGAATACTGCGGCGGACGATCTTTTCATGTCCTTTAGGCGGCATTTACTGGCTCATTGGCGTTAGTCGGCAGTCCACCATCACGTTAGAGTCGGCCCACCGCCCTGGCAACCCCTGGATGATCCCGTTATGAGTCGCTCACGTCTTTTGCCCGACAATTTCACCCTGACCCTGATCGGCGTGGTGCTGCTGGCCAGCTTCCTGCCGGCCAGCGGCCAGGTGGCGCTAGGCTTCGGCTGGCTGACCAACGCCGCCATCGCCCTGCTGTTCTTCCTCCACGGCGCCAAGCTGTCGCGCGAGGCGATCATCGCCGGGGCCGGCCACTGGCGCCTGCACCTGCTGATCTTCAGCCTGACCTTCGTGCTGTTCCCGATCCTCGGGCTGGCGCTCAAGCCGCTGCTGTCGCCGCTGATCGGCAACGAGCTGTACCTGGGCATGCTCTACCTCTGCGCCCTGCCCGCCACCGTGCAGTCGGCGATTGCCTTCACCTCCCTGGCGCGGGGCAACGTGCCGGCGGCGATCTGCAGCGCCGCGGCGTCCAGCCTGTTCGGGATTTTCCTCACGCCGTTGCTGGTGACCCTGCTGCTGAATGTGCACGGCGATGCCGGCTCGACGGTGGATGCCATCGTCAAGATCAGCGTGCAATTGCTGCTGCCCTTCATCGCCGGGCAGATCGCCCGCCGCTGGATCGGCGCCTGGGTGGGCCGCAACAAGAACTGGCTGAAATTCGTTGATCAGGGTTCGATCCTGCTGGTGGTCTACGGCGCTTTCAGCGAGGCGGTGAACGAAGGCATCTGGCACCAGATCCCGTTGTGGAACCTGGCCGGCCTGGTGCTGGCCTGCGGCGTGCTGCTGGCGTTGGCGCTGCTGGCCTCCAGCCTGCTGAGCAAGCTCTTCGGCTTCAACCAGGAAGACCGCATCACCATCCTCTTCTGCGGTTCGAAGAAAAGCCTGGCCACTGGCGTGCCCATGGCCCAGGTGCTGTTCGCCGGCAGCACCATGGGCGTACTGATCCTGCCGCTGATGCTGTTCCACCAGATCCAGCTGATGGTCTGTGCGGTGCTGGCCCAGCGTTACGCCAAACGCCCCGAGTCGGTGCCGGAGCTGATGGCGCAGGTCGATCCCTGAGAGCCCCGCAACAGCCCTTGCAGGAGCAGGGGCTTGTGCTTTTGTCGGGACGGCAAGCCAGTGGCATACTGCCAGCCTTTTGCCGCCCGACGACCCTACATGGAAGTTTTTATGCGTCTCCCGCTCGTGCCTCGCGCTTTGCCCCTCCTCGCTGATTGCCGCCTCAGACAAGCGCCCACTCCCGCCGAACTCGGCGCTATCCAGGAGTGAAAAGCATGACGCTTACCGCCGACCGGGTACTCCAGCACTACTTGCCCTTGAACCCGGTGGAAAAAAAACTGCTGGCTTACGGCGCCACAGGAGCGCGGTTCAGTATCGCCAAGCAAAGGCCTGTAGCCGGCACGGCGGAAAACACCATTCGCGCCAGTTTCCTGAGGTTCCTGATACTGGGCGGCGATGACAAGAACCCGATAGACCTGAACGGGGTTCACCTCGAAGGCGCCTTCATCCAGGGTTCCCTGCACCTCAGCTCCGCCACCATCGCCACCAACGTCAGTTTGACCCATTGCCTGTGCGACAAGGACCTGCGGCTTGAAAACACGGTGATCGACGGCTGGCTTGATTTGAGCGGCAGCCAGTTTTCCGGCGTTGAGGCCCAGTATCTTCGCGTGTGCTCATCGTTCAGCCTGCGAGGGTTCCACTGCCAGGGAACCCTATGCCTGATAGGCGCAAAGGTCGCAGGATCACTGATATTCAGCGGCGCTCAACTCGATGGCCTGGGGAAAAACGCCCTGGATGCTGATCGTTGTGTCATTGACGCAAACATCGTATTCGAAAACGGGTTCAAGTCTTCAGGCGAAGTACGATTGAACAGCGCGACGATGAAAGGATTGAAGTGCTCGGATTGCACTTTTACCGCCACTACCGGCATTGCCCTGAACGCGGACAAGGCTCATGTGAGCGGTAGCGTATTTCTGTCTACTGGCTTCCACTCCATTGGCACGGTTCGCTTCACAGCCGCGCGAATCGACGGACAGTTGAGTCTGAAAGGTTCACATCATCTGGATGGCAACGGCGGTTTTTCCTTGATCGCGCAAAACATGATCGTCGGTAAAACACTGATGCTCACCCATCTGGAACATCCTTTACAAAACGCGGCTTTCAGCGGCTCTCACGTCAGGACCTTGAGCGACGACTCAAAGACCTGGGGCAAGGAGCTGGGTCTTAACGGTTTTACCTACGACTTCCTGACCACCGATTCCCCCTTGCGGGCCAAGGATCGTATCGCCTGGCTCGACTCACAGCTGCCATCCAGCACAGGCGACGACGGCCTCAAAGGCTCCGAGAGTGGATTCCTGCCACAGCCCTGGCTCCAGCTGAAGCACGTCTTTGAAAAGATGGGCCACTTCGAAGAGGCACGAGAGGTCGGCATTGCTTTCGAACAGCGTCTACGCAAGGTCGGCATGGTGGGACATCGCACAGCCAACTGGATATGGGGAACCCGCTGGCTCGGCAAGGTCCCCCACGTGCTCTATGGCGCGCTCACCGGCTACGGCTATCGCCCCATGCGGCTGCTGGCCTGGATACTGGGCATCTGGCTGTTCTTCACCAGCGTCTACTGGTACGCCGCCATCGAACACAAGGTCTTCGCCCCCAGCAACCCACTGGTATTCCAGAACGAGGCCTACGCCAGTTGTACCCCTGAATATGGCGATGCCTGGAAAGAGCAACACCCTAAGCAGGATCTGCCTTCCACCGTAGGCAACTGGTACACCTGCAAGGCCCTGCGCGGCGAATACACCGGCTTCAGCCCCGGCGCGTATTCGCTGGACATCCTGCTGTCGCTGGTCGATCTGCAGCAGGAAAAGGACTGGGGTCCGATCACCCCGACGCCCTTCCCCGGCTATTGGGATGAACTCAAGAATCTCGAATGGGGCCACGGCATCCGTCTGCTGATCTGGCTCGAAACCCTCATCGGCTGGGGCATCAGCCTGTTGCTGGTGGCGATCGTCTCCGGTCTGACTCGGCGCAAGGAATAAGCGTCTATACCTGCACGGGCCTCGAACGGGGCCTGCTCGATACCCTTCACGGTTCAAACAAGGAAGCTTCACATGAGCGCCATCGGCAATTTTCTCTGGTTTATCCTCGGCGGCATTTTCATGGGCCTGTGCTGGTGGCTGTGGGGCATCCTGGCCTTTATCAGCATCGTCGGCATTCCCTGGGGCCGGGCCTGTTTCGTCATCGGCACCTTCTCGTTCTTTCCGTTCGGCAAGGAGGCGATCAGCCGGCGCGAGCTGAACAACAAGGACGATATCGGCACCAGCGGCCTGGGGGTGATCGGCAACGTGCTCTGGTTCGTGTTCGGCGGTATCTGGCTGGCGCTGGGGCATGTGATGTCGGCGCTGCTGTGCTTTATCACCATTATCGGCATTCCTTTCGGCATCCAGCACCTGAAGCTGGCGGGCATCGCCCTGGCGCCGATCGGCAAGACCATCGTGCGCAAGGAAGTGGCCGCCGCGGCGCGCACCTTCAATGCCCAGGATGCGGCGCTGAAACAGCGTCAGCCAGGCTGAAGCCCAGGCGCGGAGGCCTCGNCTCGTCGAGGCCTCCGCCGCTGCGCATGCCGGCCGGCATGCTCCCCACGCTTGCGCACTCCGACCGCCCTCAAGCTCGCAACCTGATCGCCAACACCACGTCACCTTGAAACAAGCCGCACCACGACCTTGAAAGACGCCCACAGCGGTGCCCGCCGCAGTTGGACAAGTCCCACGCCCACTGCTTTTATTCAGCCCCGGGGCCCTGCGCAGTCCGCGCTCGCCAGGAGGCTTGTCGCCCCCGCCCACCCGCTCACGCCCAAGGCCCGCAATGCTCAAGACCATTGAAGCGCAAGTGCTGAAACAGGCCACGCCACCGGCCCTCAAGGCCGAGTTCGCCCAGTACGACTTCGAGCGGCTGCACGGTTTCTGCCTGCTGATCTACGTCGCCAGCATCAGCATCTGGCTGCTGTTCAACCTGATCGTCAGCTTCCCCGGCAAGCAGGGCTTCACCCTGTACTCGATGGCGTTCCTGGCCGCTCTGGCGATCAATGCGATCGTGCTGGCCTTCACCCGAAAGGTCCGGCACTTCCAGTGGCTCAACCTGGTCTTCGTGCTGATCATCGGCGCGGGCATCCGCCTGGTGATCGAAGGCATGCCGCTGGAGCTGCGCCCCGACTGGCTGATCATCGGCGCCTCGAGCATGCTCTACAGCGCCTCGGTGCTGCCCCTGCGCCGCTGGTCGTTCTTCGCCACCGTCGTGCTGACCTGGGTGGTGCTCGACCCGTTCATCATGACCCAGACCTCGGTGCTGGAACTCAAGGGCGCCATGCTGCTGATCTACGCGCTGTTTCTCACCGCCCTGACCCTCTACAGCTTCATCAAGCTACGCCAGGCCAAGCTGCACACCTACATCATGTCCAAGCTGTTGCTGGAACAGGCCTACAACGACACCCTGACCGGCATCCCCAACCGCCGCTCGTTCATGGCCCGCGCCAGCGAACAACTGGCGGCGCAACCCCGGGAGCATGACCACTACCTGGCGATGATCGACGTCGACAATTTCAAGAAAATCAACGACCTGTACGGCCACGACAGCGGCGACGAGGTGCTCAAGCAGGTGGCCGCGGACATCAGCACGGTCATGGCCGGTTTCGACTACGCGCGCCTGGGCGGCGAGGAGTTCGCCATCTACCTGTGCGGCGTGCGCCGCAGCGACGTGGAGCAACTGGCTGAACGCCTGTGCCAGGTGGTGCGCCAAGCGCCGGCCCGCCATCCGGTGACCATCAGCATCGGCCTGGCCCGGGTCGAGGACAGCGACAGCCTGAACCAGGCGCTGGTCAAGGCGGACAAGGCGCTGTACCAGTCCAAGCACACGGGCAAGGATCGTTACACCTTTCACCCGTGACGGCTGCGGCAACGCACCGGCGCGACCCGCCGGGCAAATAAGATAAACTGCCGCCCTCTCTTGATCAGGCGCCCCCGTCATGCCCGCAGAGCACGCCCCCAAGCCCTATACCCTCCTGGCGATCGACGACGACCCGCAGTCGTTGATCGTGCTCTCGAAAACCCTGACCACCGAATATGAAGTGCTGCTGGCGAAGAACAGCGAGCGCGGCCTGGCCCTGGCCCGCAGCGCCAGCCCGGACCTGATCATCCTCGACATCCTGATGCCCGAGATGGACGGTTTCCAGGTGCTCAGCGAACTCAAGCGCCACCCGGCGACCGCCGCCATCCCGGTGATTTTCCTGACCTCGCGCAGCAGTGTCGAAGACGAACGCCTGGGCCTGCTGCTCGGCGCCGCCGACTACATCGCCAAGCCGATCTCGCCACCGGTGGTGCTGGCCCGGGTGGCGACGCAACTGGGCTACCGCGACAAGCCCCTGCACAGCCCGCAACCGGCGGCCGAACCCTCGGCCGGCAGCGACATGCGCGACGGCTTCATCGGCGCCCTGGCCTTGCAGCTGGCCGGCAACCCGCAGATCCGCCTCGAGGCGCTGCTCGATACCCTGTCGATCCTGCTCGACAGCGGCGTGACCCAGAGCGAACCCGCGGCGTTTCGCAGCGCCGCCTGCCTGGCCCTGATGGGCCTCAACCAGCCCGGCAGCAGCATCGGCCAGGCCCTGGCCCAGAGCCGGGTGCTGATCGAGGAGATTCTCGCCCACGCCGACCCGGAAGACCGCATCCTCAACCTCGCCTGGAAAATCACCCATGCCGAGGCGCTGCTCCAGGGCGACCCCAGCCCGGCAAGCCTCGATCTGCCGTTCTCGGCCCGTCTGTTCGCCCTGGCGCTGAACTACCACCTGAACCTGCTGCAACCCGGCGACGACCTTGCCGGCCGGCATGCCCAGGCCATGGCGCAGATGTATCAACAGCCGGGGTTCGAGCAATGCATCGCCTGCGGCCCGGCGTCGCTCTCGGCGGCCTTGCTGAGTTCGTCACAGAGCTTTTTCGGCCTTTGAACGGACAGTGAGCCTTGCCCATGCCTAACCTCGCTGACCTGGAACTGTTCGTGCTGATTGCCGAGCTGCAGGGCCTGTCGCCCGCGGCGCGCATCATGTCGATCACCCCGGCCGCCGCCAGCCTGGCGCTCAAGCGCCTGGAAAACCGTCTCGGCGTGCGCCTGTTCACCCGCTCCACCCGCACCATGAAACTCACCCCCGAGGGCGTGCGTTACCTGGAAAGCGCGCAGCACGCCCTGAAGATCCTGGCCAACGGCAAACGCTCATTGACCCACGACGACGGCATGCTGGAGCTCACGGTGTCTTCCGACCTGGGCCGCAACCTGCTGCTGGACCTGCTCACCCGGCTCAAGCAGCAACGGCCGCGCCTGTACATCAAGCTGGCCCTGAGCGACAAGGAAGAGGACCTGCTCAAGGGCCGCTTCGACGCGGCGCTGCGCTATGGCAAAAGCCTGGCGCTGGACCTGGTGGAGCTGCCGGTGCTCAAGCAGCACCACTTCATCGCCTGCGCCGCGCCCGGCTACCTGGCCGAACATGGCACGCCCGAATCGCCGGAACAGCTGAGCGAGCACGAATGCATCATCTGCCACAGCATTGGCCGGCCGGAGAGTCGCTGGCGTTTCCATGCGCCGGGCCAGATCGAGGATGTGCGGGTGCAGGGGCACTTCTGCTGCGACGATGGCGATGCCGCGCGGCGCTGGGCGCTGGCCGGCCATGGCGTGGTCTATCTGCCGCTGTTGAACGTGGTCGAAGACCTGCTCGCCGGGCGCCTGCTGCCCCTGCTCCCCGGCTGGCAGGCCGACGCCGCGCCGCTGAGCCTGGTGGTGTCGCACCGTTCGCAAATCACCGAGTCGCTGCGGGCCTTGCACCAGTGCCTGGTGGAGCACTGCACGGACCGCATGGCGCGCTACCTCGAGCTGACCCGGGCAACGCGCTAACCCTGGGCCGCGCGCAAGTCGACCAGCAGCTCATAGGCCTGCTGGAACTCCAGCCGGTAGATCCGCTCCTGAATGGCCCGCAGGGCGCTGCAACGGCTTTGCTCGCACAGCTCATCGACCAGCGCCAGGGCCTGCGCATTGTGGTTGCGCAGCAGCTTGGCCAGCCGCTCCAGCTTCAGCACCTGCTCACTGCCCAGCGCCTCGCTCTCCCGGCCCTGGGGCCCGGCACCCGCCGCAGGCAAACACACCAGGCCGGCCAGCAGCGGCTCCAGGCACTGCGCCAGCTGGCGGATCAAGGGCGCAAGATCGGCCTGCCCGGCGCACTGCTCCTCCAGTTGCCGGGCCGCCTGCCTGACCGCCGTGGCGCCGATGTTGCCGGCCGCACCCTGCAGGCTATGGGCCAGGAAGCCGATGGCCTGCAGGTCCTCGGCGGCATGGGCCTGCCACAGGCGCTCGATGAGCCCTTGCTGCTCATCGCGAAAGTCCGCCAGCAGTTTGTGGTGCAGCGCCAGGTCCTGGTTCACCACCGCCAGCCCGAGCGCCGAGTCGATGCCCGGGTAGGCCGGTGCTGAAACGCCGTTGGGCAGGCTTGCCGCGATCGCCCCCGCGGGCAGTTCCAGGTGCTTGATCCAGCGCACCAAAGTCCGATAGAACGCCGTGACTTCCAGCGGCTTGCTGATCAGGTCGCTCATACCGGCGGCCAGCACCCGGCCCTGGACATCGGCCTGGCTGCTGGCGGTCACCGCGATGATCGGCAGCGAGCGCAGGTGCGGATAACCGCGGATCTTGCGCGTGGTGCCGTAGCCGTCCATGACCGGCATCTGGCAATCCATCAGCACACCGTCGAAACGACCGTCCCCGAGCAACCGCTGCAAGGCCTCGGCGCCGTTGGCGGCCAGCACCACCTGGACCCCGGCGCGCTGCAACAGGCCCTGCAACACATCCTGGTTCAGCCGGTTGTCCTCGACCACCAGCACCCGCGTCCCCGCCAGCAACCGTGCGTAGTCGTTGACCGTGCACAACCCCGCCGCGCCGGCCACC
>NZ_JAQZAA010000045.1:0-99960 GCF_028640875.1 Pseudomonas sp. SBT1-2 | reverse complement strand
CGATGGGGTGGCCGGCGCGCTGCAACTCAGCGTCGGAAACTCCTGTGGCCGTCGCTGCGGCAGGCTCAACTGCACGGTGAACTTGAACACCGCGCCCTGCCCCGGCTTGCTGTGCACCCAGATGTCGCCCTGCATCATCTGCACGATTTTCTTCGAGATGGTCAGCCCCAGGCCGCTGCCGCCGTAACGCCGGCTGATGGACAGGTCGGCCTGGACAAAGGCATTGAACAGCCGCGCCTGCTGCTCCTCGCTGATACCCACCCCGGTGTCGGTGACGCTGAAGCACAGCAGCGCCTTGTCGTTCCACTGGCGCACCAGGCACACGCCGATGCACACATGGCCGGCCTCGGTGAACTTGATCGAGTTGTCCACCAGGTTGGTCAGCACCTGGGCCAGGCGCAGCGGATCGCCGACATAGCTGCGCGGCAACATGGCGGGAATGTCCAGGCGCAGTTGCAGCGCCTGTTCTTCCGCGCGCTGGCGCACCAGCAGCAACACATCGTCCACCAGCTCCCGCAGGTCGAAGCAGACCTGCTCCATGCTCAGCTTGCCGGCTTCGATCTTCGACAGGTCGAGCACGCCATTGATCGTACCCACCAGGTTCCTCGCCGCACGGTCGATCTTCTCGATGTAGTCGCGTTGCGCCTGTTCCAGGGGCATGTCCTGCACCAGGTGGGCCATGCCAATGATCGCGTTCAGCGGCGTGCGGATCTCATGGGACATGCTGTCGAGAAATTCCGACTTGGCCTGGGTCGCCAGCTCGGCGTCGCGCCGCGATTGCTGGATCTGCGCTTCCACCGCCTTGCGCTCGCTGATGTCGAAGATCACCCCGTCCAGGTACTGCGGCACCCCGTCCACGACAATGGTCTGGCCCTTGTCGTAGACCCAGCGCACCTCCTGAGTGGCGGTGATGATCCGGTATTCGAGCATGTAGCTGGCGCTGCTCAGGCAGCCTGCGAAAATCTCCAGGTCATCGGGGTGGACCCGGTCGCGATAGCTGTGCCCGGCGAGGAAATGCGCCGCCGGAAAACCGCTCAGGCCCTCGATGGCATCGCTGACGAAGACCATGGTCCGCGCGGCGTCCGGCAGGCTGCGAAACACCACCCCGGGAATGTTGGCGATCATCGACTGCAGCTTGGTCTGGCTGTCGACGATCGATTGCTGCACCTCGACCGCCTGCGTGATGTCCTGCAGCACGCCGGTGACCCGCGTCGGCGCGCCCTGGGCATCGCGCTGCATGACCCGGCCGATGTCCAGCACCCACAACCAGCGCCCGCTTTTGCTGCGCATGCGGTACTCGGCGCGGTACTCCTCGACCTCATTGTCCAGGTGCGCCCTGAGCCTGGCCATGACCGGCTCGTGGTCCTGCGGATGGACCAGGCAGGCCCAGCGGTCCAGGCCATTGCCAAAGGTCTGGTCCAGTTCCTCCTTGCTGTAGCCGAGGATCCGCAGCCAGACATCGTTGTTGATGACGATCCCCAGGCTGACGTTCCAGTCCCACAAGCCCAGCGCCCCGCTTTGCAGGGCCATGTCCAGGCGTCGCTCGCTTTGCTCGATCCGCGCCACGTCGGCCTTGTGCCGCCGGGCATCGGCCAGGCGTCGCAGGCCGCCCCACAGCAACAGCAGGAACACCACGGCGCTCAGGCCCTTGATCAGCAGCACCTGCTCGGCCGGCAGCACCGCATCCAGGTCGCCCAGGGTGACCAGGCTCCAGGGACCGCTGGGGTCGTTCCAGTCGAAGTCGGCCCGGGACAGGCTGTAGCGCCGGCCGTCCAGCTTGACCTGCGGCTGATGGGTATCGAAGGGCAAGCGTTCGGGAACGCCGTGGGCGAACGGGTAGTCGCCGAACTGGCGGCGGATCTCGCCGCTGAAGTCGCGCAGCGACCAGGCGCGGTCGGCCTTGAGCAGAAACTCCGGATTGCTGGCGGCCAGCACCACGCCGCTGGGCGACAGGATCATTTTCAGGTCGTCGCCATACTGCTTGTTCAGGTTGGTATCGAGCATCTTGCCGTCGAAACGCGCCACCAGTACCCCGATCACCTTGTCCTGGCGCGTGCGCGACTCGTAGACCGGGACCGCCATGTAGAACATGCGGGTGCCGGTGGTGACGCTGATCGCACCATAGACGCTGCTGCCGCCGTTGAGCGCCACCTTGAAGTAGGGCCGGAAGGCCACGTTCAGCCCCAGCGGCGCCTGGCCCTGGTGATCATGGGCCGCCACCACCACCCCGTCGCGATTGAGGACAAAGGCATGATTGGCGCCCACCACCATGGACAGCGTCTTCAACGGGATCGCCGCCTGCTCCATCAATTGCGCGGAGGGCTCGCGCTCCAGGATCACCCGTTTCAGCGAGGGGTTGTGGCGCCCCAGGATCGACAGCGCGCCAATGGCAAAACCGTCGGACTTCCACTGCTGCAGATCCGCCGCGTACTCCTGGGTCTGCATCTCGATACTGGCCTGGTAGACGTCCTCGACCTGCAGGCGGTAGTAGTTGCCCAGCGCCACCGCGGCACCGACCGCGATCACCACGCCCAGGGCGTAACAACACCGTCTGTGGCTGTCGAAGAAGTTCGTTAACCTGTGCAACACCTCGCCCCTTTACCTGATGAATCCGTACCTGCCGCCCTGACAAACAGCCTCAACGCGCCGCCAGCCGGCGTGGAAACTCCGGCGGCAGGAAATCGCGGTCGGGATCGTAGTCGGCCTTGAGGTAATCACAAAGCGCCTTGAGGTCCTGGGGCGACAAGGTTCCCACCGACTGCTTGAGCCGCAGGGTGTCGAGAATGTAGTCATAGCGGCTGTCGTTGTACTGGCGCACCGCGTTGTAGAGCTGGCGCTGGGCCTCCAGCACATCGACGATATTGCGGGTGCCGACCTGGAAGCCCAACTGCGAGGCCAGCACCGCGCCCTGGTTGGAAATGATCGACTGGCGCCGCGCCTTGACCTGGTCGACCCCACTGTTGAGGCCGCGATGCAGGTTGCGGGTCTGCTCCACCACCTGGCGCCGCAGGTTGTCGTTGAGGTATTCGCGCTGATTCATCCGCTGGTGGGCCTCGCGCACCTGGGAAGAGGTCTGGCCGCCACTGAACAGCGGAATGTTCAACTGCAGGCCGATGGAGCGCTGCTCGACATTGCCGCCGTAGCCACTGCCGCGGATATCGCTGTTGCCGTACCCCAGGTTGTCGTTGTCGCCGGTCTGGTAACGCAGCACCGCGTCCAGGGTCGGCGCGTGCCCGGCCTTGCGCGCACTGAGGGTCTGCTGCGTCGCGTCCAGGGCTTGCTGGCTGGCCAGCAGGGTCAGGTTCTGCCGCACCGCGGTGTCGACCCAGCGCCGGGCATCGTTGGGTTCCGGCAACACTATCGGCATGTCATGCCGCACGCCCTGGATCGCGGCGTATTGCTGGTGCGTCAGGGTGTCCAGGGCCTCGAAGGCATCGTCGGTGCGCTTCTGCGCGACGATCCGGTTGGCCCGCGCGGTGTCATGCCCGGCCTCGGCCTGGAGCACATCGGTACGGTCCGACAGGCCCAGCTGCAAGCCCTTCTCGGCCAGTTCCAGCTGGCGCTTGAGCGCGGCTTCTT
Source organism: Pseudomonas sp. SBT1-2 (assembly GCF_028640875.1). NCBI lineage: Bacteria > Pseudomonadati > Pseudomonadota > Gammaproteobacteria > Pseudomonadales > Pseudomonadaceae > Pseudomonas > Pseudomonas sp. SBT1-2. The sequence goes on along the minus strand of NZ_JAQZAA010000045.1, from coordinate 96,381 downwards.
CAGCCTTGGCCGCCGCCAGGGCGTCCTGGGCCTTGAGCAGGCCGAAATAGGCCTGGGCGCTGTCGAGCATCAGTTTCTGTTCGGCCGCCGCCAGCTCCAGCTGGGCCTGCTGGTCCTCGGCTTCGGCGGCCTTGAGGCTGAACCAGCGATCGGCGCGGAAGATCGGCTGGTTCAGCACCGCCTGGTAGCTGGTGCCACTGCGCCGGGTGTCCTGCTTTGGCTGTTGCAGGGAGGTGCTGGTGCCGTTCAGCTCGGCACTGGCCGACAGCGTGGGCAGCAGCCCGGCCCGCGCCTGGGGCACCGCCTCGGCCCGCGCGGCCTGGTCGGCACGGGCCGCCGCCAGCTCGCTGTTGTTCTGCTGGGCATCCAGGTACACCCGCCAGAGGTCGCTGGGCATGGCCTGGCGCGGGTGTTCGGCCGCCTGCGCCAGGGAGGCGACCGGCAACGTGGCAAGCAACAGAGGGACAAGCAACCAGCCGGCAAGGGCTCGCTGCCGCGAAATCATGGGTTTGATCATGGTTTGCTGTTCTACATAAAGAAGTGATTCGGCCGGAGACAGGAGAGGCTTTGCGCCCCTCCTGTGCTTGCTCCTGCGTGGTCAGGTCAGTGAAGGCACCAGCACCGCCTGGGCGGCCTGACGGTTTTGCGGCACCTGTTCACGAGCGCCGCCGGTGTCGGCGAAGGCCGCCATGGCCCCGCTCAACTTGGCCAGGCTGGGCCCCTCGGCCTGCGTCACCGAGGCGATGTCGTTCGCCGTCGGCACGCTCTGGCGCTCGCGCGAGGACAGCTCGAACAAAGCATCCCTGGTCGAGCCCGCCTGGGCAAAACCCTTCACCAGATGATCGACACTGATCACCGATGAGTCGCCTTGCAGCTCGATCTGCAGATGCCGATGCGCCGAGGCCTGGCTACCCAACACCTGGCGCAGCACCAGGGCCGTGCCGGTGCCGGCGTCGGTCAGCAGCACGTTCTCGCCCTGACGGCTGACGAGGATGTTCTTGCCATCGGCCACCGGCAGGATCAGGCGGTCGAGGGCCTGGCCCGGGTCATCGTTGTCGATCACCACCGTGCGGTAGTGCGCCCACATCGCCGGGCTGAAGCGGTAGGTGTCGTTGGCACCGCCGCCATGCAGCACCACGCTGTCGACCCCGGCGATCAACGGCGGCGCCAGTTCGTCCTGACGACCGCCGCCGCCCCCACCCTGCAGCAGCAGCGAGGAGCCGATACGCTCGACATTGCCGTAGTGCCCGAGCTTCTGCGCAGCCCCCTGCTTGACCTTGTACAGCGCCTGCTCCGTCGGGCTGTAGACGTAGGCCGAGCGCTGCGATTCGGCGGCCACCCCGATAAAGCGCAGGTCGCTCGCGGCGGGAATGCCGGTGCTGGCGAACATCTGCCCGCTGGCGACATCGAACCAGCCCTGGCTGTCGGCGCCTTGCAAGGTCAACACGCCTTTGGCTCCCCACTGCCCTGTCACTTTGGCCAGCGCCTGGGGCAGATTACCCAGGTGTTGCTGCTGCCAGCCCTTGTCGACCGCCACCAGCTGCACATCGCCGCTGTTGGTGCGCAGCAGGATTTCGCCCTGCGCCGTCGTCAACCGCAGCCCGGCATCCACCTGGACCGCCGAGCGCAGCTGCACCTGGGGCATCAGCAGCGTGGCGGCGGGCAATTGCGCCGAGGCCTCAAGCACCTCGTCGCCGCCGAACGCGGTCGCCAACGCCTCGGACGTCATCGGTGCCTGGAGGTAGAGCTTGCCGCTCTCGGGCTCGAACAGCCGCGCGCTGGAGCTGGCGCTGTCGAAGCCGAGAAACTGCAGCGGCTTGCCTTGCAACGAGGACGCCGCCACGATCACCTGGCCGTTGTGGTACCACACCGGCAGCGCACTCTTGCCATCGGCGGCCTTGGCCCCGAATACCGCCAGGGTGGCGTTGCTGCCGTTGACACTGGCCAGGTCCTTCCACCAGGTGCCGTGTTTCTTGAGCCAATGCTCGTTGACCGCTTCATAGCTCAGGCGCCCGGTCGCCTCGATCCGCGCGACACGCCCGTCCTCGGTCACGGCCACCAGATGGCCGTTGAGTTCGAGCACATTGGCCAGGGTCGGCGTGGCCAGGCGCAAGGCGCTCGGCTGGCTACCGTCGAGGACTTTCTGCCCCGGCCCTTCCTGGCGGAACAGCACCTTCTCCTTCTGGCTGTAGAAGAAAAACACTTCCTGGCCGGCGGGCTGCGGCATGCTGCCGGCGAACACCAGGTCCGCCGGAATCGGCCAGGCGCTCTGGGGTTTGCCCTGGGCATCCAGCGGCGGCTGCTGGCCCGCCGGGGGTGCCAGGTTCGGCTTGATCACCGTGCCGTCGCTGGTGCGCACCCAGTAGCGGTGCGCCACTTTGGCGTTATCCAGACCAAACACCGTCACCAGCGCCGCGGCGCTCGGCTCCATCATCGGCGCGCCCAGGCTGTACACCGGGGTGGCGCGCTGCGTGGCCTGGCTCTGGTAGCCCTGGAGCAGGGCCTTGAGCGCATCGCCATGCTGGCCGGTGCGTGCCGACAGTTGCAGCAATGCGTCATCGCCGACCACCCCGACCAGTTCCATCCGGTCACCGATGATGCGGAAGTTCAGCTCGGCCTCGCGCTCCTTGAGCTGATAACGACGGGCCAGGTAGACCGCATCGCCCTCTTGCCAGAACCGGCTGATCCGGCCCGCGCTCTGGTTGAACGACGGGGCGAACTGCGCGTCGACCTTGCCGGTGGCGATCTCGACCCGCCATGCCGCGGAATTCTCGGCGTCGACGAAGTAGGCGTGCTCGCCGATGACCGCCCCCAACTGGGCGTTCCTGGCCTGCTCCACCTGGGTGTCGGTGAACAGCATGCGCTCCTTGGCGACGTCGTAGAACGCCCGGCCGACATTGCGCCCCTCGTGGCTGTAGTTATCGACGACCACATACTGACCGTGCAGCTGATGGGCCTTGGCCAGCTCGCTCAGGTGCTGTTCGATACGCTGGCCAGGCAGCTGCCATTTGCTCGCGTCTTCCTCCACCACCCGGGCGCTCATGCCGGCGAAATCGACTTCGCGCACCTCGCCCTTGGCGTTGACCACCAGCACCTGGCCGTTGCTCGCCGGGTCGAGCTTGACCACCACGCCGCCGACCACCAACTGGCCCTTCGACACGCTGATGCTCTCGCTCGCCAGCTGGCTGCTGTCGATGATCCAACGCGACGGCGTGCCTGCCTCGCTGGACAGATCGACCCGGGTGCCTTCATTGAGGCCGACCAGATAGCGCCCGCCCGCACCCTTGATCTGGTAGTTCAGATAGCCGTACAGCTCCTTGGGCAGTTCGGGTATCACCAGTTGCCGGTCGCGCGAATCGAGCAGCACCTCGATCGGGGTGTCGACATACTCCTGGCGAATCCGCCGGATCGTCTCCTCGCTCGGGAAGATGTAGAAGTCGTAGTCGAAGCGCCGGTCTTCCTCGAGCCTGCGGATCACGTCGAAACCGGTGTCATGCCGGGTGGTGGACCCAGGCAGGATCATGTACTCGTAGCTGATGTAGGACTTGGGCGTGCCCGGCAGGATCACCGCCGTGCTGTCGCCATGCTCGAGCGTGCGCGTGGCGTCCTTGTAGCCGATGCCGCTGCGCACCTCGATCGCCTGGCCACGGTCGTGGATCATCCGCGGGAAATCCCCGGCCCAGAAGAAGTAGTTGATCGCCCCGGAACCGGTGGAGCCGTGGTGGGTGCGGTAAATGTACTGGCTGTCGAAACCGATCTGGTTGTTGCGCAGGTCCAGGCGCTTGACCACCGCGCCGGCCAGCGGCACCAGCACTTTCTTGTCCGCGTCGTAGCGGTAGCCGTTGCCTTTGTAGGCCTTGTCGACCGTATCGAAATAGCGTCCGACCGCCTTGGCGTCTTCGGCCACCGCGCCAAAGGCCTGGGCCAGCGCGGTGAAGCCCACCGCCAGGCCGCCGAGGATCACCCCCGCGCCGCCGAGCACCGCGGCCGCCGTCGAGGCACCGAGCAGCCCGGCGCCGACCCCGGCCGCGCCGGTGACGAAGCTGGCCGAATCGAACGCCAGCTGGGTGCCGAACACTGCCTTCTGCACATCGTTCTCGGCATGGGCCAGCTCATAGGCATCCAGGCCGACCATGGCCCCGCCAAACAGCACGCCCGCGCCTTCGTTGACGGTGTGGCCCAGGGTCGAGGCAAAGTCCTTGAGCGAGGTCTCGGCAGCCATGGCTTCGCCGCGCAACGCGGTCTGCACCAGTTCGGTGACCTTGACCACATCCTGCAAAGTGCCATGGCCAATCTGCGCCAGGCCCAGGTAGCTGTGGATCTTCAGCGCGGTGGCCAGGTCCGGCGAGACCGTGCCCTGGGCCGTGTCCTTGCGGTTCTTGTCGGCAAACCACTGGATCAGCGTCTGTACCGCAAAGCCGGCGTTCAGGCCGTCCACCGGCGATGCTTCGCTAACGCCGGCACGGGGCCGTATCTGGCCATGCTCCAGGGTGAAGTGCTCGTTGAACACCCGCATGTGCTCATCGACGAAACGCCGGAACTCGACAAAGGTGCCGTCGTCGGTGGCCAGCCAGCGGGTCTGCTCGGGTTGGTCACGGTTGATGAACTGGACCCGATAGCCGCCCTCCTTCTGCTCCTCGATGTTGGCAATGATCGGTATCCATTGGCTGCCCAACTGATGTTCCCGGGCCAGCCGGGTGCTGGCGACTTCGAAGCGCGCGCCCCACTGCTCGGCGTCGAAGGTGGTCAACGCCGCCCCCAGGCGCAGGTCTTCGCTGACCCGCTGCTGGGCGTCCACCGCCTGCTCCACCTGGCGACGCTGGCCGATGACTCCGGCCAGTTCCTCGGGCCGCGACAGATCGGCCACATTCAACCCGTTGCCCACCGGCACCTCGGCCATCTTGCCGGTGTCGATCTCGATCAGGTTGAAGGCCGGCAGCGACTTGGTGCCGAACGAGCCATAGTGCGCGGCCAGGTTGCGCGTCACCAGGTGCTGTTGCATGGCCTTGGCCAAGCCCTTGGTGGAGTCGAAGGCGAAGATCCCCACGTTCGGGTCATAGAAGTAGTAGCGACGGCCCTCGGCGGTCTGTGTGCTGCCCACCATCATCGAGTGGTTCTGGGTGTTGAGGGCAAACATCGAGGTGCCGGTGCTGGCGGCCAGCCGCGACACCACCTCGGACAACTTGACCTGCCCCAGCTCCCTGGAAGCCTGGACCGCTTCGACATTGGAATGCAGGCGGATCAGGCTGTTCTTGAGCAGCGTCGAGCTGCCCGCCTGAGGGTCGGCGGAGGCCAGGAACAGCTTCTGCACCAGGCTGTTGACGCCCGCCTCGCCGCCACTGGCCAGGGCCACGGCCATCGCCCGGACCAGGGGGTAGCAACGGCCGCCGGAACGGTCGCCCACCAGCGACAGGTAGAAGTCCTGCGGCGCCAGCTGGCCGAAGACACTGCCGGCGTTGTGGAAGTCTTCACTGAACACCGCGGTCTGGCGCAGCACCTTGTCGATGTACTCGGCCTGGGCGGTTTCCGTGATGCGCCCGCTCAGGGCACCCCGCTCACGAGGGCTGAGCGTACCCTCGAGAAACAGCCGCTTCATCTCCAGGGCCGACATCCTGTCGTCCACCCCGGGGATCTTGATCTCGCGAAAATCGCGCAAGCCATCGCTGAACGCCGTGCCGCGCGCGCCGCGCTGATAGGCTTCGGCAATCGCATAACGCTCGCCAACGCTGCTGGCGCGCTCCTCGCCTGCGCCCTGGATCGCCGTATCGTCGGTGCGCACCACCGCGGCGCTGCCCTCCTTGGCCTTGATCTGCTGCCAGAGCCAGGTCTTTTCCACCGAGCCGGCTTCGCGCAACACCGGGTCGTACTGCGCCCGGTAGTAGTCCTGGGTGAGGTTGAGCTGCTTGATCTGCTGGTCGATCAGGCCCTTGTCGCTGGCCCCGCGCCGGTCTTGCTGGAGTTGGTAGCGCTGGTCGGCCAGCTGTTGGATATCGGCATTGACCTTGGCCTGGACCGCTTCGCGCAGCTGGTTCCAACTGGCGATCGCCGGATGCTCGGGAGAAAAGGCGCCCTCGCTGTAGACGCCGTCGGCCACGCCTTCGACCGACACGCCGAACTGGGCCGCGACTTTCTTCAGGTTCTGGTGCACCTGCTCGCGGTAGGCGGCGAACCCGGCCCGGTTGCGTTCCACCACCTGCGGGTCGGCGGTCTGGATCGCCAGGGGCTGGACGCCGTCGCGCAGCTTCGGCCAGACCATCTGGCCTTCGCGCTGGTACTCCTGGCGCTGGAACACCAGCTGCCACTGGCCATCGACGTACTGCATGTAGGCCGCGGCCAGGCCCTCGGCGGTGCCGGCGACCTGATAGTCCTTGTAGTCCACCGCCATCACCACGTTGTCGTACAGCAGCGAGCTGTTGACCCGACCGTCGTGGTAGACCCGGAAGGTGTTGGCATCCAGGCTGGTCACCACCAGCGAGCAGCCCGACAAGGTCCCGGTGAACAGGAAGCTGCCGGCGGCCGCGTGCTTGGGAATGTCCACATAGGCCGGCGCGGCATTGGCCTGGTTCGGGCCGTTGTAGCCGAGGAAATACGCCGGCACGCTGTCGACGCCGCTGCCGGCAATGTCATTGGCGCTGTGCTCGGTGTATTCGAGCTCGTACAGGTTCGGCGCGACCTTGACCAATTGCACGTTGCCCTGGGCCGGCAAGCGTCCCGACTTGACCAGGGCCTCGGCGCTCAGGGTGTGGGTCTTGGCGAACTGCACGGGGTCGGCGGCGAACTGCCGGATGTCGGCGCTGCCCTGGCGCGGTTCGAACCCGGCTCCCAGCGGGGCCAGCCCGGTCTTGAGCTGCTGGTCCTTCGCCGCCTGCCCCAGCAGCGCGGGCAGCGGGCCAACGCTGGTGAAGCGCGGCGGATGGAACTCCTCGGCCGCCGGCACGCCTTGGTTGACGATCGGCAGCACGCGGGCCATCACCCCGTCGTACAGCTCGCCGTGCAACGCCTCCCTGCTGCCTTCGGCACGGTAGCGGTCGAACATCTGCAGCAGGTCCTGGCCGATACTGCCCGGCCCCTGGGGCTCATAACGGGCGGCGACGTACAGGGTCTCGAAGAACGAGTGATAGCCGTTGCGGATCATGAAGGCCGCGTTGGCCATCTGGAACTGCCAGTACTGCTTGACGCTCAGGGCGCCACCGAACAACTCCGGCAAGGCATTGCTGACGGTCTGGGTGGTCCCGGAAATGCCGCCCACGAATGGCGTGTCCAGGTCGTTCATGTAGCGGGTGGCGGCATTGCCCGGGTCGGGACGGAACTGGCTGTAGCTGCGGTACTTGTCGTCGGCGATCAGGAACGAGGTATCGGCCTGGGCCTGCTCCGGGTGGGTATTGAGGATCAGGTAGGGGTCGGGCTGATTCAGCCGGTTGTTGATCATGACCTTGTCGGCGCCACTCTGCGGCGCCAGCGCGGCATGGGCATTGACCGGCACCGCAGCCTTGGAAAAGCTGTCGGCCACCGGGCGCAGGGCATGGAACAGCGCCTGCTTGCGCAGGCTGCGGCCCTGGTCGCTCGACAGCAGCGCCTCGACAGTCGGGCGCAGTTTGCCATCGGCCGGCTCCAGCCCTTCGGGGCCGCGCAACAACAGGGTCAGCAGCTTGCTGTCCAGGGAGCGCTCGACCGCCACCTGGTCGAACACATGCACTTTCGGATTATCCGGATGCTGCGCCGCGTTGGCCGCCGCGACCCGTTGGTTTTCCGCATCGATCGCCTGCACCCGCCATGGCTCGTACAGCGGCGCCAGCAGCAACTTGGCCTGGGCAATGTCGCTTTGCACATAACCGCCTTGCAGGACCTTGGCCAGCGCCTGGTTCTGTACCAGCTTGTCGGCCAGGCCGAACAGCAGCGCGTCGTTGTCGCGGCTCTGCCAGACCGACGCGGCGAAGGCCTGTTCCCACAGCACCTTGTTCAGGTTGTTGCCCTTGATATCGCGCAGGCTGGCGCGGCTGTGTTCCGGCATCAGCACCCCGGCCGGGGTGATGTGGTTGCGCTCGAGCAAGCGGGTCAGTTGCTGCACGAAGGTCGCGCGCTCGCTGCTGCCTTCGAACAGGCGGCTGGCCTTGATGCCACCGTCGCGCAGTTGTTCCAGCTTGTCGAAAAACGCCGCGTTGTATTGATACAGGGCGTCGGTCTGCGCCTTGCTCAGGTGGCTGCTGCTGACCTTGTCGCCGTCGACGGTCATCAGCGCAAACGGCGTCGCAGCGCGGTAATCGCCGCCCTGAGGCATTTCCAGCAGGTACTGGCGCTCGGCAAAGCCCACCGAGCGTTCGAGCTCGTGGATATTGACGAAGACCCCGTCACGGTCGGGGTGGTAGCTGTTCTGGCGAAAACCTTCGAGGCCGATGGTCTGGAAGCTGGCGATGTCGGCGTTCTGGTTGATCAGCTCGCTCAAGGCGCCGGCCAGGGGCACTTCGCGGGTGACGGTGGTGTTGGGCGACTGGCCGGAAACCTGGACGCCGACCTGGTTCGGCACCTTGCGATCAACGCTGGTCAACAGCAGCTTGTGGCCGTTGCCCAGCACCTGGGCCTTGAAGCCTTCGCGCAAGGAGCTTTCCGACACCAGGTGATTGGCGAAGTACTGCTCGACAAAGGACGTCTTGACCAGCACCGAGCGGATCGGCGCGTAGGTCGGCGAGCGGAAGGACGGCGGCTCGTTCTTCAGCCGGTACTGTTGCTGCCAGGCCAGGGAGCGGGCCGCGGTGCCGAAGGAGAAGTTCAGCACCCCGTCGGTGGGCACCACCAGCCTGCCGTTCTCCAGGAAGAAGTCCTTGAAGCGCCCGTCGGTGCTGGCATTGACCAGCGCCACGTTCATGCGGATGTAGCCGGGGCGCTCTTCCATCATCAGCAGGGAAATGTTCACCGGCAGATCGTCGGAGGCCCGGGGCGCCTTGGCCAGCGCGCCGAGGCTCGCGGCTTGCTGCTCGGGCGCGGCCTTGAGCAGGGTGTTGTAGCGGGCGCTGACTTCCTTGTAGGCCTGCAGTTCGGAGAACAGCGTCACGTAGGCCTGGCTGAAGGTGGAGTCGGCCACCTGAATGGTCAGCTGCTGCTCCAGGCGCTTGATCCGCCCCTTGAGCTTGTCCTGCTTGGCCAGGGCATCGGCCTTCAGGCCCTTGATTTCCAGCTGCTTGGCGCCACCGGGGCTGAGCATGCCCAGGGCCTTGTTCCAGGTGCTGTCATAGTGGCTGATCGCCGTCTGCTGGCGGCTGTACAGCAGGATGTCGCGATCCAGTTGCAGCTTGTAGGCGCTGGTCGCCGGGGTGTCGGGGATGGCGTTCATCTGCTGGCGGCGTTGCTGCAGCATCTGCAACTGGTCGCCGACCGAGACCGGGTTGTCCTGCATCTGATAGTGCTGGGCGGCCAGCACGCTCAGGGTGCTCTGCTGCATTTCCAGCAGGCGGTCGCCGACCTGGGCGATGTACTCGGCGCGCTCCTCGGCGCTCATGTTGAACCATTCGGTTTGCCGGCCTGCCGCCTTGACCTGTTGATCGATCAGGGTATTGAGCAGGCGCGTGAAGTCCTTGGACATGGAAGCCATTGCAGTGATCCTTTGTCTGTTTTGAGCGAAGCCCTTCGCGCCGCGAAAGGCTGCCTATCGGGATGAGTCCCCGGGATGAATCTCCGGGGTAGATATCCGGGGTGGGGAGGCATGCCTGGTTCGTGCGTACTCCTGTCAGTGGGTTCAATCCTTCATCTGCAAGGCCCACTGCCGGGCATACAGCCCGTCCAGGGCGAGCAGCTGTTCGTGGGTGCCCTGTTCGAGCACCCGGCCCTGGTCGATGACCAGGATCCGGTCGGCGTGGCGCAGGGTATTGAGCCGGTGGGCCACGCTGATCACCGTGCGGCCCTGGGCGATGCCTTGCAGGTTGGCCATCACCGCCGCTTCCGACTCGTAGTCCAGGGCGCTGGTGGCTTCGTCCAGGAGCAGGATCCCGGGGTTGCTCAGCAGGGCCCGGGCCAGGGCGATGCGCTGGCGCTGGCCGCCGGAAAGCTGGCCGCCGCGCTCGCCGACCTGGGTCTCGTAGCCCTGGGCCAGGGCCTCGATAAAGGTCGCCGCCCCCGCCAGGCTGGCGGCGTGCTGCACCTCGGCATCGCTGGCCTGGGGCCGGCACAGGCGGATGTTCTCGGCCACGCTGCCGGCGAACAGCACGCTTTCCTGCAGCACCACGCTCATGTTGCGGCGCAGGGCCACCGGGTCGGCGATGGCCAGGTCGATGCCGTCCACCAGCACCCGGCCGTGCTGCGGCACATAGAGGCGCTGCAACAGGCGCGTCAGGGTCGACTTGCCGGAACCGGAAGGCCCGGTGATGCCGACGAACTCCCCCGGCTGGATCTCCAGGTCGAGGCTGCGCAGGATCTCCTGGCCGTCCTCCTCATAACGAAAGCGCACGCCCTGGAAACTCACCCCGCCCTGCAGCGCCGGCACCGAGGCCAGGCCGCCGCTGCCGCTTTCGCACTCGGTGTCGAGAATGTCGCCCAGGCGCCGCAGGGAAATCAGGGTGTGCTGGAAGTCCTGCCAGACCTGGGCCAGGCGCAGGATCGGCTCCACCACATGGCCGGCCAGCATGTTGAAGGCCACCAGTTGGCCGGGGCTCAACTGGCCGTCCAGCACCAGCATCACCCCCCACCACAGCAACAGCGCCGCGGTGAGTTTCTGGATCACGCCAATGCCCTGCCCGGCCCAGATGCCGACGATGCGGGTGTGGAACGCCGCGCGCACATAGGCCGCCAGCTGGCGTTGCCACTGCTGCTGGAAGCCGCCTTCGATGGCCCCGGTCTTGATGGTCTCGATGCCGGTCACGGCCTCGGTGAGAAAGGCGGTGTTGGCCGCGTTCAACTCGTATTCGCGCAAGGCCCGGCTGCGCAGCAAGGGCCCCACGCACAGCCAGAACAGGAAGTACAAGGCCAGGGAGCCGACCACCACCCAGGTCAGCAGCGGTGCGTAGGCATACATCACGGCGATGAACAGCCCGCAGAAGGCCAGGTCCAGCACCAGGGTCAGGGCCGAGCCGGTGAGGAACTGGCGGATCTGCTGCATCTCGCCGACCCGGGCGATGATCTCGCCGGTCTGCCGGCCCTGGAAGTAACCCAGCGGCAGCTGGATCAGATGCTGGTACAGGCGCGCGGACAATTCGGCGTTGATCCGGCTCGCCACGTTGCTGAACAGCCAGGAACGCAGCAGGCCGAACAGCGGTTCGAACAGCGCCAGGGCCAGCATGGCGATGCCCAGCACCTGCAGGCTGGACAAGCCGCGGCTGACCAGGACCCGGTCGATGATGTTCTCGAACAGCAGCGGCGTGACCAGCGCCACCAGTTGCAGCATCAGCGACACCAGCAGCACGCTGCGAAACTGCCGCCCGTGCTTGAGGATCGAGGGCAGGAACCAGCCGATGCCAAAACCGCGCGCCTTGGGCTCGACATGCCGCTCGGCGAGCAGCAGCACCTGGCCCTGCCAGAGCGCTGCCAGCTCCTCGCGAGACAAGCTCTGGCACTGCCCCTGCAACGGCCAGAACAGCCGCACCTGGTCGCCATCCACCGCGTCCAGCACCGCCCAGCCCTGGCTGGTTTCCAGCAGCGCCGGCAACGGCAGGTGCTGCAAGCGCTGCACCTGGCTTTGCACCGCCCGCGCCCGCAGGCCGATCCAGCCGGCGCAGCGCCGCAGGTCGAGGCTGTCGGCCAGGCCCTCGACCCGCCCCAGGCGGTGGTTCAGTTGCGCCGCGCTGATGCTCAGGTCGAACCGCCGGGCGGCCCAGGCCAGGGCGTGCAGGCCGGTATCAAGGACAGTCGGCGACTGTTCGGCCGCGGGATTGAAGGCGGTGGTCATGCTCAACGCTCCCGCAACGCTTCGGACTGATACTCGCGAATCGGGCTCAGCAGGTAATTGATCACCCGCCGTTCGCCCGTGCGGATCTCGCCGGTCACGCTCATCCCGGCCTGCAAGGGCATCCACCCCTGCCCCGCGGCGATCGCGGCGCGCTCCAGGCGGATCCGCGTCGGGAACACCAGGCCCAGCTGTTCATCCTTGATGGCGTCGCCGGAGACATGCTCGACCGTGCCGCGCAAGGTGCCGTAGCGGGTGTAGGGAAAGGCGTCGACCTTGATCTCCACCGGCTGGCCGGCCCTGACGAAACCGACGTCCTTGTTCAACACCATGACCTCGGCATCCAGCTCGGCCCCCTCGGGCACGATCACCAGCAGTTGCTGCGCCGGTTGCACCGCGCCGCCCAGGGTATGCACCGCCAGTTGCTGGACCACCCCGTCCACCGGCGCCAGCAGGGTTTGCAGGCGCTGCCGGTCGCGGCCGCGGATCAGTTGCTGTTCAAGCACGGCGACATCCTGGTGGCTGCGGTTGAGCAGGTCGTGCTGCTCGCGCTGGGTCCTGGCCAGGAAGCTGTCGCGCTGCTCCCGGCGGTTCTGCGCCTGGGCCTTGAGCACCTGCAGCTCGGCATGTTGCTGGGCCAGGGAACGCTCGACCTCCAGTTGCTCCTTTTCCTGCTCGAGCAATTCGACCCGGGGCATCAACTGTTCGGCCGCCATCGCCCGCCGCGCATCGAGGCGCCGGCGGACGTTGCTGGCCAGCTTGCCCAGGGCGGCGATCTCGCTGTTGCGGGCCTGCTGGCTGGCCTGGTTGATGGCGATCTCGGCATTGAGGCTGTCGAGGTTGGCGCGGATCTCCTTCCAGGTGCTCGCCAACTGCTCCCGCGCCGCCGCGAGCTGTTCCGCGTCCAGGCCGTCCGGCGCCTGGTAGCTGCCCAGCGGGTCCGGGGTCAGCAGCGCGCGCGCCCGGGCCAACTCCAGGCGCTTGAACGCCAGTTGCGCACGCAACTCGCTCAACTCGGCGTCGATGCCGATCGGGTTCAGCGCCACCAGCACGTCGCCAGCCTTGACCCGCTGCCCGTCACGCACGTGGATGGCCCGCACTTCGCCGGCCTCATGGGCCTGGATCACCTTGGTGTAGCTGGAGACCATCAGGCGCCCGGCCGCGCTGGCGTGAATGTCGAGGAAACCGAGGATCGCCCAGCCCAGGGCCAACAGGATCGACAGGATCAACAGCAGTGCCGTACCCCGGGCCCACGGCGCGGGCGGGCGCTCGACGATCTCCAGGTAACCGGGCTGGAACTCGTATTCGTCGCGGCTGCGTTTGAGCAGCGCCGGCGCCTCGCGCAGCTGCTGCCAGGCGCGTCGCAAGGGGATCAATAAGCCACGCATCATTCGGCCTCCGTGCGCAGCGCCTGTTGCAGCGCCCACAAGCGCGCATAACAGCCGCCGTTGGCCAGCAGTTCATGATGGCTGCCCGACTCGCTGATACGCCCCTGCTCCAGGGCGATGATGCGTTGGCAATGGCGTACCGCGGACAGGCGGTGGGCGATGATGATCACCGTGCGGCCTTCGGCGATGCGCGCCATGTTGTCCTGGATCAGCGCCTGGGATTCGTCGTCCAGGGCGCTGGTGGCCTCGTCGAAAATCAGGATCCGCGGGTCGCCCATCAACGCGCGGGCAATGGCGATGCGTTGCCGCTGGCCACCGGACAGCGAGCTGCCGGCCTCGGCCAGCACCGTGTCGTAGCCCAGCGGCAGGCGCAGGATGAAATCATGGGCGCCGGCCAGGCGCGCCGCGGCGATCACGCTTTCCAGGGAGGCCGTGGGATGGCGCAAGGCGATGTTGTGCCGCACGCTGCGGTTGAACAGGTAGTTTTCCTGCAGCACCACGCCGATCTGGCTGCGCAACCAGGCCGGTTGCAGCTGTTGCAGCGGCATGCCGTCAATCAGGATGCGCCCGGCATCCGGGGTGTAGAGTTTTTGCAGCAGGCGGGTCAGCGTGCTCTTGCCCGACCCCGACGGCCCGACGATGCCCAGGGTCTGGCCGGCGGCGATATGCAGGTCCAGGCCACGCAGCACCAGCTCCAGTTCCGGGCGGTAGCGGAACCTCACCTGCTCGATGCGCACCTCGCCGCGCAAGGCCTGCGCCGGGCGCTGGTCACCCTCGGCCTGCTCCACCGGCAGGTTGAGCATGTCGCCCAGCTTGTCCACCGACACCCGCACCCGGACGAACTGCTGCCAGACCTCGATCAGCTTGGCCAGGGGCTGGCTGACGTGGGACAGCATCATGTTGAAGGCGATCAATTGGCCAATGCTCATCTGCAGGTCGATGACCTTGCTCGCCCCCCAGCAGATCACCGCCACCGCCGTGACTTTCTGCAACAGCGTGACCATCTGGCTGATCGCGCTGCCCAGGGTCTGGCTGGCAAAACCGGCCTCGACCATCTCCGCCGTCTGCGCCTCCCAGCGCCGCTGCATGCGCGGCTCCACCGCCAGGCTCTTGATGGTTTCGCTGCTGCTCACGCTTTCATTGAGAAAGGCCGTGTTGCGCGCGGCGCTGTAGAACTGCCGCTCGATGCGTTTCTCCAGCGGGCCGCTGCTGGCCCAGGCCAGCAGCACATACAGCGGCAGGGTCAGCAGCACCAGCAGCGTCAGCGGCCAGGAGATCCAGGCCATGACCGCGAAAAACACCAGGGTGAAGGCCACATCCACACAGAGGGTCAGCAGGGAGCCGGTGAGGAACTCACGGATGCTGTCCAGTTCCTGCACCCGAGTGATGATCGCGCCTACCTGGCGCTGCTTGAAGTACAGCAGCGGCAGGCCGAGCAGGTGGCGGAACAGCTTGACCCCAAGGCCGATATCGATGCGATTGGCGGTGTGCGCCGAGAGGTATTCGCGCAAGCCCTTGAGCAGCACCTCGAACAGGCCGACCACCACCAGGGTCATCACCAGCACGTCGAGGGTCGACAGCGCCCGGTGCACCATGACCTTGTCCATCACCGCCTGGAAGAACAACGGCGTTGCCAGGGCCAGCACTTGCAGCAGCAACGAGCACAGCAGCACTTCGCCGAGTATCCGCCGGTGGCGCAGCAGCTCCGGAACGAACCAGGACAGATCAAAACGCAGGCCGCCCTGGCGCAGGCGAATCACCTCGCCGCTCCACTCTTCGGCCAACTGCG
This sequence comes from Pseudomonas sp. SBT1-2, assembly GCF_028640875.1. Lineage (NCBI taxonomy): Bacteria > Pseudomonadati > Pseudomonadota > Gammaproteobacteria > Pseudomonadales > Pseudomonadaceae > Pseudomonas > Pseudomonas sp. SBT1-2. The sequence continues at coordinate 81,335 of NZ_JAQZAA010000045.1, read as the reverse complement.
TGCGATCGAGCACATCCGGGGTATGGGCTGCAGGTCGCTGCACCAGGGCCTGCGCGTCGGACAGCCGGGCCAGCAGGATGAAAGCGCCGCTGCGGTCGCGCCAGACCAGGGGCAGCATCTTCGGGCTCAGCCGGGCCAGCGCCAGACGCTCCAGGCGCAGATCGACGCCGGCGCCCCGGGCGTAGTCCTTGAGCGCCCGGCGCAGGTCGCGCTCGTTTCCCGGGTCGGCGGCCTGTGGCGCCCGCTCCTGGGTCAGTTGCAGCAGCAGGTGGCAACAGGCCAGGGCCGAATGGACGGCAGCCGTGGCGGAGAGCTCCGCCATGGCGGGGCATTCGACAGGGACTGGCTGCGGGGGTATTGCGGGATTGACTGACATAGACCACTCGTTTCAAGACCCTCGCGGCAAGAACAAGGGTGCATGGAGATACGAAACCAGTCTGCGGCAGCTGTCCGGGAATGATAATCAGCCACGGGGTTGAAAGCTTTTAAGCAAAACTTAATCAACCGCAACGCCGCCTTGGGCCCGGGCGGCCGGTCATGTTCCGGGCAAAAAAAAGCCGGACTCGCGTCCGGCTTTCTGTCAGCTCATGGCTCAGGCGGCGTCCGGCCTGTGCATCAGCACCCGGGTCACCCGCCGCTCTTCCACCGTCACCACCTGCAGCGTCCAGTCCTGCCATTGCAGCCGGTCGCCAATCACCGGCAAGCGGTCCAGCAGGCTCATCACCAGCCCGGCCAGGGTCTGGTAGTCCTCGGTGGCTTCGGCGTTGAAGCCGGTGCGCTGGCGAATCTGCGCCAGGTTCAAGGCACCGCTGACCATGAAACCGCCCTGCTCTTCGACAATGTCCGGGCCTTCGATTTCGCTGGCGTCGGGCAGCTCGCCGGCGATGGATTCGAGGATGTCGGTCATGCTCAGCACGCCGACGAAATCGCCGAATTCGTTGATCACGAACGCGATGTGGGTCGAGGCCTTGCGCATCTGTTCCAGGGCGTTGAGGATCGAGAAGCTGTCCAGCAGGTTGATCGCCGTGCGCGCCAGGTGCTCCAGGTTCGGCTCGTTACCGGCCAGGTATTCCTTGAGCAGTTCCTTCTTGTGCACGAAGCCCAGCGGCTCTTCCACCGCGCCGTCGCGAATCAGCGGCAGGCGCGAGTAGGACGAATGCATCAGCTTGTTGCGGATGGCTTCGGCATCGTCGGCCAGGTCGATGTAGTCGACGTCGGCGCGCACGGTCATCAGGCTGCGGATCGGCCGTTCGGCCAGTTGCAGCACGCCACTGATCATCACCCGCTCGCGGCGGTCGAACAGCTCGGCGCTCGGCGCTTGGCCATTGTCCAGCAGGTCGACGATCTCCTCGCCCACCTCCTCCACCGCCAGCTGGCGACCGCCCAGCAGGCGCATCACCGCATGGGCCGTGCGCTCACGCATCGGCCGCAGGCCCTGCATGGATTTCTTGCGACGGGCACGGGCGATCTGGTTGAACAGCTCGATCAGGATCGAGAAGCCGATGGCCGCGTACAGGTAGCCTTTGGGAATGTGGAAACCCAGGCCTTCGGCAGTCAGGGCAAAACCGATCATCATCAAGAAGCCCAGGCACAGCATGATCACCGTCGGATGGGCGTTGACGAAGCGGGTCAGCGGCTTGCTGGCGACAATCATCAAGCCGATGGAAATGATCACCGCGATCATCATCACCGCCAGTTCGTCGACCATGCCCACGGCGGTGATCACCGCGTCCAGGGAGAACACCGCATCGAGCACCACGATCTGCGCCACGATCGGCCAGAACAGCGCGTAAGCGGCGTTGCCGGCGCGCTGGCTGACATGGCCTTCCAGGCGTTCATGCAACTCCATGGTGGCCTTGAACAACAGAAACACACCGCCGAACAGCATGATCAGGTCACGGCCGGAGAAGCTCTTGCCGAACACCTCGAACAGCGGCGCGGTCAGGGTCACCAACCAGGAAATGCTCGCCAGCAGGCCCAGGCGCATGATCAGCGCCAGGGACAGGCCGATGATCCGCGCGCGGTCACGCTGATGGGGCGGCAACTTGTCCGCAAGGATCGCGATAAACACCAGGTTGTCGATACCCAGCACCAGCTCCAGCACGATCAGGGTCAACAGGCCAAGCCAGGCCGTGGGGTCCATTATCCATTCCATAAAAACGACTCTATCTCTCCAGTGAAATCAGACAGCCGGGCACGGCAAGGCAAGGCCACAAGGCCTTGGAACGGCGAACGCAGGCCAGCGCCCAACGGTTGCGACAACCGGCGGCGAGCAGCGCAAAACAGCAGGTTCGGGGTAACGGCTGCGCCTTATGACGGGCGAAAGGCGCCGTAAGGCGGATCGAGCGGGGAAAGAATGAGGCGTCCGGGAACAGGGACGACTGGGAGGCTCCGAGAGGGTGTTCATGCAAGTCCTGTGAAGAAAAACGGACTTGAATCCTACAACCTCAAGGGAGATTTCCTATCGGGAAATCATTTCAAGATCTTATCGGGCACTGCCTGGGCCAGCGTTATCGCGAACCGGCCCACGCCTGCAAAGGCCATCTTTTGCAGGAGCAGGCTGGCCCGTGAAGCGCTCTGGCGACCTCAGCCCTTACGGGTCGCATCGTCCAACGCGAGGATGGTATGGGCATTGGTCACGGTGGTCGCCAGGGTGTTGATCACTCCGGAACGCAAGGCGCCCAGAGTCGCGGCGGCCTTGGTGTTCTCACTGGCGATGGCCACCACATCGGGAATGCGCACCAACTCCTGCACGGTCAGGCCGATCACCCGGCCCTGGATGGCGTTGACCGCCGGCTGGCCATGAATGTCGATGAAGTCGTAGCCCATCATGTCGCCCACGGTTCCGGACAGCCGCGCCTGGGCGATTTCCTGGGGCGAGAACCAGCCCATGCGCACCATGTTGCTGTTCTCGCTCATGTCGCCGATGCCGATCAGCGCGATGTCGGCGCGCCGGGCGCGGTCCAGGGTCGAACGCACGGTGTCGTTGCTGATCAGCACGCTGCGCAGTTCCGGGTTGGCCACCAGCGCCGGGGCGTACAGGGTTTCGCTTTCCGCGCCGAAACGCAGGGCCAGGCGCCGGCAGATATGGTCGGGGTTCATGTACTCGCCAGCGCGCAACGAGCCGCCGATGGCGCAGACGAAGGTGCAGTTGCGGGTCACCGGCAGGAACACGTTGTCGGCCACCGCGCCGACATTGCGGCCCATGCCGACGGCGACGATCATGCCGTCGCTCAGGGTCTTGTTCAGGTAGTTGGCCACCAGGCTGGCCACCGCCGAGCGCTGGGTGTCGGGGTCGCTGTGGTCGACCGCGATCAGCGCCCGGTCCAGCTGGAAGCGCTCCACCAGCGCCTGCTCCAGCTCGTTGTTCATCGCCGGATGCTGCAACACCCGGACCTCGACTATGCCTTCGTCCCGCGCGCGCTTGAGCAGGCGGCTGACCTTGGCCCGGGACAGGTCGAAGCGCTTGGCGATGGCCTCCTGAGTGACGTTCTCAAGGTAATAGAGCATCGCCACCTCGGTCATCAGATCGATGTCGCTGGCTCCGCGCGGGGTACTGTCACTCATGTGGACTGGCTTCCGTATGGGCATCAAAGGCGCATTCTCTCTAGTCGATGCAGGTCGCGTCTACAGCCGGTTCTGCCCCATGGGCAGCGGGCTCCACGGCAGCCGGCGCCTACCGGTGGCCGTCGCGCTCGATGGCGTTGATCCGCTCGACCTTGGCCCCCGAGCGCGCGGACTCGAACTCCGACTCGAGGAACGACTTGACGATGCTCTTGGCCAGCTCGGCCCCCACCACCCGCGCGCCGATGGAGAGAATCTGTGCATCGTTGCTCTTGCGTGCGCGCTCGGCCGAATAGGTGTCGTGGGCCTGGGCCGCGCGGATGCCCGGCACCTTGTTGGCCGAGATGGCCATGCCGATGCCCGTGCCGCAGACCAGCACCCCCAGGCGGTGATGCCCGGCGCCGATGGCCGTGGCCACCGCCAGGGCAATGTCCGGATAGAGCACCGGTTCCAGGGAATGGGTGCCGAAGTCCTCCACCGGATGGCCCAGGGTCTCGATATGGCGCTTGAGCAACTCCTTGAGCTCGAAACCCGCTTCATCACATCCGATGGCCACTGAAAAGGCTGTGTTCATGGCATTTCGCTCCGCTGTCTGGGTGAGAGCAAGACTGATCATATGATCACTATATGAAACTTTGTTCAGCCATTTCTCAGGCATTCACCCCCTGACTGTCAAGCAGGATTTACCTGACAGCCGAGTCAAAGCCCTACACAAAGGGTTACGAATGCACGAGTGACCGCCGATACAGATTTACCGTGAAAGAGATTGACTGATCAGAATTTCATTTGATACACATATGATCACAGCGAAACATGACTCTGCGACCTAATAAGAATTCACAGCACGAGGACACGCCGATGGCCACGCCATTACTGCTCCAGGCTGAACATGTCGCCAAGGCCTATGCCGGGATCCCTGCCCTGCGCGATGGCCGCCTCGCCCTGCGTGCCGGCAGCGTGCATGCCCTGTGCGGCGGCAACGGCGCCGGCAAATCCACCTTCCTCAGCATCCTGATGGGCATCACCCAGCGTGACGCCGGCAGCATTGCGCTCAACGGTCGCCCGGTGCAGTTCAATCGCCCCGGCGAGGCGCTGGCCGCCGGGGTGGCGATGATCACCCAGGAGCTGGAACCGATTCCCTACATGAGCGTCGCCGAGAACATCTGGCTCGGCCGTGAACCGCGCCGCGCCGGCTGCATCGTCGACCGCAAGGCCCTCAACCGGCGCACCCGCGAGCTGCTGGAAAGCCTGGAGTTCGAGGTCGACCCCGACAGCCCCATGCACCGCTTGAGCGTGGCCCAGGTGCAACTGGTGGAAATCGCCAAGGCCTTCAGCCATGACTGCCAGGTGATGATCATGGACGAGCCGACCTCGGCCATCGGCGAGCGCGAAGCCGAGACCCTGTTCAAGGCCATCCGCCGCCTCACCGCCCGCGGCGCCGGGATCGTCTATGTCTCGCACCGCTTGAGCGAGCTGGCGCAGATCGCCGACGACTACAGCATCTTCCGCGACGGCGCCTTCGTCGAAAGCGGGCGCATGGCCGACATCGATCGCGCCCACCTGGTGCGCGGCATCGTCGGCCAGGAACTGCAACGCATCGACCACAAGGTCGGGCGCGAATGCGCGGCGCACAATTGCCTGGAAGTCCAGGGACTGAGCCGCGACGGCGAGTTCCAGGACATCAGCCTGCAACTGCGCCAGGGCGAGATCCTCGGCATCTACGGCTTGATGGGCTCGGGCCGCAGCGAATTCCTCAACTGCCTCTATGGCCTCACCGAACCCGACGCCGGCACGGTCAGCCTGCAAGGCCGGCCGCTGCCGGTCGGCGTACCGGCGGCGACCATTCGCGCCGGCCTGTCGCTGGTCACCGAAGACCGCAAGGACAGCGGCCTGGTGCTCAGTAGCAGCATCCTGTCCAACATTGCCCTGTCGGCCTACCGGCAGCTGTCGAGCTGGTCGCTGATCAACGCCCGCAAGGAACAGGCGCTGGCCCGGGACATGGTCAAGCGCCTGCAGATCAAGATCTCCTCCCTGGATCTGCCGGTGGCCTCCATGAGCGGCGGCAACCAGCAGAAGGTGGTGCTCGCCAAGTGCCTGTCGACCCAGCCGGTGTGCCTGCTGTGCGACGAACCGACCCGAGGCATCGACGAAGGCGCCAAGCAGGAGATCTACCACCTGCTGGACGAGTTCGTGCGGGCTGGCGGCGCGGCCATAGTGGTCTCGTCCGAAGCCCCGGAACTGCTCCACCTGAGCGATCGCATCGCGGTGTTCAAGGGTGGCCGCCTGGTCACCATCAGCACCGATACCGCTCTTTCCCAGGAAGCCCTGCTGAGTCTCGCCTCATGAACGCCAAGACCCTTGTCCCCCCTGCCGCCACACCCGCCGCCACCGCCTCCACCGCCGTCGGCCCGGCACCCCGCAGCCGCCTGCGCCTGGCCCTCGACCGCTTCGGCCTGCCGCTGGTTTTCATCCTGCTGTGCGTGGTCATGGCCTTTGCCAGCGAGTACTTCATGACCTGGCGCAACTGGATGGACATCCTGCGCCAGACCTCGATCAACGGCATTCTCGCGGTGGGCATGACCTACGTGATCCTGACCAAGGGCATCGACCTCTCGGTGGGTTCGATCCTCGCCTTCGCCGGCCTGTGCAGCGCCCTGGTGGCCACCCAGGGCTATGGGTTGCTGGCCGCGGTCAGCGCCGGGATGTTCGCCGGGGCGATGCTCGGGGTGGTCAACGGCTTCATGGTCGCCAACCTGTCGATCCCGCCCTTTGTCGCCACCCTCGGCATGCTCAGCATCGCCCGTGGCATGACCTTCATTCTCAATGACGGCAGCCCGGTCACCGACCTGCCGGACAACTACCTGGCCCTGGGCATCGGCAAGATCGGCCCGGTGGGCGTGCCGGTCGTGATCTTCGCCGTGGTCGCGCTGATCTTCTGGATGGTCCTGCGCTACACCACCTACGGCCGCTACGTGTACGCGGTGGGCGGCAACGAAAAGAGCGCCCGCACCTCAGGGATCGGCGTACGCAAGGTGATGTTCTCGGTGTACGTGGTCTCGGGCCTGCTGGCGGGCCTGGCCGGCGTGGTGCTCTCGGCCCGCACCACCTCCGCCCTGCCCCAGGCCGGCACTTCCTATGAACTGGACGCCATCGCCGCGGTGGTGATCGGCGGTACCAGCCTCTCCGGCGGCACCGGCAGCATTGTCGGCACCCTGTTCGGCGCGTTGTTGATCGGTGTGATCAACAACGGCCTGAACCTGCTCGGGGTGTCTTCCTATTACCAGCAAGTCGCCAAGGGTTTGATCATCGTGTTCGCGGTGCTCATCGATGTCTGGCGCAAGAAGAAACGTTGACTCCCCCCGTCCTTTCCATGGCACGACTACAACAATAACGGAGCTCCCCATGAAGCTTTCCTCCACCCCCTTTGGCACCTCCCTGTTCGCCCTGGCCACGGCCTCCCTGCTCGCCAGCGGCATGGCCCTGGCCGAGGGCAAGCCCTACAAGATCGGCGCCGCGGTCTACGGCCTCAAGGGCCAGTTCATGCAGAACTGGGTACGCGAGTTGAAGCAGCATCCGGCGGTCAAGGACGGCACGGTGCAGATCACCGTGTTCGACGGCAACTACGACGCGCTGACCCAGAACAACCAGATCGAAACCATGGTCACCCAGCGCTACGACGCGATCATCTTCGTGCCGATCGACACCAAGGCCGGCGTCGGCGCCGTGGCCCGCGCCCAGGAAAACGACATTCCGGTGATCGCCTCCAATACCAAGGTCGCCAGCGCCAGCGTGCCCTATGTCGGCAACGATGACGTCGAGGGCGGCCGCCTGCAGGCCCAGGCCATGGTCGACAAGCTCCAGGGCAAGGGCAACGTGGTGATCATCCAGGGCCCGATCGGCCAGTCGGCACAGATCGACCGCGAGAAAGGCGAGATGGAAGTGCTGAAGAAGAACCCCGGGATCAAGGTCATCGAAATGAAGACCGCCAACTGGTCGCGCGCCGAGGCCCTGTCGCTGACCGAGGACTGGCTCAATGCCCACCCCAACGGCGGCATCTCCGGGATCATCGCGCAAAACGACGACATGGCCCTCGGCGCCCTGCAGGCCGTGAAGTCCCGCGGCCTGTCGCCGAGCGACGTGCCGGTGACCTCCATCGACGGCATGCCGGATGCGATCCAGGCGGCGAAAAAAGGCGAAGTCACCACCTTCCTGCAAGACGCCCAGGCCCAGTCCCAGGGCGCCCTGGACGTGGCCCTGCGCACCCTGGCCGGCAAGGACTACAAGCCGCAGTCGGTGATCTGGGAGCGTTATGCCCAGGACGTGAAATGGGAAGACGGCACCGACAAGCTGTACATCCTGCCGTGGGTGCCGGTAACCAATAGCAATGCCGACAGCCTGTACCAGCAGGTCGCCGGCAGCAAATAACCCCCTCTGTAGGAGCGAGGCTTGCCCGCGATAGCGTCCTTGCAATCGACGCATGCGTGGCTATGAGTCCGCCATCGCGGGCAAGCCTCGCTCCTACGAGACAGCGGTATTTTCAGCCATTCGTTTGCCATACAGGAGTCAACATCATGTCCGGATTCTGGGATCAGGCCTTCGACCTCAGCGGTCGCTGCGCGGTGATCACCGGTGGCGCCGCCGGGATCGGCCTGGCCTGCGCCACGCTGCTGGTGGAGCGCGGCGCCAAGGTAGCGCTGCTGGATCGCGACCCGGAGGTCGTCGAGATCGCCGCCCGCCTCGGCGCCGGGCACCTGGGGCTGGCCCTCGACCTGCGCCAGCTGGACCAGGTGCAGCATGCCGTGGACCGGGTCGCCGAGTACTTCGGGCGCCTGGATTTCCTGGTCAACAGCGCCGGCGTCGCCCTGCTGGACAAGGCCCTGGAAGTCAACGAAAACGCCTGGGACACCACCCTGGATATCAACCTCAAGGCCAGCTTTTTCGTTGCCCAGGCCTGCGCCCGGCACATGCTCGAACGAGGCAGCGGACGCATCGTCAACCTCGCCTCCCAGGCCGCCGTCATCGGCCTGGACCGGCACGTGGCCTATTGCGCGAGCAAGGCCGCGGTGGTGGGCATGACCAAGGTCCTGGCCATGGAATGGGCCGCCCACGGCATCAACGTCAACGCCGTCTCGCCGACCATAGTCGAGACCGCCCTGGGCAAGAAGGCCTGGGCCGGCGAACTGGGCGAGCGGGCCAAATCGCAGATCCCGGTCGGCCGTTTCGCCCAGCCCGAGGAAATCGCCGGGCTGGTGCTGTACCTGCTCAGCGACGCCGCGCAGATGATCACCGGAGAGAACGTGGTGATCGATGGCGGCTACAGCATCCAGTAATCGAGCGTTACTCCCATTCATGCAGTGAGGCCCGTCGCCATGTCCACCTTGTCCGCCGAACACCTGTCACCCGAGATTCCCAGCACCATGCAGGCCGTGGTCTGCCACGGCCCCGAAGACTACCGCCTGGAACAGGTGCCGGTGCCGACACCCGGCCCGGACGAAATCCTGACCAAGGTCGAGCTGTGCGGCATCTGCATGGGCGACATCAAGACCTACCGTGGCGCCCCCTCCTTCTGGGGCGACGCCGAGCAGCCGCGCTACGTCAAGCCGCCGATGATCCCCGGCCATGAGTTCGTCTGCCGCGTGGTGGCCCTGGGGCCGGGCGCGGAAAAACGCGGGGTGCAGGTCGGCGACCGGGTGATCTCCGAACAGATAGTGCCATGCTGGGGCTGCCGCTTCTGCAACCACGGCCAGTACTGGATGTGCCAGAAGCACGACCTGTACGGTTTCCAGAACAATGTCCAGGGCGCCATGGCGCAGTACATGATCTTCACCAGGGAAGGCATCGTGCACAAAGTGCCGGATGAGATTCCGCCGGACGAAGCCATCCTCATCGAACCCCTGGCCTGCTCGCTGCACGCCGCCGAGCGCGCCGACGTCGGTTTCGACGACATAGTGGTAGTGGCCGGCGCCGGCACCCTGGGGCTGGGCATCATCGGCGCGGTGCGGATGCGCAACCCCAAGCGCCTGATCGTCCTCGACATGAAGCCCGAGCGCGCCGAGCTGGCCCTGCGCCTGGGTGCCGATGAAGTCTGGAACCCGGCCCAGGAGAACGTGCTGGAAAAGATACGCGCGATCACCGACGGCTATGGTTGCGACATCTATATCGAAGCCACCGGCCACCACAAGGCTGTCAACCAGGGCCTGGCGATGCTGCGCAAGCTCGGGCGTTTCGTCGAGTTCAGCGTGTTCAACGACGAAGCCACGGTGGACTGGTCGATCATTGGCGACCGCAAGGAACTGGACGTGCTCGGTTCGCACCTGGGGCCCTACATGTACCCACGGGCCATCGACTTTATCGGCAAGCGCAAGATCGACATGCGCGACGTGGTCACCCACACCTTTGCCCTGGCCGACTTCAAGCAGGCCTTCGCGGTGATGGAGCGCGGCGACCGATCATTGAAGGTGGTGCTCAAGCCCTGAGGCCCCACTGCCTTCCAACCGGTTCGCCGACAAGCCCGCACCCGCGGACTCTCCCACTCCCTCCACGGGAGGCGAGCTTGCCGGCGATTCACTGCACAGCCGTGCAGCTAACAGGAACAAGGAAACCGCGTCATGAATCGAGTGATCAACGATCCGGACCAGGTGGTCGAGGACATGCTGCAAGGCATCCTCCTGGCCCACCCCGAACTGGCCCAATACGAGGCCAACCCACGGGTCATCCGCAAGCGCCGCCTCTCTCCGATCGGCCAGGTGGGCATCGTCACTGGCGGCGGCTCCGGCCATGAGCCGGCCTTTCTCGGCTATGTCGGCCCTGGCCTGGTGGACGCCGTGGCGGTCGGCGAAATCTTCTCCTCGCCCACCGCCAAGAGCTTCTTCGACGCCTTCCGCGCCGCCGACCAGGGCGCGGGCGTGGCCTGCCTGTACGGCAACTACGCCGGCGACAACATGAACGTCAAGCTGGCGATGAAGATGGCCGCCAGCAAGGACATGCGGATCCGCACCGTGGTGGCCAACGACGACGTGGCCTCCGCGCCCCGTGAAGAGATCGGCAAACGCCGCGGCGTGGCGGGCGAGATCTTCATGTGGAAAGTCGGCGGCGCGGCGGCCGCCAAAGGTTATGACCTGGACGGGGTGATCGGCGTCGCGCAAAAGGCCGTCGACCAGTGCCGTTCCATCGGGGTCGGTCTCACGCCCTGCACCATTGCCGCGGTGGGCAAGCCGAACTTCCAGATCGCCGACGGCATGATGGAACTGGGCATCGGCCACCATGGCGAACCTGGCATCCAGGTTGTACCGGTCGAGTCCGCCGCCGCCATGGCCGAGCGCATGCTCGCGCCGATCCTCGCCGATCGCGACTTCAGCCGCGACGACAGCGTGGTGGTGCTGGTCTCCGGCCTCGGCGCCACGCCGGTGATGGAGCTGTATATCTTCTACGCCGAAGTCGAGCGCAAACTCAGGGCCAGGGGCCTGAAGATCCATCGTTGCTATGTCGGCAATTACTTCACCTCCCTGGAAATGATGGGCGTGACCCTGACCCTGCTGGGCCTGGACGCCGAACTGAAAACCCTGATCGACCACCCCTGCCGCTCCATCGGCATGACCCAGGCGGAGTGAACCATGAGCCAGCATTTTTCCAGCCTCGACGGCAGCGCCATCGTCAACGACCTGGTGACGGTGATAGTCGCCAACCGTGAATACCTCAGCGAAGTGGATGGCGCCATCGGCGATGGCGACCACGGCATCAACATGGCCAAGGGTTTCGCCCACTGCGGCCGGGCCATCGCCGGCCGCCAGCTGGACCTGGCCGGCGCCCTCGACGAATTGACCCTGAGCCTGATGGAAGGCATCGGCGGCTCCATGGGCCCGCTTTACGGCAGCCTGTTTATCGGCATGGCCGACGAAGTGCGTGGCAGCCAGCAGATTGATGCTGCCCGCTTCGCCCGGCTATTGCGCGGCGGACTGACCTCATTGCAGGACATCACCGACGCCGGAGTAGGCGACAAGTGCCTGATGGATACGCTGATTCCCGCCGTGGAGGCATTCGAACAGGCCGAGGCCGGCGGCGCCTCGTTCAAGGAGGCCCTGCAGCGGATGAAAAGCGCGGCCTCCCAAGGCCGGGATTCGACCCGCGACCTGGTGGCGAAGATCGGCCGCGCCAGTCGCCTGGGCGAACGCTCGCTGGGGGTACTGGATGCCGGCGCCGTGTCCTGCTGCCTGATCCTCACGCAACTGGCGGACTCGATAGAGACGCGCCTGATCTGAAGCCCTGCGCGAGCAGGCTCGCTCCTGCAAAAGCGAGCCTGCCCGGGCACTCAATAGCGTCCGGGCAAAAGCCCGAGCTCCACCAGCTTGATATCGGTGTCACCCACTACCTGCACATGCTGGACGTTCTTCTCGTCCATGATGCCGGGACAGGAAACGACGATGGTTCCCCGGGATGGGATGGGACGCAGTTCAGCGACCTCCGGAAAGTCCGCCGCCGACAGCGGGTGCGGACAATAGCCGATCCAGCCGATGGTCTGCCGGTCCTGGAACACCCGCTGCTTGCGAAAATATTCGTTGGGGGCGACCACGCCCCAGGAAATTTCCGGCCAGAGACCGACCGCCGTGTTCATTAATTCGACAATGCCCTGCCGAGGATCCTGCAGGCAACGGACCAATGTCCCGGCTTCGGAAAACTCGATACCCGCGGGCAACGAGCCGCCGCTTCGTGCGTGATAGGTGATCGAAAGCCCGCCCTTGAGTGGATCGGATATCCCGTTCCACAGCACAAAACTCATGTCGTTGACGTCGAAGTCCGAGTCTTTCCAGGAGGCTATTTCCCGCCGCAGACTGTTCGGGTCGAGGAGCACATTGTGCGTCAGGCCATCATCCTTGCCTTCGGCGCATAAGAACCAGTTCTTGAGGATCGGGTCGATCTCGCCTATCGCCTTGAGAAAGGCCAGGCTCCTGTCGATTTGTTCCTGCTCGGTGACCTGGGCAATCTTCTGCTTATCGAAGCTCAGCTTGAAATTGAAACGTTTGAACGTATCCATGAGCACTCCATCCGGTCTCAGGCCATTAAGTCTGGGTTTTGCTTGTAGAACTCTTCCAGCTCCTTTTCCTCCTGGCGACGCACTTTCTGGTACTCCTCATGCTCCTTGGTGCCGGGCATCGGGTTCCAATAAGCCTTCAGGTTGGTGAGCCCACCCTCCTCGTATTTCTCGGAGCAATACTCGTAAACCACCCGCTGAAGAAAATGCCACTCGAGCATCACCGGCGGGCTGGGCTTGGCCTTGTCTGCCTGCTTGAACGCCTTCACGATCAGGTCCTTCTCAACGTTCTTGGCAGCCTTCGGATACTTGAAACCGAGGAAGATGAAGAATTCGTAGTTGGCCTTGGCTTCTTGCAAGGTACAGCGGTTTTTCACAAAACCATCCCAATCGGTACCACTCCACAGCCACTCCCAGGGAAACGGGAAGTTGGTCACCCACTGCTGGTAGCGGCTCGACAGGTCGCTCATGCTGTGCCCCTTGCCATTGACGGGAATGTACATATGCCCGTCTTCGGGAGGGCATTTCACGCAGTCCTTCTTCTGCCGTTTGCAGTCCCGTTCGGCCTCCTGGGTCCGGTCCCGGGTCCTGGCCGGCGCATCCGTCTTGGGCAAGGCCTCGGGCTTGGGCAACGGCATCGGTTGCGGCATGGGCCTTGGGGGCGGTAGCGGCCGGGGCACCACTTCCGGCGGTGGCGGTGGCACCGGCGACGGCCGGGGCGGCGGCATCGGTAACCGGGTCGGCGCGGGCATGGGTATATCGAAGGGCAGCCTCGGCCCGGTGCGAGGCAACGGCATACGCAACCCGCCGCTGATGGGAGGCGCCAGTTGGGCGACGGATCCGGAAATAAAACTGGTCATTCAGGCATCCCTGTCTTGAGTGCGGCCCGCCAGGCCCGTTGCCCCTGGACGAAATCCATGACGCTTTCATAATCGTGAAAACGCTGCTCCGGGGTGTCGTTTACCGGCCTTTTCATCCACCGGATAAATCCGGGTGTTTCTTCGAAACCGGGAAATTGCAGGCCAAAGCGCATGAAGCTCTCAACCGTATCAGGCTCTTCGATTTGCAGGGCCCAGGCTTTTTCCCGGTAGTCCTTGAGGTACTGGATGGTCTGCCACTGCCCTTTCTGCTCAAGCCACTGAGGATTGTACTGGCGTATCTCGAGCATGATCTTCTCGATCACCTCATTTTGCCGAACCTGTTCCAGCGCTTTCAGCTGGTCTGCCGTCAACTCAAGCATGGCGAGCCTCCTGCCCGACCCGATAGTACGTCTGGTACGCCAGCACCAGTGGCTGCCAGATCTGCCAGCGATCGAGCGGCAACATCAGGGCCATTCGCTGCTCACTGTCCAGGACAGCCTCCAGGCCACGCCGGACGATCGGGTTGTAATAACGAAACAGCGCCCTCCGGCCATCCGGCAGGCGGGTGAACAAATGGGATTTGAGGTGGTTGCTCAATGCCTCGAAAGAGCGCTCGCTCCACAGCCACGAAACCAGCGGCGACTTCTGGTCCCGCTCGATCAGCCAGTCGAGCAGTTGCGTGGCCTCTGCGCTATCCCCTACGAACTCCACCAGTGCCGGCCCGCCACGGCTGATTTCGTCCAGTTCGGTAGCGGCCAGCAACCACTCGACGCGGATCGCCGCCCCGGCCGCGTCCAGGCGATTCTCCAGGGTCATGTAACGGGCGCCATCCACCAGCACATAGAGCCGGGTTTCAGGATGCTGTTCCAGGCAATGACGGATATGGGTGCGAAATTGCAGAACATTCGGATCAGGTCGGCGTCCATTGCCTGAAGCACTCATGGTCAGTTCCCCAGGCTCTGCAGCGGGACAAAGGTTTCATTGCGCTGTGCCGCCGCCAACAGGCACGGCAGGCAAAGCCCGGGAATCTTGACCACTGAAGCGACCGCAGCAGCGCTGACCTGCTGCCCGATGATCACGCTTCCCGATCCGCTCACCACCACATTCCCGTGGTTGCCCGTCGTCCCCAGGGTCGCGACCGGCAATCCATTGATCAGCACATTGGCAACCACGCCACTGACCAGGGCACTGCCACAGGCCGTGGTGTCCGTCATCCGCGCTGCACTGAGCCCATCGAACAATACGTCAGGCGAACCCGAGACAATCGGGTTGCTGGCGTGCCCGGGCAATGGGCAAGCGGTCATATCCGTGACACGGGCCGCAGGTTTTCCACTCATTGGCAATCTCCTTCATCCGTTAGGTATTGCATGTTGTCCCTACGCCATCGATCTGGAAGAGGCCAAAGCGCCAACAGGCATCCTCCACATCGAATAATGCAAGCTGGCTGGCCATCGAACCGGGAGCCTTGACGGGGGGCGACATCTGAAGCGCATCAGCAACAATCCGCTCCATGGCGGCTGGCGCCCAGTCATCCAGTTCGTTGAGCTGCCGGTTGTAGTCCGGTACGCCAACACTTTTATAGGCATTCAGCAGGTACTCGGGTAATTCCGTATCCGACCATTGCAGGTAGTAACCCTGGTCATCCAGGAAGGGCCGGGTCCAGGCAGTCAGCCCGACCGGAATCATTTCCTGTTGATCGGTGCTGAGGAGGCAGTCGCCCTGAGCCGCGAAACCCAGGCAGATATTGAGTTTCAGCCAGCCATCGGCGTGGCTGAGAAGCTGGGTAGGATCGAACAGCCGAAGTGGCACCACACGATAGTGGCGCAGATGGGAAGAACGCAGGTAGATCTCCGCATCCAACCGGGAAATGAACACTCGAACGATGGGTGCATCAGGGTCGCCGACACAGTTTATCTGCACCGGATCCAGGGCAAGATGATCGTGAATGCCTGTGACGGTGACCAAGCCATAAAGACGAATTGAGGATCTCAGTCCTTGAAATCGAACCATCCTGCTTCCTCCAAGCAGCGCGATCTGTCGGTCGCTCCATTGAGTCCGCCACTCTAGCAACGATGAATTGCGCAAGAAGTTGCGCAGTTGCGCTCAAAGCCTTGTGCCCACGGGCCCCGACGAATTCTTTACAAAAAATTTCAAGAGCATTGGCCTCTGACCTGCTCGATATACCGCGCCACCGCGGGCGCCTTTTCGAAGCGGCGGTGGATCAGCGACAGCCAGGACGACGCCGCGCTGCCCTGGATCGGCCGGTACAACACATTGGGCAACCCCACGTGCCCGACCACCGACTCCGGCACCACGGCCACGCCCTGACCCAGGGAGACCAGGGCCAGCACCGCCACCAGGCCGCCGGGCTGCGGCCCCAGTTTCGGCGCATAGCCGCCCTCGGCCGCGACCTGCAAGGTGCCGCTGATCTGCTCCGGAAGCACGAAAGTCTCGTTGTGCAGATGGGCCGGGGCGATCTCCGGCAAGCGTCCCAGCCAGGACTCGGCGGGCAGCGCCAGGACAAAACCTTCGGCATCCAGGCGGACCGCCTCGACCCCTTCGGGCAGGGTCATGGGCGAGCGGATGTAGCCGATGTCGAAGCGTCCCTCGGCCACCAGGGCCGGCAACGCCGCCATCGGGCTTTCGCGCACGCTCAGGCTGACGTCCGGGCAGTCCTGGCTGAAGCGCTGCACCTGTTTTTGCAACAGCCCCGAATACACCGCCGAGGCCACGTAGCCCAACTCGATATGGCCGATCTCGCCGCGCCCGGCGCGCTGGGCGTTACGTTGCGCAAACTCGAACTGGCGCACCGTGGCTTCGGCCTCGCGCACCAGGGCGGCGCCAGCCTCGGTCAGGCTGACCTCGCGCTGCTGGCGCACGAACAAACGGGCGCCCAGGGCCTGCTCCATGTCCTGGATCTGCCGGCTCAGGGTCGGCGGCGCGATGCCCAGCTGTTCGGCGGCGCGGGTGAAATTGCGTTGCCGGGCCACCGCCAGGAAATAGCGGAAATGACGGATTTCCATAAGTGCGTTAGCTCAAAGGTAATGAAGTGCTCCAGCGCGCCTAACAGAGCGGGCGAAAGCCCGGGATAAGCTGGCTGGACCTTTACAGTAGAGAGCCTAAGCCATGCACGTCAAACCTCTGTTTCTGGCCCTGATCACTTGCTGCAGCGTGCCCGCGACTTTCGCCGCCGAGAAAAACGCCGACGTTGCCCAGAAGGCAATCCTCAATTTCGCCACCGCCCAGCAACTGCTCAACGCCGCCCAGGAAACCGCCACGGCCAAGGGCTGGCCCTGCGCCGTGGCAATCGTCGACGACGGCGGCTGGCCGATCCTCAGCGCGCGCATGGACGGGGCGCCGGTGGTGGCCGGCATCGAGCTGGCCCAGGGCAAGGCGCGGACTTCGGCATTGTTCAAGCGCCCTTCCGGCGACCTGGAAAACGCCATCAACGGCGGGCGCCAGGCGGCCATCACTTCGGGCCTGCTGATGATGAAAGGCGCGCAGCCGATCCGCGTCGACGGCCAGGTGATCGGCGCCATCGGCATCAGCGCCGACACCCCGGCCCACGACGATGAAATCGCCCAGGCCGCCCTCGCCGCGCTGGATCAACGGGTGCAGCCATGAGGCCAGCCAGCCCGCGCCTGACCCTGCTTACCGCGTCCGGGGTGTGTTCGCTAATCGTGCTCGACACCAACATAGTCGCGGTGACCCTTCCGAGCATCGCCCGCGACCTGGGGGCCAACTTCGCCGATATCGAGTGGGTGGTCAGCGCCTACATGCTGGCCTTCGCCGCCCTGCTGCTGCCGGCCGGCAGCCTGGCCGACCGCTTCGGGCGCAAGCGCACCCTGCTCTGTGGCCTCGGGCTGTTCATCCTCGCCTCGCTCGGCTGTGGCGCCGCGCCCAACGTGCTGTTGCTCGACATCGCCCGGGCGATCAAGGGCGTCGGCGCGGCGCTGCTGCTGACCTCGGCCCTGGCCACCATCGGCCACACCTTCCATGACGAGGTCGAACGGGCCAAGGCCTGGGCGTTCTGGGGGGCCTGCATGGGCGTGGCGATGACCGCCGCGCCAACCGTTGGCGGCCTGATCACCGAGTCCATCGGCTGGCGCTGGATTTTCTACCTCAACCTGCCGGTGGGCGGGCTGCTGGTGCTGATGGTGTGGCGCGCGATACCGGAGTCCCGCGATACCCAGGCCGCGCGCCTCGATCCCTGGGGCAGCCTGGCCTTCAGCGCCAGCCTGCTGTGCCTGATCTGGGGCCTGATCGAAGCCAATCGCATCGGCTGGAACCACCCGCTGACCTACACCCGGCTGTTGGCCGGCGTGGCGCTGCTCGGATTGTTCGTGCTGATCGAACGGGTGCAGCGCCGGCCCATGGTCGACCTGCAGCTGTTCCGCCATCCGCGCTTTATCGGTGCCCTGCTGGGGATGTTCGCCTACGCCGGCTGCGCCCAGGTGATGATGACCCTGCTGCCCTTCTACCTGCAGAACGGCCTGGGCTTCTCGGCCATCGCCTCGGGGCTGGGCATGCTGCCATTTGCCCTGACCATGCTGATCTGTCCGCGCATCGGCGTGCGCCTGGCGACGCGTTATGCCCCGGCGACCCTGATGGCCGCCGGCCTGACCCTGGTCGGCTGCGGCAACCTGCTCGCGGCCTGGGCCGTGCAGGCTGGCGGCTACCTGAACTTTGCCCTGGCCATCGCGGTGACCGGCGCCGGTGCCGGCCTGCTCAATGGCGACACGCAGAAAAACATCATGGCCTGTGTGCCCCGCGACCGCGCCGGCATGGCCTCGGGCCTGAGCACCACCATGCGCTTCAGCGCCATCATGCTGGCCATCGGCGTGTTCGGCGCCCTGCTCGGCAGCCATACCCAGCAACGCCTGCACGTCAGCCTGGGCAAGAGCGCCACGCCATGGCTCGACCAGGCCCAGGCCATCGCCTCACGGGTGGTGGCCGGCGACATGCCCGCGGCCCTGGCACTGCTGCCCGACTCCGCGAAAGGGCTGGTAGAGCCACTGGCCCGCCAGGCCTTCGTCGACGGCTTCGGCGTAGTGCTCTGGGTCGCCGGGCTCCTGGCGCTGCTCGCGGCGGTAACGGTCGGTACGTTGATGCGCAACCCCATCCCGCAGCCGCGGCCGTTGACGCTGAGCGTGGAGTGAAATCAGGTGGGACTCGTCATATGGCCACTGAAATCGTTCGGTGGCCATGACCAGGCCCCATAACCATCGTCCGCCTGCAAATGCATCGCCTGAGTCGCGGGCGGGCGCGCAAACTTCAAGTACGCCCCTGGCAGGTGTTGCTGCTCGACCAGTTGAACAGCAGCGGGCGCACGCGCCAGTACCGACAGGAAATGGCCTGGTAATAGCCGATGCAAGGGCGCAAGCGAGGGGACGCTCTCGAGTGAAAGGACGGGGCACCCGAGCAAACGCATCCGTCCGTCGGCTGGTAATGCTCAATTCGCGCAGCGGATCGCAAAAAACCAGCAGCGCAGCCAGCAAAAAAATACGCCGCTGCTAGGATTCTTGGCGGACCTCCCCCCTAATAATAAGGAGTAACACATGAGAGTCGTCCCCCTTGCCCTGGCTTGCGCCCTCACCCTCGGACTCGCCGGTTGCAACTCCATTGCCGGCAAGACCAATACCCTGAGCGATGAACAGATCAAATCCCAGACCAGCGGCGCCCTGGGTTATGCGCCCTCGGACGTCAGCATCGTCAGCCGTCGCACCGAAGGCACCAACACCTACGTGGCCTTGAAAACCAACGACAACAAGGAGTTCAACTGCATCATCAACGGCGGCAACCTGCTCACACTGGGCATGACCAACCCGCCTTCCTGCGCCAGGAAAGGCGAAGCCATCCGTTCCGCTCCTTTCGGCGGCTGAAGCGCTGATCCGGGGGCAGTCGTCGACCGGCTCATGGCCGGACTGCCCTCACCCCCATCACACCCCATCGATATGCCGGTACTGCGCATCCAGTTGCTGCGCCAGCTCGCGAGCGCGGCCGAGGCGGATCGGCCCGCGTTCGATATCGATCAACAGGGTTGGGCAACCGAGGTGCGCCAAGGGCGGCAGGGTCTTGAGCCGGCCGTCGGTGAGCAACAGTACCCGCTGCTGTTCGGCCGGATAGCGCTTCTGCCGCGAAACCAGCCATTGCCCCGCCTCGGCCAAGGCCGCCAGCAACGGTGTGCCGCCGCCCGCGCCCAGCCCGTCGAGCCAGTCGCGCAAATCCTTCGAGGCCTTCAGCCCCTGCACCTGCCAGTTCGGCGCGCGGCCGCTGGCGGTCAGCAAGGCCAGGCGTGCGCGCTGTCGGTAGGCATCGTCGAACAGCTGGGCCAGCAGGCCCTTGGCATCGCTCAGCGCCTGGTGGCGGCGGGTCGAGGCCGATGCATCGACGATTACCAGCCACAGTTCATGGGGCGAACGGCCGCGCAGGTGCCACAACAGGTCGTCGCGCTGGCGGGGCCGGCCGTTGAGCAAGGTGCCTGGCCAGTTGATCGAACCCTGGACGGCCGCCCGCGCGCGGCCTTGCCTGCCCTGGTCCAACCGCCCGGCGCGGGGTTTGGCATTCGTCCCCGCGTCGGACCGGGGGCGAATGCCTAGGGCTTTTTTGGCCAGCTCGGCACTTCACGGCGAGCGCCGGTGGCCAGCGCCTGGGCCGGCAGCTCGCCCCATTGGCCCTGGCCCTCGGCGGGGCTGGATTGGGCCGGGGCTGGTGCTTGAGAGGGCTGCGGCTGATGGGCCGCGCTCGGCGGGTTGTCACGACGGCGGTGGCGCAGGGCGAATTCGGCCACCGCGTCTATGTCCTGCTCCTCGATGGCCCGGGCACCGCGCCAGGCCGCATGGGCGCGGGCGGCACGCAGCCAGACCAGGTCCGCGCGCAGGCCGTCGACGCCCGCGGCGAAACAGCGTTCGGTGATCCGCTCCAGCGCCTGATCGTCCAGGGCAATCTCCGCCAGCAACCCCCGCGCCTGCTGGCAGCGCTGGCGCAGGGCCTCCTGCTCGGCAGCCCACTGCTGGCAGAAGCCCTGGGGATCACTGTCGAAATCCAGCCGCCGGCGAATGATCTGGCCCCGTTCAATGGGCAGCGTCTGGCCGCTCAGGGCCACATTCAGGCCAAAGCGGTCCAGCAGTTGTGGACGCAGTTCGCCCTCTTCCGGGTTCATGGTGCCGATCAGCACGAACCTGGCCGAATGCCGGTGGGAAATACCGTCGCGCTCGATCAGGTTGGTGCCGCTGGCGGCCACGTCCAGCAGCAGGTCCACCAGATGGTCCGGCAGCAGGTTCACCTCGTCGACATAGAGCACCCCGCCATCGGCCTTTGCCAGCACCCCCGGGGAAAACTGCGCCCGGCCTTCGCCCAGGGCCGCGTCCAGGTCCAGGGTGCCGACCAGGCGTTCCTCGGTCGCGCCCAGGGGCAAGGTGACGAACTGCCCGCTCGCCAGCAGGTCCGCCAGGCCGCGGGCCAGGGTCGACTTGGCCATGCCCCGCGGCCCCTCGATCAACACCCCGCCGATTTTCGGGTCGATGGCCGTCAGGCACAGCGCCAGTTTCAGGTCATCGGCGCCGACCACGGCGGACAGCGGGAAATGTGGGGTATCGCTCATGTCGGTTCTCGGTTGGGTCGAGTCGGGTGTCGTTGGCCAGATCGTTATCGCGAGCAAGCTCGCTCCTACAGGTAATCACGCTTCTGTAGGAGCGAGGCTTGCCCGCGATCGAGGACGCAGTCCTCGGGCACGTCAGCCATCTTCTTCTATATCCAGCAGCAGGTTTTCCAGGGCCTCGCGGTACTCACCGGGCTCCTGCCACATCCCGCGCTGCTGGGCCTCGAGCAGGCGCTCGGTCATATCGCGTAACGCATGGGGGTTGTGCTGCTGGATGAATTCGCGGGTCGCCGGGTCCAGCAGATAGGCGTCGGCCAGCAAGGCGTACTGGTGATCGTCGATCAACTGGGTGGTGGCGTCGAAGGCGAACAGATTATCCAGGGTGGCGGCCATTTCAAAGGCACCCTTGTAGCCGTGGCGCTTCACCCCTGCGATCCATTTCGGGTTGGCCGCGCGGGAGCGGATCACCCGATTCAGCTCTTCCTTGAGGCTGCGGATTTTCGGCAGGTCCGGCTGGCTGTGGTCGCCATGGTAGCTGGCGGCCTTTTCGCCACTGAGGCTTTCCACGGCGGCGAGCATGCCGCCCTGGAACTGGTAGTAGTCGTTGGAATCCAGCAGATCGTGTTCGCGATTGTCCTGGTTCTGCAGCACCGCCTGCACCTGGCTCAGGCGCTGGGCAAACTGGCCACGGGCCGCGGTGCCTTCATCGGCGCCGCCATAGGCGTAGCCGCCCCAGTTCAGGTAGACCTCGGCCAGGTCCTCGCGGCTCTGCCACAGGCGACCGTCGATAGCCCCCTGCACGCCCGCGCCATAGGCCCCGGGCTTGGCGCCGAAGATCCGCCAGCCGGCCTGGCGCTGCGCGGCCTCGGCATCCAGGCCGGACTGCAGCAGCGCTTCGCGCTCGGCGCGGACCTTGGCCGCCAGCGGGTTGAGGTCGTCCGGCTCGTCCAGCGCGGCCACCGCCTGCACGGCGGCGTCGAACAGGCGGATCAGGTTGGCGAAGGCATCGCGGAAGAACCCGGACACCCGCAGGGTCACGTCCACCCGCGGGCGGTCCAGCAGACTCAGCGGCAGGATCTCGAAGTCATCGACCCGCTGGCTGCCGGTGGCCCACACCGGACGCACGCCCATCAGCGCCATGGCCTGGGCGATATCGTCGCCGCCGGTGCGCATGGTCGCCGTGCCCCACACCGACAGGCCGAGCTGGCGCAGGTGGTCGCCATGGTCCTGCAAGTGCCGTTCGAGGATCAGGTTGGCCGACTGGAAACCGATGCGCCAGGCGGTGGTGGTCGGCAGGTTACGCACGTCCACCGAATAGAAATTGCGCCCGGTGGGCAGCACGTCCAGGCGTCCGCGACTCGGTGCGCCGCTGGGCCCGGCCGGTACGAAACGCCCGCCCAGGGCATCCAGCAAGCCGCGCATTTCCGCCGGGCCGCAGGCATCCAGGCGCGGCGCCACCACCTCGCGCAGGCTGTCGATGATCGCCTTGACCTCGCTCCAGCCGGGCTCGTTCAGTTGCTCGACTTCGTCCGACAACGCGGCTTCGATCAACTGCCCGGCGAACAGCTCCAGGCGTTCGCGGGTATCGCCGGCAGTGCGCCACAGCTGCTCGCTGATATCCTGCAAGACCTGTGGCCGGCGACCGCTCCAGGGTTCGGCCAGGGCGCAATCCAGTGGATCGAACCCCAGCTCGAAGGCCTTGGCCAGGGCCCGCAACAGGCTCGACTGCGCGCCCCGGCCATCGCCACGAGGAATGCGCAGCAAGGCCAGCAAGGTGTCGATGCGCAGGCGGCCCACCGGCGATTCGCCGAACACATGCAGGCCGTCGCGGATCTGCGATTCCTTCAGGTCGCACAGGTAGGTATCCAGCCGTGGCAGCCAGAGCGCGGCGTCAGCCTCGCTATCGAGCGGCCCGTCCAGTTGCAGTTCGCGGTCGATCCGGGTCACCCGCACCAGCTTGAGAATGTCCTTCTGCAACTCGCGGGCGCGGCGCGGATCGAGCAGTTGCGCTTCGTAGTACTCGTCGGCCAGCAGTTCCAGGTCGCGCAGCGGGCCGTAGGTTTCGGCGCGGGTCAGCGGCGGCATCAGGTGATCGATGATCACCGCCTGGGTCCGGCGCTTGGCCTGGGCACCCTCGCCCGGGTCGTTGACGATAAACGGATAGATATTCGGCAGCGGCCCCAGC
This sequence comes from Pseudomonas sp. SBT1-2, assembly GCF_028640875.1. Classification (NCBI taxonomy): domain Bacteria; kingdom Pseudomonadati; phylum Pseudomonadota; class Gammaproteobacteria; order Pseudomonadales; family Pseudomonadaceae; genus Pseudomonas; species Pseudomonas sp. SBT1-2. The sequence continues at coordinate 58,098 of NZ_JAQZAA010000045.1, read as the reverse complement.
AGCACATCCGGCCAGCAGCTTTCGGACAGGCCGACGCCCTTGCCCGGCAGCCATTCCAGGTTGCCGTGCTTGCCGACATGGATCAGCCCGTGGGCGCCGTAGGTCTGGCGCAGCCAGAAGTAGAACGCCAGGTACGCGTGGGGCGGCACCAGGTCCGGGTCGTGATAGACCGCGCTCGGGTCGACCTGATAGCCACGTGCCGGCTGGATGCCGACGAAGGTCAGGCCAAAACGCAGGCCGGCGATCATCAGCCGCCCGCTGCGGAACATCGGATCATTTTGTGGCCCGCCCCAGCGTTCGAGCACCGCCAGGCGATTGGCTTCGGGCAGCACGTTAAACATGGCCTGGTACTCGTCCAGCGCCAGGCTTTGCTGGCACGGACGCAGGTCGAGGCTGTCCAGGTCGTTGCTGACCCCGCCGAGCAATTGCTGGATCAGCGCCGTACCGCTGTCCGGCAACTCGGCCGGCAGTGGGTAACCCTCGGCTTGCAGGGCACGCAGGATATTCAGCGCCGCCGCCGGCGTGTCCAGGCCCACGCCGTTGCCGATGCGGCCGTCGCGGGTCGGGTAGTTGGCAAGAATCAGCGCGATGCGTTTTTCGCCATTGGGCAGCCGGGCCAGATCGACCCAACGCCGCGCCAGTTCGGCGACAAAATCCATGCGCTCGGGGGCCGAGCGGTAGCAGACCACATCCGACTGGCTGCGCTCGCTGCGCCAGGCCAGGTCCTTGAAGCTGATGGGGCGGCTGATGATGCGCCCGTCCAGTTCCGGCAAGGCAATGTGCATCGCCAGGTCCCGCGGGCCCAGGCCCTGCTCGCTGGCGCGCCAGCCGGGCTCGTTGTCCTGGGCGCAGATGGCCTGGATCACCGGGATATTGCGGCGGAACGGCCGCAGGTGCGGCGCCTCCGGGCTGGACTGGGCAAAACCGGTGGTGTTGAGAATCACCGCCGCCTGCACCTCATCCAGCAGCTCCTCGACCACCGTCAGGCAACCGGGTTCTTTCAGGCTGGCCAGGGCGATCGGCAGCGGGTTCAGGCCGGCCGCCTGCAAGCGCCGGCAGAACTCATCGATAAAGGCGGTGTTGGCCGCCTGCAAATGCGAACGGTAGAACAGCAGCGCCGCCACCGGCTGGCCGGCCCGCCAGTCGGCTTGCCAGTCGCTGAGGGCAGCGCTGCTTCTGTTCGGGTGGTAGATCGCCGTGCGCGGCAGGGTCTGCGGCTCGGACCAAGGGTAATCGCGCCCCAGCCAGCCACTGGCCAGGCAGCGGTACAGGTTCAGCGCATTGCCCATGCCGCCCTGGCGCAGGAAGTGCCAGAGGCGCTCGCGGTCGGCGGCGGGCACCGTGCTCAGGTCGCTCAGCTCCGGGTCCGGGCGATCGTCGCCCGGCACCAGGATCAGCTGCACGCCGCGTTGCGCCAGCTGCACCAGTTGCTCGATGCCATAACGCCAATAGGCGATGCCACCGTGCAGGGAAATCAGGATCACCTTGGCGTGGCGCAGCACCTGGTCGACATACAGGTCGACCGAGGCATGGTTCTGCACCTGCATCGGGTTGGCCAGGCGAAAGCTCGGGTAGTCGTCCGGCAGCTGCTGCGCCGCTTCGGCCAGCAGCGCCAGGCTGGAGTCGCCGCTGCACAGGATCACCAGCTCGGCGGGGGTTTGTCCCAGGTCGGCAATATTGTCATCCGACACGAAACCGCCGGGCTGGGTCCTGAGCAGGTGCATGGCTTACACGCTGAGCGCGGCGCGCAATTGCGCTTCGAGCAGGGTCGCGTCCAGTTCCTGGCCGATCAGCACCAGGCGCGTGGTGCGGGCTTCATTGGCGCCCCACTGGCGGTCGAAGTGCTTGTCGAAGCGCGTGCCCACACCCTGGATCAACAGGCGCATCGGCTTGTTGGGGATCGCCGCGAAACCCTTGACCCGCAGGATGCCGTGCTGCACCACCAGTTGGGTCAGGGCGTCCAGCAGCAGGCTTTCGTCGGCCTGTGGCAGCTCGATGGAGATGGAATCGAAGGCGTCGTGATCGTGGTCGTCATGCTCTCCCTCAACAGCAGCGTCACCGTTATGGTGGTGATCGTGGTGGCTGTGGCGGCCGTCGATGTGTTCTTCCGAACCCTTGCCCAGGCCCAGCAGCACGTCCAGCGGCAGGCGACCGCTGCTGGCTTCGATGACTTTCACCGCCGGCGGCAGTTCCTCGGCGACTTCCAGGCGCACCTTGGCCAGGTCTTCCGGGCTGATCAGGTCGGCCTTGTTGAGGATCACCAGGTCGGCGCTGGACAGTTGGTCGGCGAACAGCTCGTGCAGCGGCGACTCGTGGTCGAGGTTTGGGTCGAGCTTGCGCTGGGCGTCCACCTGGTCCGGGAAGGCAGCGAAGGTGCCGGCGGCCACGGCCGGGCTGTCGACCACGGTGATCACTGCGTCGACGGTGCAGGCGCTGCGGATTTCCGGCCACTGGAAAGCCTGGACCAAAGGTTTGGGCAGGGCCAGGCCGGAGGTTTCGATGAGGATATGGTCGAGGTCGCCGCGACGGGCCACCAACTCGCGCATCACCGGGAAGAACTCTTCCTGCACGGTGCAGCACAGGCAGCCGTTGGCCAGCTCGTAGACGCGGCCGCTGGCCTCTTCCTCGGTACAACCGATGGCGCACTGCTTGAGGATCTCGCCGTCAATGCCCAGCTCGCCGAACTCGTTGACGATCACCGCGATGCGGCGGCCCTGGGCGTTGTCCAGCATATGCCGCAGCAAAGTGGTTTTGCCCGAGCCGAGGAAGCCGGTAACGATGGTGACGGGAAGTTTGGCCAGTGTTTTCATCGGATGCCCTTTGGCAAGGTGGCGGGCATACGGGACGAGAACCGCGCAGGCAGGTGCACGGAAGAGTTCGCCACCGGATCACCCCGCCCGGTTGTAGTGAGAATCGAGTCCGAGGCAGGTCTCCTGGCTGGCGGTGCGCCGGTCGTTGGACTGGCGAACGATGCGCCTTCCCGCCGCCTGGCAGTGGCCTTGCATCGTTCATCACCGGTTACAGTTGCGGGGGCAGCCGCGGCTTGGACCGCGTTCCCTTCTTAGGTTCTGTACGACAAGTGGCTGCGCTCGGCCATGCTGCGTTAAAAACAGGCTCGGAATGCTCATGTAGGCCCCTACACTCCGCTTCCTCGCCTGTTTTTGCCTTGCCTGACCTTCGCTCGCCGACTTTTCGTACAGAACCTAGCTTCGGCAGACGCCGAAGAACCTCGAAAGCGCAAGGCTACGCAGAGCTTGGGGGGCGGTCAATGTTCATGCGGCGCGAAGACAGGCCAATCGCGATCGAAAACGAGAACCCTTGCCAATTGACGCCCCTCCCTCGCCCATGCTCTCCTACACAACTTGTTACGGGTGCCCTTCACAGGGTGAAACGGGAAACCGGTGCGTCACAGGCCAACAGCCTTGATCAGTCCGGTGCTGCCCCCGCAACGGTAAGCGAGCGAAGAATCAGATCCACTGTGCCAGCAGTCCGGCATGGGAAGGCGATTCTTGCAGGTGTGGCGCAAGCCCAGCCCCTCGCGAGCCCGGAGACCGGCCCGCTACACAGTCATAACAAACCCGCGGTGGGCGGGCGCTGTTAATTCCCCGCGAGCCCGCCTCGCGGGGTTTTGCTGCGCTCGATTCACCCGCTGACACACCAGAGGGAAGCGCCATGTCGATCATCAGCAGCACCAGCCATTCCAGCAGCAGCACCGCCACCCTGAGCCAACGCCTGGTCGCCGCCATCGGCGCCTCGATCCTCGGTGCGTGCCTTGTGTATTTCGCCGGTTTCTCCCATATCGAAGCGGTGCACAACGCCGCCCACGATACCCGTCACAGCGCCGCCTTCCCTTGCCACTGAGACCTGCCGAGATGATCAAGCGTATCGCGCAAACCGCGGGTTTCACCGGGTTGCTGGCGGCCCTGTTGCTGACCCTGCTGCAAAGCTTCTGGGTCGCGCCGCTGATCCTGGAGGCGGAAACCTACGAGAAGGCCCCGGCCGCCCAGCACGAAGACGTGCATGAACACGCCGCCGGCACCGCCGCCCACAGCCATGACGCCGAAGCCTGGGAGCCGGAGGACGGCTGGCAGCGCGTGCTGTCCACCACTGGCGGCAACCTAGTGGTCGCAGTGGGCTTCGCCCTGATGCTCGCCGGCCTCTACACCCTGCGTGCGCCGAACCGTACTTCCCAGGGCCTGCTCTGGGGCCTGGCCGGTTACGCGACCTTCTGCCTGGCGCCGACCCTCGGCCTGCCGCCCGAACTGCCGGGCACCGCCGCCGCGGACCTGGGGCAACGGCAGATCTGGTGGGTCGGCACCGCCGCCTCCACCGCGGTCGGCATTGCCCTGGTCGTCTTCGCGCGCCACTGGTTGCTGAAAGTGCTGGGCGTGGCCATCCTCGCCGTGCCGCACCTCATCGGCGCGCCACAGCCGGAAGTGCATTCGATGCTCGCGCCGCAAGCACTGGAAGCGCAGTTCAAGATCGCTTCGCAACTGACCAACGCCGCGTTCTGGCTGGCCCTGGGCCTGATCAGCGCCTGGCTGTTCCGCCGCAAGAGCGACGATCAGTACTCGGCATGACGGCTGCCAGCACAGCGCCGACCCTGGTGGTCGGCCTGGGCTGCCAGCGGGGCTGCCCGGTGGAGACCTTGCGCGCCCTGCTCGACCAGACCCTGAGCGCCCACCGTATCGACCTCGGGCAGATCAAGGCGCTGGCCAGCATCGACCTGAAACGCGAGGAACCCGGGCTGCTAGCCCTGGCCGCGCAACTGGGCCTGCCCCTGACCTGTTTCAGCAGCCGCCAGCTGACGCCTTATGCGCCGCAACTCAGCCATCGTTCAGAGATCGCCTACGAGCACACCGGCTGCTACGGCGTCGCCGAAAGCGCCGCCCTGGCCCTGGCCGAACAGCTGGCCCGAGGCCCGGCAAAGCTGCTGGTCCCGCGGCAGAAATATGCCCAGGCGACCCTCGCCTTGGCCTGCTCCGGGTAAATCTTCGATAATCCCCGCCGCTGATCATGAGCAATCTTCATCTGTGAGGTTGCCTCGCCCCTTTTTTCACAGGAGAACGCCATGACCGTCTTTTTTATCGGCGCAGGTCCCGGCGACCCGGAACTGATCACCGTCAAGGGCCAACGGCTGATCCACAGCTGCCCGGTCATCATCTATGCCGGCTCCCTGGTGCCCGAAGCCGTGCTCCAGGGTCATAGTGCCGAACAGCTGGTCAACAGCGCCGAATTGCATCTGGAACAGATCATCGAATTGATCAAGGACGCCCATGCCAAAGGCCAGGACGTGGCCCGGGTGCATTCCGGCGACCCGAGCCTGTACGGCGCCATCGGCGAACAGATTCGCTGCCTGCGCGAGCTGGGCATCCCCTTCGAAATCATCCCCGGCGTGACCGCCACCGCGGCCTGCGCGGCCTTGCTGGGGGCCGAACTGACCCTGCCGGACGTCGCCCAGAGCGTGATCCTGACCCGTTATGCCGACAAGACCTCGATGCCCGCCGGTGAGTCATTCGCCAGCCTGGCCGCCCACGGCACCACCATGGCAGTACACCTGGGGGTCAACCATCTGCAGAAAATCGTCGCCGAGCTGCTGCCCCATTACGGCGCCGACTGCCCGATTGCCGTGGTACACCGGGCGACCTGGCCGGATCAGGACTGGGTGCTGGGCACGCTGGCGGACATTGCCGAAAAGGTCCAGGCCAAGGGGTTTCGGCGCACGGCGCTGATCCTGGTGGGCCGGGTGCTGGCCACGGACAGTTTCAGCGAGTCGTCGCTGTATCGCGCGGGGCATGCGCATTTGTATCGGCCTTGAGGCCTTATCGCGAGCAAGCTCGCTCCTACAAAAGCATGCGCATTCCTCTGTAGGAGCGAAGCTTGCCCGCGATCCAGGCGCCGCGGAGCAACTGGGGCCACATACATCCGGGCATAAAAAAACGGCGCTCACGGGGCGCCGTTTTTTTGTTCGCAGCGAACGCCTTAGTAGTAGGCGTTTTCTTTCTGCGTGTGGTCGGTGACGTCACGTACACCCTTGAGCTCGGGAATGCGCTCGAGCAGGGTGCGCTCGATGCCTTCCTTCAAGGTCACGTCGGCCTGGCCGCAGCCTTGGCAACCACCACCGAACTGCAGCACGGCGATGCCGTCCTCGACCACATCGATCAGGCTGACCTGGCCGCCGTGGCTGGCCAGCCCCGGGTTGATCTCGGTTTGCAGGTAGTAGTTGATGCGCTCGTTGATCGGGCTGTCGGCGTTGACCATCGGTACCTTGGCGTTGGGCGCCTTGATGGTCAGCTGGCCGCCCATGCGGTCGGTGGCGTAGTCGACGACCGCGTCATCGAGGAAACCTTCGCTGAAGGCGTCGATGTAGGCGGTGAAGCTCTTCAGCCCCAGGGCTTTGTCTTCGGGTTTTTCTTCACCCGGCTTGCAATAGGCGATGCAGGTCTCGGCGTACTGAGTCCCTGGCTGGGTGATAAAGATGCGGATGCCAATGCCCGGGGTGTTCTGCTTGGAGAGCAGATCAGCCAGATAATCGTGGGCGGCGTCGGTAATGGTAATAGCGGTCATGGAAATTCCTCGCAGGCGTGGGCGCAGTTTACGCCAATCGGCGTGCCGGACAAAGTCCTAGTATTTTTGTCGGGATAGACCTTGGTCGATAGGCCCGCGCTGCGTGGTCAACGCAACGCCTGGGATTTTTTTGCAAGGCTCTTGCGGGATGGGCCGGGCCGGAACCTGAGGGCTCCGGCCCGGAATTTCAAGGGTTTGGCGCCGTCAGAGGTTCTCGTAGCGGTTCATGTCCAGTACGCCCGCCTCTTTCGGATCGGTTTCCAGGATGTATTGGGTCTGGTCATGGAAGTACTGCCAGAACTGCGGATGGCTGCGACGGATCCCCCAGCGCTCGACGATTTTCTCGAAACGATGGGCGTCCTTGGCGTTTTCCATCTCGGCGACGAACGCCGGCACTTGCTCGGCAGGAATATTGAACATGAAGTTCGGGTAGCTGCTGAGCACGCCCGGGTAGATGGTCAGGGTGTCCAGGCCCGGCTGGTAGCGCAGCGACTCGCCCAGCAGGAACGCCACGTTACTGTGGGCACGGTTGCGCAGCATGCTGTAGAACACCCGCTTGCCGCTCGGCGCCTGGATGCGCAGCATGGTGGCCTCCGGCAACAGGTCGATGACCCGCATGCCGGCCGCCGGCCGCGAAACCAGGCCGCTGAGGGCCTGTTCGGCATTCTGCAGCGCCGGGTCGATGTTCGGCCGGGAGCAGTAGGCGCCGTCGCAGCGGTTGATCGGATCGGGCCGCGCATTGAGGTCGCCGTAACGACTCAGCAACTGATTGGCGAAGTCGCGTTTCGGGTCCTTCTCGTCCAGGACCAGGGCACTGGCCTTGTCGTCGTCGATGGACTCGTAGTCCAGCCACATCTTGAATTTGCCGCTGTTCTGGTACCAATCGTCGAGGAAGTCCTCGCGGGTGCCGGCGGGCATCAGGCGCAGGAAGTTCTGCTCGGCGCCGTTGCGGATCAGGTCGAAGTACAGCCGGGTCTGCGCCTGGTGCGAGACATTGCCGAACACGTCGAAGTTGACCGCCAGCTGGTAGTAGGTGCGCTCCAGCAGCGGGTAGTCGAACAGCCACATGGTCTGCGGCACCTCGCCGATCAGGCCCTTGGTCACCGAGGCGCTGTCGAAGTGACGGAAGATGCTCAGCAGCGCGTTGTCGTTGCCCGCCCACAGGGTCGACCAGCTCGGCGCCGGGGCATTGGCGTAGGAGTCGCGGCGCAGGATCTCGTATTCGTTGCGTTTGTCGCGATAGGCCAGCCACAGGCTCAGCACGCTGCCGACGTCATCGTTCTGCCCAGGCATGGCCAGCAGCGGCGTGGCCTGGCCGCGGTAGGCCGGGTCGGTGATGTAGAGGTCGTGTTCCGGGGCCTGGAACAGCGCCCAGAAGTTGTCGCGGATCACATCGGTGGCGATCTGCCCGCGGCACACCGGGCCGCGGATAAAGGTGCGCACGAAGTACTCGGCGTTATCCAGCATGAACTGGTAGCGGGCCTTGGCCGGAATCGCCTCGAAGGTCTCGAACGGGTTGGCGCGGCGGCCCGGGCCATAACCCGGCAGCGCGCTGACCTGATAATCGCCGCTGTAGAACAGGGTCTTGACCCGCGCCATCTTCGCCGCGCTCAGCGGGTAGGTGATGTGGGTCTTGTGCACGATCACCCCTTGCACCGGCCACAGGCGGTAATACACCTGGGTGCCCGGGTCGTCGTTGGGTCGGCGGGTGTTGATCAGGTCGATCGGCTGGCCACTCGGCGTGCGCGAGCGCACCCACTGGAAGAAATGCCCCGGCTCGCCGCCCTCGAAATAGATGTGGGCGAGGAACCAGTGCTCGAACAGCCAGCGGGCCACCAGGCTTTCCCGGGCGCCCGGGGCATTGAGCAGGTTTTCCCACTGCAGCACCTGCATCGCTTCCTTGGCGCTCGGCGCCAGGCCCTGTTCGTCGATCGGCGCCCCGGAGGCCAGCCAGCGTTGCAGGGTCTGGTATTGCTGATCGGTCAGACCGGTCACCGCCAGCGGCATGCCTTCGCGCGGATGGGCCTTGGCATAACCATCGAATTCGGCCGGTTGCGCGCACATGTTCTCGCGGTTCAGGCCCAGGACAATGTCCTCCGGCAGCTTGGCGTTGGGTTGCAACGGCGTCTTGTGGCCCAGCTCGAGCATGCGCGCCATCAGCGCCGCCTGGCTGCCCTGGGCATCGAGCACCGAGTAGAAGCCCATACCCTGCCAGGCGTGCTTGCCGGAAGCGTCATAGAACAAGCGGGTCGGCGTCTGTGCCTTGCTGCGTTCGCCGTCGTACACCGGGATCTTCGAGGCGCCGCGGGCCGCGCCCTCGCCGCTGCCCAGGTTGAGCTGGCAGGCCGAGTCGTAGCAGGCATGGCAGGCCACGCATTTCTCGGTGAAGATCGGCTGGATATCGCGGGTGTAGGAGATCGCTGGCGCGGGACCCTGGGCGCTGGCGAACGAACTTAAAAGCAGCAGCACACTGCCGATGACAACGCGGTAAGACATATCCCTGGTCCAATCCATAAGAAAATCCGGCGATTCTACCGGGCCAGCACCGCCACCAACATGAGCGATATTCATGCAAAACCGCCGCATGCTCTAAAAGCGCACAGGTTTGCTATGATCCTCGCCCTTCGTAATGGCCCTTCCAGGTAGTCTTTCATGTCCGATCGCAGCACGCGCCTCCAAGCCCTTCAGCAAGCCCTCAAAGAGCGCATCCTGATTCTCGACGGCGGCATGGGCACCATGATCCAGAGCTACAAGCTCGAGGAGCAGGACTACCGTGGCAAACGCTTCGCCGACTGGCCGAGCGACGTCAAGGGCAACAACGACCTGCTGGTGCTGACCCGTCCGGACGTGATCGGCGGCATCGAGAAGGCCTATCTGGATGCCGGTGCCGACATCCTCGAAACCAACACCTTCAACGCCACGCAGATTTCCATGGCCGACTACGGCATGGAAGCGCTGGTCTACGAGCTCAACGTCGAAGGCGCGCGCCTGGCACGCAAGGTCGCCGATGCCAAGACCCTGGAAACCCCGGACAAGCCGCGCTTCGTCGCCGGCGTCCTGGGCCCGACCAGCCGCACCTGCTCGCTGTCGCCGGACGTCAACAACCCCGGCTACCGCAACGTCACCTTCGACGAACTGGTGGAGAACTATACCGAGGCCACCAAGGGCCTGATCGAGGGCGGCGCCGACCTGATCCTGATCGAGACCATCTTCGACACTCTCAACGCCAAGGCGGCGATCTTCGCCGTGCAGGGCGTGTTCGAAGAGCTGGGCCTGGAACTGCCGATCATGATCTCCGGCACCATCACCGACGCCTCGGGCCGCACCCTGTCCGGGCAGACCACCGAAGCCTTCTGGAACTCGGTGGCCCACGCCAAGCCGATCTCGGTGGGCCTGAACTGCGCCCTCGGCGCCAGCGAACTGCGCCCCTACCTGGAAGAGCTGTCGAACAAGGCCAGCACCCACGTCTCCGCGCACCCCAACGCCGGCCTGCCCAACGAATTCGGCGAATACGACGAACTGCCGGCGCAAACCGCCAAGGTCATCGAAGAGTTCGCCCAGAGCGGCTTCCTGAACATCGTCGGCGGCTGCTGCGGCACCACCCCGGGGCACATCGAGGCCATCGCCAAGGCCGTCGCCGGCTATGCGCCGCGGCAGATCCCGGACATCCCCAAGGCCTGCCGCCTGTCGGGCCTGGAGCCGTTCACCATCGACCGCCAGTCGTTGTTCGTCAACGTCGGCGAGCGGACCAACATCACCGGTTCCGCCAAGTTCGCCCGCCTGATCCGTGAAGAGAACTACACCGAGGCCCTGGAAGTCGCCCTGCAGCAGGTCGAAGCCGGCGCCCAGGTGATCGACATCAACATGGACGAAGGCATGCTGGACTCGAAGAAGGCCATGGTGACCTTCCTCAACCTGATCGCCGGCGAGCCGGACATCTCGCGCGTGCCGATCATGATCGACTCCTCCAAGTGGGAAGTGATCGAAGCCGGCCTCAAGTGCATCCAGGGCAAGGGCATCGTCAACTCCATCAGCATGAAGGAAGGCGTCGAGCAGTTCATTCATCACGCCAAGCTGTGCAAGCGCTACGGCGCCGCCGTGGTGGTGATGGCCTTCGACGAAGCCGGCCAGGCCGACACCGAGGCGCGCAAGAAGGAAATCTGCAAACGCTCCTACGACATCCTGGTCAACGACGTCGGCTTCCCGCCGGAAGACATCATCTTCGACCCGAACATCTTCGCCGTGGCCACCGGCATCGAGGAACACAACAACTACGCGGTGGACTTCATCCACGCCTGCGCCTACATCCGCGACGAGCTGCCCTATGCGCTGAGTTCCGGTGGGGTGTCCAACGTGTCGTTCTCCTTCCGCGGCAACAACCCGGTGCGCGAGGCGATCCACTCGGTGTTCCTGCTGTATGCGATCCGCAACGGCCTGACCATGGGCATCGTCAACGCCGGCCAGCTGGAGATCTACGACCAGATCCCGCAGGAGTTGCGCGACGCCGTGGAGGACGTGATCCTCAACCGCACCCCGGAAGGCACCGACGCCCTCCTCGCCATAGCCGACAAATACAAGGGCGACGGCAGCGTCAAGGAAGCCGAGACCGAAGAGTGGCGCAACTGGGACGTCAACAAGCGCCTGGAGCACGCACTGGTCAAGGGCATCACCACGCACATTGTCGAAGACACCGAGGAGTCGCGGCTGTCCTTCGCCCGCCCGATCGAAGTGATCGAAGGCCCGCTGATGGCCGGCATGAACATCGTCGGCGACCTGTTCGGCGCCGGCAAAATGTTCCTGCCCCAGGTGGTGAAGTCCGCCCGGGTGATGAAGCAGGCGGTGGCCCACCTGATTCCCTTTATCGAGCTGGAAAAAGGCGACAAGCCGCAAGCCAAGGGCAAGATCCTCATGGCCACGGTCAAGGGCGACGTGCACGACATCGGCAAGAACATCGTCGGCGTGGTCCTGGGCTGTAACGGCTACGACATCGTCGACCTCGGCGTGATGGTGCCGGCGGAGAAGATCCTGCAGGTGGCCAAGGAACAGAAGTGCGACATCATCGGCCTGTCCGGCCTGATCACCCCGTCGCTGGACGAGATGGTCCACGTCGCCCGGGAAATGCAGCGCCAGGACTTCCACCTGCCGCTGATGATCGGTGGCGCCACCACCTCCAAGGCGCACACGGCGGTGAAGATCGAGCCCAAGTACAGCAATGACGCGGTGGTCTACGTCACCGACGCCTCGCGCGCCGTGGGCGTGGCCACCCAACTGCTGTCCAAGGAACTCAAGGCCGGTTTCGTCGAACGCACCCGCGAAGAGTACGTGGAAGTCCGCGAGCGCACCGCCAATCGCAGCGCCCGCACCGAGCGCCTGAGCTACCCGGCGGCCGTGGCCAAGAAGCCGCAGTTCGACTGGAGCAGCTACCAGCCGACCGTGCCGACCTTCACCGGCGCCAAGGTGTTGGACAATATCGACCTGCGGGTCCTGGCCGAATACATCGACTGGACGCCGTTCTTCATCTCCTGGGACCTGGCCGGCAAGTTCCCGCGCATCCTCCAGGACGAAGTGGTGGGTGAAGCCGCCACCGCGCTGTACAAGGACGCCCGGGAAATGCTCGACAAGCTGATCGACGAGAAGCTGATCAGCGCCCGCGCGGTGTTCGGCTTCTGGCCGGCCAACCAGGTGCAGGACGACGACCTGGAAGTCTATGGCGACGACGGCCAGCCCTTGGCCAGGCTGCACCACCTGCGCCAGCAGACCATCAAGACCGACGGCAAGCCGAACTTCTCCCTGGCCGACTTCGTCGCGCCCAAGGACAGCGGCGTGACCGACTACGTCGGTGGTTTCATCACCACCGCCGGCATCGGCGCCGAAGAAGTGGCCAAGGCCTATCAGGACAAGGGCGACGACTACAACTCGATCATGGTCAAGGCCCTGGCCGACCGTCTGGCCGAGGCCTGCGCCGAGTGGCTGCACCAGCAAGTGCGTAAAGACTACTGGGGCTACGCCAAGGACGAGCAACTGGACAACGAGGCGCTGATCAAGGAGCAGTACAGCGGCATCCGCCCTGCCCCGGGTTATCCGGCCTGCCCGGACCATACCGAGAAGAGCACCCTGTTCGCCCTGCTCGACCCCGAGGCATCCGAAGGCAAGGCCGGGCGCAGCGGCGTTTTCCTCACCGAACACTTCGCCATGTTCCCGGCGGCGGCGGTCAGCGGCTGGTACTTCGCCCATCCGCAGGCGCAGTACTTCGCCGTGGGCAAGATCGACAAGGACCAGGTCAACAGCTACAGCGCGCGCAAAGGCCAGGACCTGGCCGTGACCGAGCGCTGGCTGGCGCCGAACCTGGGCTACGACAACTAACAGCTACGCGCCCCCACTGTAGGAGCGAGCTTGCTCGCGATGAACGCCAACGATAACGCGGTGAATCTGAAGAATCGCGTTGTCTTGACGTTTTGATCGCGAGCAAGCTCGCTCCTACAGGGTGTATGGGCAGGAGCTACGCGAAAATTGTCTATGCTTTCCCTACACTCACTTGTGTCGAGGGATTTATGGACGACCCCATCAACAACAAGCCGCCGACCCTTTGGCAGATGCTGCAAAGCGTCGCCGCTGCCGCCTTTGGCGTACAGAGCGGCAAGAACCGCAAGCGCGACTTTACCCACGGCAAGCCCAGCCATTTCGTGATCCTGGGCATTCTGTTCACTGCGGTGTTTGCCTTGACCCTGTTCGGTATCGTCAAGCTGGTCGTGCACCTGGCGGGGCTTTGAACGCCTGTCAGTGCAACAACAGATTCAGCGAGAAGGGATAACGGTAGCCGGCCGGCTTGCCCTCGGCCGACAACCCGCGAAAGTCCACACCGTATTGCTGCGAACCCTGTAGATCCAGCAAGCGCTGCGCCTGGACCTTGTCCAATAGCTGGAACACATCAAGCTGCCAGCTCGGGCCACCATAGGCCGCAGGGTTCAGCCCGCGGGCATCATCGTTGAGCACCACCATCGCCCAGCCCCCCAGGGTGAAATGCCCGGCGATCAGCGCCGTCAGGCGTCCGTCGATCAACGCCTGCAAGGCCTGCGGCGAGCTGTTCAGGGCACTGAACAGCACCTCCTTGCCCGGTCGCCGCCCCTGCTGTTCCAGCGCCTCCATCGCCCCCAGGGCCATCTCGTCGTTGGCCGACCAGATCAATTGCGTCTGCGGATAGCGCTTGAGCAACTGCTGGGCCTGCTCAAAGGCGCGCTGGCGATTCCACTCGCCATACACCAGTTGCCGTAGCCGCACCTCGGGATGCTCGGCCAGCGCTCGTTGCAGGCCCTGCTCACGGGATTGCGCCACCGGGGTGTTCTTCACTCCCGAGAACGCCAGCAGGTCGATGTACTGCCCTGGGGCTAACGGACCGTGACGACGGATCAGCTCCTTGAGCATCAGGTAGCCAGCTTCCTCGTCGTTGGCGATCATGCTGCCGATCCAGTCGGGATAACGACTCTGGCGATCGCCCAGCAAGCGTTGCTGATCGCTGGTCAGCGCGTTATTGACGACGAACAGCTTCACCCCGCTGCCCTGGGACAAGCGCAGGATCTCCGGTGCGACATATTGCTCGTTGACCACCACCAGGTAATCCGGCCGGTCCGGGCCCTGCAGGGCTTCCCGGGCCTGGCGGATGGTGGTTTGCGAATCGCGCTGCGAATAACGCACGCGCAGATCCAGGCCGAGGTCGTTGGCCGCGGCCTGCATGAACTGTGAATAACCGACCCAGAAGGTTTCAGTGGAATGGCCCGGGTTCAAAAACACCACCGAGGTGGCATGGGCCATGGCCCAGAACGCTGGACTCAGTACAAGCAGCACCAGCAGCAGACACTTATCAAACGCCTTGAACATTGCGACCAGAGTCCCGGAATATTGCCCCGCAGTATAACTGGCAAAATACTGGCCAATGTCGGCAAATCGTCATTTCCCACAGACAATTCGGACTCTGTTCGTCGCTCGACCGCAACTATTGATGACTGACCCAGAACACCGCCGTTCCCACGACCAGAATGATCAGAAAGAGAATGGCCCAAGCATCGACAGCGCTGTCGCTTTTCCTTGCCTTGGTTGGATTGCTCATAGCATCGCCTCTTGTCGGTTTTATCGGTGACTGCACAAAGACTCGAGCACAGTTAAGTCGAGGATTGCCCTCACCACAAATGTGGGTTTGAGCCGGCCGGATACCGTTAGTCGTTTTGGTTCTTTGCATATACTCAAACATCACTTTTGCGCATAACTGCAAACTGGTATCTTCGCCCGGCTCCGTTGGGAGTGCGCGGCCGTGCGCGCAGAATTTCTTGGGTGACATCCGCCTCTGCGTCACCTGATAAGCCTGAGAACAGGATCTATATGTACGTATACGACGAGTACGATCAGCGGATCATCGAGGACCGCGTCAAGCAGTTCCGTGATCAGACCCGGCGCTATCTGGCAGGCGAGCTGAGCGAAGAAGAATTCCGCCCTCTGCGCCTGCAGAATGGCCTCTATATCCAACGTTTTGCCCCGATGCTGCGGGTGGCGGTGCCTTATGGCCAGCTGACTTCGCGCCAAGCACGGATGATGGCCAGGATCGCTCGCGACTACGACAAGGGCTACGCCCACATCAGTACCCGGCAGAACGTGCAGTTCAACTGGCCGGCGCTGGAAGACATCCCGGACATCCTGGCTGAGCTGGCGACCGTGCAGATGCACGCCATCCAGACCAGCGGCAACTGCCTGCGCAACGTCACCACCGACCAGTTCGCCGGCGTCGCCGCCGATGAGCTGATCGACCCGCGCCCCTGGTGTGAAATCGTCCGTCAGTGGACCACCTTCCACCCTGAGTTCGCCTACCTGCCGCGCAAGTTCAAGATCGCCATCAACGGTTCGACCTCGGACCGCGCGGCCATCGAAGTCCACGACATCGGCCTGGAGCCGGTGCACAACGCCGCTGGCGAGCTGGGCTTCCGGGTCCTGGTCGGTGGCGGCCTGGGCCGGACCCCGGTGGTTGGCGCCTTCATCAACGAGTTCCTGCCGTGGCAGGACCTGTTGAGCTACCTCGACGCCATCCTGCGGGTCTACAACCGCTACGGCCGGCGCGACAACAAGTACAAGGCGCGGATCAAGATCCTGGTCAAGGCCCTGACCCCAGAGGTGTTCGCCGAGAAAGTCGAAGCGGAAATGACCTTCCTGCGCGGCGGCCAGACCACCCTGACCGAAGCCGAAGTGCATCGGGTGGCCAAGCACTTCGTCGATCCGGACTACAAGGCACTGGTCAACCAGGACGCCGAACTGGCCGAGCTCGACAAACAATATCCAGGCTTCGCCCGCTGGCGCACGCGCAACACCCTGGCCCACAAGAAGCCGGGTTATGTCGCCGTGACCCTGTCGCTGAAACCCACCGGCGTAGCCCCGGGCGACGTCACCGACAAGCAGCTGGACGGCATCGCCGACCTGGCCGACCGCTACAGCTTCGGCCAGCTGCGCACCTCCCACGAGCAGAACGTGATTCTCGCCGACGTCGAGCAGAGCCAGCTGTTCACCCTGTGGGGCGAGCTGCGCGAGCAAGGTTTCGCCACGCCGAACATCGGCCTGCTGACCGACATCATCTGCTGCCCGGGCGGTGATTTCTGCTCCCTGGCCAACGCCAAGTCGATCCCGATCGCCGAATCCATCCAGCGCCGTTTCGACGACCTGGACTACCTGTTCGACATCGGCGAGCTGGACCTGAACATTTCCGGCTGCATGAACGCCTGCGGCCACCACCACGTGGGCCACATCGGCATCCTCGGCGTGGACAAGAAAGGTGAAGAGTTCTATCAGGTTTCCCTCGGTGGCAGCGCCAGCCGCGACGCCAGCCTGGGCAAGATCCTCGGCCCGTCCTTCGCCCAGGACGACATGCCCGACGTGATCTCGAAGCTGATCGACGTGTACGTGGAACAACGTACCGAAGACGAGCGCTTCATCGACACCTACCAACGTATCGGCATCGACCTCTTCAAGGAGCGCGTCTATGCAGCGAATAATTAAGAACAACGAGGTCATCGACGAAACCTGGCACCTGCTGCCCAAGGACGCGACCCTCGACGGCATTTCCAACTGCGACGACCTGATCGTGCCGCTGGCCCTGTGGCGCGAGCACGCTCATGCCCTCAAGGCCCGCGACGGCGGCCTGGGCGTGTGGCTGGACAGCGATGAAGAAGCCGAAGAGATCGGCGATGACGTGCAGCACTTCCAGGTCATCGCCCTGAACTTCCCGGCCTTCACCGACGGCCGCAACTACTCCAACGCCCGCCTGCTGCGTGACCGTTACGGCTTCAAGGGCGAGCTGCGGGCAATCGGCGACATCTTGCGCGACCAGCTGTTCTACCTGCGCCGCTGCGGGTTCGACGCCTACGCCCTGCGCGCCGACAAGGATCCGTACGAAGCCCTGGAAAGCCTCAAGGACTTCTCCGTGACCTACCAGGCCGCCACCGACGAACCGCTACCGCTGTTCCGTCGCCGCTAAACGCCGCGCCAACAAAAAGCCCTGGACCGGGAAACCGGTTCAGGGCTTTTTTGTGTCTGCCATCTTTAACGCGCTGCCCGCCCCTGTAGGAGCGAGCTTGCTCGCGATAAACCTCAAGACAACACGAACTCCAGAGAAACGTGGTGCTGCAACCTCCATCGCGAGCAAGCTCGCTCCTACAGGAGGCCGCAACGGCCTTACCAGAAACGCTGCTGGGTCAGGCGGCTCCACCAGGTCAGCAGCACACGGTCGATAGAACCGCTGGCCGCCAGCCCGACCCGCTCCTGCAGGCTCTTGCGCTCGGCGTAATGCAGGTGGAACAGCTCGGCGCTCTTGGCGCGTTCGGCCAGGTATTCGTCACTGGTCTTCAGCTCGTCGACCAGCTTTTTCTCCTGCGCCGCGACACCCAGCCAAACTTCACCGGTGGCCACCTCGTCGATGACCAGTTGCGGCCGATAACGGGAAACGAAGTTCTTGAACAACTGATGGGTGACGTCCAGGTCTTCCTGGAATTTCTCCCGGCCCTTTTCGGTGTTTTCGCCAAACACGGTCAGGGTGCGTTTGTATTCGCCGGCGGTCAGCACTTCAAAGTCAATGTCGTGCTTTTTCAGCAGGCGGTTGACGTTCGGCAGCTGCGCCACCACGCCAATCGAGCCGAGGATGGCGAACGGCGCGCTGATGATCTTCTCGCCGATACACGCCATCATGTAGCCGCCGCTGGCCGCGACCTTGTCGATGCACACCGTCAGCGGCACGCCGGCCTGGCGAATCCGCGCCAGTTGCGATGAAGCCAGCCCGTAGCTGTGCACCATGCCACCGGCGCTTTCCAGGCGCAGCACCACTTCGTCCTTGGGCGTGGCCAGGCTCAGCAGCGCGGTGATTTCGTGGCGCAGCCCCTCGGTGGCCGAAGCCTTGATGTCGCCGCTGAAATCCAGCACGAACACCCGCGGCTTTTCCTCGTGCTGCTTCTTGTGTTTTTTCTCGGCCTTGGCCTCGGACTTGCGCAGCGCCTTGAGCTGGTCCTTGTCGAGCAGGCTCTGCTCCAGACGCTCGCGCAGGCCTTTGTAGAAATCGTTGAGCTTGCTCACATGCAACTGCCCGGCGCCCTTGCGCCGGCCTTTGCTGCGCAGCGAGGCAGCGGTGATCAGCACCACCAGGATGGCGATGACCAGGGTGACGGTTTTGGCCAGGAAACTGGCGTACTCGGAGAGAAACTCCACAGGGACTCCTTAAAGACGTGCATCACTGCCAACACGTGGCGGAATGGCTCCAGCATACCGGCGCAGCCAGGCGTCGGCCAGTCGCGAAACCTCCTGTTACCGTGCTCTAACGGGCATTTCAAACAAGCGTATGTTTTTTCATTGACAGCTCACCGGCATCCTCATAACCTCGCAAAACTTTCAACGTACCGGGATGACGCGGACGTGGGCAGCATCTATCTGATTCGACATGGCCAGGCCTCCTTCGGTGCGGACGACTACGACGTCCTCTCGACCACGGGTGTGCGCCAGGCCGAAGTGCTCGGTCAACATCTGGTCGAACTGGGGGTGAACTTCGACCGCTGCCTGGCTGGCGACCTGCGCCGCCAGCAACACACCGCCAACTCCACCCTGCAACAGTTCAGCGCCGCGGGCCTGCCCACGCCGATCCTGGAAACCGATTCGGCGTTCAACGAATTCGATGCCGACGCGGTGATCCGCGCCTTGCTGCCCGCCATGTTGTCCGAGGAGCCCGACGCCCTGGACATCCTGCGCAACGCCGCGCAGAACCGCGCCGAATTCCAAAGAATCTTCGCCCTGATCATCGACCGCTGGCTGGCCGGCACCTACGATCCACCGGGGCTGGAAAGCTGGCTGGGATTCGTCGAGCGGGTGCAGGCCGGCCTGCAGCGGATTCTGGAACAGGCCGACAACACCCAGAAAATCGCCGTGTTCACCTCCGGCGGCACCATCACTGCCCTGCTCCACCTGATTACCCGGATGCCTGCCGCCCAGGCCTTCGAACTGAATTGGCAAATCGTCAATACCTCGCTCAACCTGCTGAAGTTTCGCGGTCGCGAGGTCGCCCTGGCTTCCTTCAACAGCCATGCCCACCTGCAGCTGCTGAAGGCCCCGGAACTCATCACTTTCCGCTGAGTCCGGATCACTGTGACCCTTGCTGTAACAACCCATAAAAGGATCGAACCATGACCTCCGTAGCCGACGCCGTACAAGCCATGAAAGCCAAGTTCAACCCAGCTGCCGCTGCCGGCCTGGACCTGGTTTTCGGTTTCCGCATCGATGACACCAAGAACTTCTCGCTGATCGTCAAAGACAGCACCTGCGAGCTCAAGGAAGGCGAGAACCCGGACGCCCAGGTCACGCTGGTAATGGACGGCGAAACCCTGCAAGGCATCGTCAGCGGCGAAACCGACGGCATGCAGGCCTTCATGGGCGGAAAGCTGCGCGCCGAAGGCGACATGATGCTGGCGATGAAGCTCAGCGAACTGTTCCCGGCCTAAGCCAGCGCTTCCCCAGGGAAGCCCTTGTTTGCCCACGAATCCCGCCTTCTGGCGGGATTCGTCGTTTCAGCAGTACCGCTCCAGCACATCGAAGATGTGCAACAGGCCTGAATCCATTTGGAAGCAATTAAAAATCTACCAAAACTAACTAACGAATATATGTAATCCGGCGCCTCGCCGCGCCGCACGACGCACTTGATTGATCTCGGTCAGCAGTCCCCCCAAAGCTCCTCTCTACTCTGGCGCCTCCATCGGCCAGGGACGGCTTTCGGAACGGCCGGCCCCGCTTCACCTTCAAGGAAGAGTCGTTATGCAATCGCTGAAGATCATTCTGCTGTCCACCGCCTTCAACGGTCTCACCCAGCGCGCCTGGCTGGACCTGCGCCAGTCCGGCCATCGCCCCAGCGTGGTGCTGTTCACCCATGAAGACGAAGTCTGCCAGCAGATCGAACAGGCCGATGCCGACCTGGTGATCTGCCCCTTCCTCAAGGACCGGGTGCCCGAGCAACTGTGGCGCCACCCGACGCGTCCGGTGATCATCATTCACCCGGGTATCGTCGGCGACCGCGGCGCCAGCGCCCTGGACTGGGCCATCAGCAACAACCTCGAGCGCTGGGGCGTCACCGCCCTGCAGGCGGTGGAAGAAATGGACGCCGGGCCGGTCTGGTCCACCTGGGAATTCAAGATGCCGGCGCAGGTGCGCAAGTCCGAGCTGTACAACGGGCCGGTGGCCGACGCGGCGATCTACTGCATCCGCGATGTGGTGGAAAAATTCGGCAGCGACTTCGTCCCGGTACCCCTGGACTACAGCAAGCCGCAAGTGCGCGGCCGCCTGCAACCGAACATGAAACAGGACGACCGCAGCTTCAGCTGGCACGACAGCGCCATCTTCATCAAGCGTTGCATCGACGCCGCCGACGGCCAGCCCGGAGTCCTGGCCAGCCTCGCCGGCGGGCAGTACTACCTGTATGACGCGCACCTGGATAGCCGCAGCGGCATCCCCGGCGAACTGCTGGCGGTGCACGACGATGCGGTGCTGGTGGCCTGCGGCGACCGTAGCCTGTGGATCGGCTCCCTCAAGCGCAAAGCCCGGCCGGGCACCGAACACTTCAAGCTGCCGGCCCGCCATGTGCTGGCCGGCCAACTGGATGGCGTGCCTCATCTGGACTGGTCGGTCGCCAGCGAACCGTTCAGCGACGAGGCCTACCAGCCGATCCGCTACCGCGAGTCGGGCCACGTCGGCGAGCTGACCTTCGAGTTCTACAACGGCGCCATGAGCACCGAGCACTGCCAGCGCCTGGTCAGCGCGCTGCAATGGGCCAAGGCCCGGGACACCAAAGTGCTGCTGTTCAAGGGCGGGCGTGGCGCGTTCTGCAACGGCGTGCACCTCAACGTGATCCAGGCCGCGCCGGTGCCGGGGCTGGAGGCCTGGAACAACATCCAGGCCATCGACGACGTCTGCAAGGAGCTGCTCAGCGCCCGCCAACTGGTGGTCAGCGGCCTGACCGGCAATGCCGGGGCCGGCGGCCTGATGCTGGCACTGGCGGCCGATGTGGTGCTGGCCCGGGCCAATACCGTCTACAACCCGCACTACAAGAGCATGGGCCTGTACGGCTCGGAGTACTGGACCTACAGCCTGCCCCGCGCCGTCGGCCACGCCATGGCCCACAAGCTCACCGAGGAATGCCTGCCGATCAGCGCCTTCCAGGCCCTGCAGATGGGCATGGTCCAGGAAGTCGGCCCGCGCTGCCCCGACGAATTCGGCCTGTGGCTGCTGCAACGGGCCAACGCCGTACTGACCGAGCCGAAGTACCAGGCCCTGCGCGAGCGCAAGGCCAATGCCGACCCGCAACTGATGCAGCACTGCCGCAACGCCGAGCTGGAACAGATGCACCTGGACATGGTGCAGAACCGCCACGGCTTCGCCGAGAAATGCGCCGGTTTCGTCTACAAGCGCAAGACCTGCTGCACCCCGCAGCGGTTGATCGAGGATTGGGCCGTGCCGCAACCGGATACCTTGAGTGCCTGATCGGCTGATCGTGGTCGCCGCTGGCGCAGCCTGCGATCGGGCGCGCAGCGGCCGTAAAACAGTCACCACGATGTTGCACAAGAACAGGCTGCCGTAACCCAGGCAGCGCCCCCTCCCCCGTTGCCGCTAAGGCTGCAACAACAACGCCACCAGCGCCGTCCAGCCGGTCTGGTGGCTGGCTCCCAGGCCGCGGCCGGTGTCGCCGTGGAAGTACTCATGGAACAGCAGCAGGTCCCAGTCCCGGGGATCGGCCTGCAACTGCGCGTAGGCGCACATCGACGGGCGGCGCCCGTCCTCGTCGCGCAGGAACAGGCGGCTCAGGCGCTGGCTCAGGCTGTCGGCGACTTCCTCCAGGGACGCCAGGTAGCCGGAGCCGCTGGGGTATTCCACCGAGAAGTTGTCGGCGTAGTAGCGATGAAACTCGCGCAGCGATTCGATCAGCATGTAGTTGATCGGCATCCACAGCGGCCCGCGCCAGTTGGAGTTGCCGCCGTACAGCCGTGAGTCGGAATCGGCCGGCGCATAACGGGCGCACAGTTGGTGACCGTCGACCTGCAGGGCGAAGGGTTGTTCGGCGAAGTTTCTGGACAGTGAGCGAATGCCGAAGTCACAGAGAAACTCGGCCTCGTCGAGCATGCGCTTGAGCAGGTCCTTGGTGCGCTCGCCGCGCAACAGCGCGAGCAACAGGCGATTGCCCTGCCCCGGTTCGTTCCAGCGCGATACCAGGCGGGCCAGGTCCGGCCGATGGTGCATGAACCCCAGCAAGCGCTCGCGCAGCCCCGGCAGGCATTCGTGTTCATGCTGTTCCAGCACCTGCACGGCGAACAGCGGCATCAGGCCGACGATGGAGCGCAGGCGCAGCGGTTCGTTGCCGCCGTCGGGACGATGCAGCACGTCGTAGAAGAACCGGTCCTGATCGTCCCACAGCCCTGCGTCGCCGTCGTCCAGCCGGTTGATGGCCCCGGCGATGTACAGGAAGTGCTCGAAGAACTTCACCGCGATATCCACGTACACCGGGTTGCGCCTGGCCAGTTCCAGGGCGATGCGCATCAGGTCCAGGGCATAGGCCGCGACCCAGGCGGTGCCGTCGGCCTGGTCCAGGGTGTAGCCCGGCGGCAAGGGCGCCGAGCGGTCGAACAGGCCGATATTGTCGAGGCCGAGGAAACCGCCCTGGAACAGGTTGCGCCCTTCGGCATCCTTGCGGTTGACCCACCAGGAGAAGTTCAGCAACAGCTTGTGGAAGACCCGTTCGAGAAAATCCATGTCGCCCTGGCCGGTCAGGGCTTTTTCCCGCTGGTACACCCGCCAGCTGGCCCAGGCGTGCACCGGCGGGTTGGCGTCGTCGAAGCGCCATTCGTAGGCCGGCAACTGCCCATTGGGGTGCATGAAGCGGTCCTTGACCAGCAGCAACAGTTGGTGCTTGGCGAACCCCGGATCGATCAAGGCCAGGGCCACCGCCTGGAAACCCAGGTCCCAGGAGGCATACCAGGGGTATTCCCAGGTGTCGGGCATGGCCACGATGTCGAAGTTCGCCAGGTGCCGCCAATGGCTGTTGCGCAAATGGGCGTGGGATGCCGGTGGCGGGGGCTGGCCGGGGTCGCCGTCGAGCCAGCGGTTGACGTCGAAATCGTAGAGTTGCTTGGACCACAGCAGCCCGGCCAGGGCCTGGCGCTGGACATTGCGCGCGTCGGCATCGGCGATGCCCTGTTGCAGCGCGGCGTAGAACTCGTCGGCCTCGGCCCGCCGCTGTTCGAACAGGGTTCGGGCGCTGACCTGGGCCGAACCGGCCGGGGCGAAACGCAGGTACAGGCTTTTGCTCTCCAGCCCGGCCAGCTCCAGGGTGAAGTGGGCGGCAGCACGGGTTCCGCTGTCGCGGGCAATGGCGGTGCTGGCGCCTCCCAGCAGGTAGTCGTTGATCCCGTCCTTGAACGGGCCGGGCGTGGCGAGGCCATCGAGCTTCGGGAAGTTGGTTTCGTTGTTGCAGAACAGCCACTCGCAAGGCTCCGGCCCCCAGGCCGTGACCTGCATCGGCGAACAGCGCGGATGCCGGGCCAGCAGTTGTTCGCCCAGCAGGCGCAGGCTCGGTTTGCGCGAATCACCGCCCCAGCTCCAGGTGTTGCGCGCCCAGACCTGGGGCAAGACCCGCAGGCGCGCCGGCTGATGAAAACGGTTGTGCACGGTGACCCGCATGAAGATGTCGTCGACTGCGTGCTTGGCGTATTCCACCGTCACGTCGAAGTAGCGATCGTCCTCGAACACCCCGGTGTCGAGGATCTCGTACTCGGTGTCGTCCAGGCCGCGCCGGGCGTTCTCCCGCAGCAGGTCTTCATAGGGAAAGGCCACCTGCGGGTATTTGTAGAGCATGCGCATATAGGCATGGCTGGGCACGCCATCGAGGTAGAAATACAGTTCCTTGACGTCTTCACCGTGATTGCCTTCGGCGTTGTTCAGGCCGAACAGGCGCTCCTTGAGAATGCTGTCGCGCTCGTTCCACAGGGCCAGCCCCAGGCACCAGTGCTGGGCCTTGTCGGAGAACCCCGCCAGCCCGTCCTCACCCCAGCGGTAGGCCCGGCTGCGGGCATGGTCGTGGGGCAAGTAGGCCCAGGCATCGCCATCGGCGCTGTAGTCCTCGCGCACCGTGCCCCATTGCCGCTCGCTCAGGTACGGCCCCCACTCGCGCCAGGGTTCGCCCGCCGGGCCATTGAGGCGCTGGCCTTCGATCGTTTCGAGGATGCTTGCCGCCGCTGCTGCCGTCATGGGGGTGTCCGTGAGCCATGGAGGTGAAAGCCAGTGTAGGGGCTGGCGACGCCGGCGGCCCATGGCAAATGTTTCATGGTGCGAGGCGCCAACCGCGACCCGTTGCCGCACAAGGCCCGTGATAGAGCCTTCGGCTTAAATTTCCGGGGAGGCGTTCGTTATACTCGGCAACCCTTTTGTGCAAACGCGGTACCCATGATGTCCAGCGACAACACTCTCCTGGCGAGCCTTGTGCTCTGTGTATTGGCCCTGCCGGTACAGGCCGAAGGCCTGGACCTGAGCTACCCGGCGCCCGCCCTGACAGAGGCAACGGCCACCCCGGCGGCGGAGCCGGAACCCAGCAAGTTCCAGTTCAAGGCGCCGATCACCCTGGAACACACCTGCAGCGGCCCCCAGTGCAATTACGAGACCGATCCGAGCCAGCGCCATGAGCCGGAAACAGTGAACCGATGGTCGGTCGGGTTCAACTGAGCCGCCCTGCTTTCAGCGGCGCCTTTCAGGACCTCATCGCCAGCAAGCTGGCTCCTACATAAAGCGGGTCCGGCCCCCCCAGCAAACACTGCCAGACCTGTAGGAGCCAGCTTGCTGGCGATCCGGGCACTGCGCTATATCGGGCCGACCCATCGCGCCGGCAGAAGCTTGGCTAGGCTATAACCATGCCCCGCGAATGCCTGGGAGGTCCGATGAACCGCACGATCCTGAGCCCTCTGAGCCTGGCCCTGGCCCTGTTGGCCGGCTGCGCCAGCCCGCCCGAAGTCATCGACAAGGAACCGGCGGCCATCGCCGAAGGCGTGCTGGCCTTCCGGGACATCTGCCTGAAATCCGCGCCCTCCTTCGCCGGGGCCGACAACGCGGCCAAGGGCTATGGCATCGCCAGGCTGGACGATGCCGGCTATGCGCGGATGGGACTGAGGCCGGACCACAGCCTTGGGGTCCAGGTACAGAAAGGCAAGCAATGCGCGGTGACCACGCCGTCGCAACGGGACAAGACCCTGACCGCGCAATTTCTCAAGCTGGCCGAGCAGTTCTCCAGCACCCCGGTGGCGCAGCACCTGCCGGCGCAAATCACCCTCGATAAGCAGACCTTCCTGCTGATGCACGACCGGCGCGGCGGCGAGGCTTATGTGATGTTGAAACAACCCTGAAGCGCAGCGCCTTCATTCAGGCGGCGAAAGGTGCGCGTAACACACCGGCGAGCTCCCCTCGCCCTGCCGGTCCAGTTCGTCCTCCAGCCACTCGGCCAGCACCCGGGCATTGTTATGCACTTCATCATGGGCCGAGTACACCAGGGTCAGGTGGCCCTTTTGCGCGCGTTCCAGCAACGCCCACCAATGCTCGGGGCGGGCCGTCAGTTCCTGGCGGTAACGGCTGCGGAAGCTGGCGAAATCCAGCTCGCCGGACTTGAAGGCACGGCGCAATCCGGTGGACGGCGCCAGGTCTTTCAACCACTCGTCCAGCGGCAACTGCTCCTTGCGACAGTTACGCGGCCACAGCCGATCCACCAGCACCCGATACCCGTCGTCGGGGCTCGCCGGTTCGTAGGCGCGTTTGCACAGAATCATGGGTTCTTCCCCTCTATGACTGCATGACCTGCCATCAGCTTAGTGGCTGGACAAGGCCTGGCACAGGACGAAGACCAGTGCCTCGCCACCACTCCCCCGGGGTCTGATTACGACCCTCCCGCATCGAAAACGACACCTCGTTCCCTGGATGATTGACGCACCGCGCCGAGCCCTATTAAGTACTATTTATCCGCATTAATACGATAAATCGAAAACATGCTCAAACGACCTGTTCGCCGCAAACGCCAGAAGCTTTCCGACGTGATTGTCGAGTCGGTCAAACGCTCCATCGTGATCAACGCCCTGCGTCCCGGCGACCGCTTGCCGACCGAGCGCGAGTTGATGGAAAGCTTCCAGTGCTCCAAGGGTTCGGCCCGCGAAGCGCTCAAGGCGCTGGAGGTCGAAGGGCTGGTCAACACCCGCACCGGCCCCAGCGGCGGCGCCTACCTGAACCAGGCCGGCACCGAGCCGGCGAGCCGCGCCCTGCGCAATTACCTGCACTTCCAGCAGATGGACGGCGAGCAGGTGTACCAGCTGCGCAAGGTCATCGAGGTGGAACTGGCGGTGTCGGTGATCGGCCGTCTCAGCGCCGACGACTTCGAGGCGCTGCAGGCCAACATCGACTTCTGCAGCGCCCCGGAAGACAGCGAGGCCGGCCAGCGCGAACAGCGCATCGCCGAGCTGGAATTCCACAACCTGCTGGGCCGCGCCTGCCCCAATCCGCTGCTGAGTTTCATGGCGCAGTTCCTCAACGACCTGCTGCGCGACCTGGTGGTGCTGAAGAAGGCCTACAAGCCCAAGCGCAAGCAGTTCGACGCCGCCAACCTCGATTACCACAAGCGCCTGTTGCTGGCCTTCAAAGCCGAGGACGAAGCCGCAGTGCGCCAGCTGATGCACGAACACATGTGCGACGCCGAACACCATATGAGCGCCCTCGAGGGCGAGGTCACCCAACACTTCCTGCTGGAGTTCGATCACCACCACTGATAACCGCCGCACCCGCCACACGCCGCTTCGCCAATAACAAAGCCTGAACACAGGCTGCTGCGCCGTTTTGCCATTGCCACTCCTGCCAATAACTAAACCAGGGAGTTACCCCATGCAGCGTCGTACGTTGTTGAAAGCCAGTCTGACCGTTGCCGGAGCCCTCAGCCTTCCGCTGGGGGTGCGCAACGCCTTTGCCGCCGAACCCTTTACCTTCTACGGGCTCAAGTCGATGTCCGGCGCCTTCGCCAGCTACGGCAAGTTCGCCGACATGGGCTCGCGCCTGGCGGTGGAACAGTACCCGACCCTGCTCGGCCGCCCGCTGAACTACAAGGTGATCGACACCGAAGGCAACGCCGGCAAGGCGGTGCGCAAGGTCCAGGAGGCGATTGCCCAGGACGGCGCGCGATTCTTCCAGGGCTGCACCCTGTCGTCTTCGGCGCTGGCGGTGGCCAAGGAAGTGGGCAAGGTCAACGGCGTGTTCATGACCCCGGTGGGCGCCGACGAAGTCACCGGCAAGGACTGCAATGCCTCGACCTTTCGCTGGTCGGTGCCGACCTACGGCGCCATTCGCGAAACCATGGTGCCGCTGATCAAGCGCCTGCCCGAGGCCAAGCGCTGGTACACCATCACCCCGCAATACGTATTCGGCGAAGCGCTGCTGGCCGGCGCCAGACAGGTGTGCGCCGAGCATGGCATCGAGCACGTCGGCAACAGCTATCACTCGTTGCAGGAACAGGAGTTCTCCGGCTACCTGACCAACGCCATCGCCGCCCAGCCCGACGTGCTGGTGCTGCTCAACTTCGGCAGCCAGTCCTCCAACGCCCTGCGCCAGGCGGTGAACTTCGGCATCAAGGAACGCATGAAAGTGCTGCTGGTGTGGTCCGCCGGGCTCGACCAGTTCCAGGAGCTGGGCAGCGACGTGCTCGAAGGCGTCTACCTCGGCGCGCAGTACTGGCACCAGGTCGACACCCCGCTCAACCGCGAGCTGGTCAAGCTGACCCAGGCCAAGTACGGCATCAACCCTACCTACCCGCTGGCCGCCGACTACATCGGCACCAAGATCATGCTCGACACCATAGTCGCCACCGGCAGTTTCGACGGCGCGACCGTAGCCAAGGCCATGCAAGGCCTGACGTACCAGGGGCCGACCGGCGAGGAAAGCATCCGCGCCGGCGACCACCAGGTGATCAAGGATTACTACCTGCTGCAGGGCAAGGCCACGGCCAGCATGCGCGACAAGGACGACCTGGCCGAAGTGCTCAGTTCCGGGCGCTCGTTCCCGGATGCCGGCGCCACCGGCTGCAACCTGGCCTGACCCCGACCGACCTTTCCATCGCTGGCTAGAGGCAGCGGGCCGCCCGACGACGACAGTCGCCGGCCCCCTGTCGAGGGTACCCGCATGCTCAATCTTTACCTGTTCCAGATCCTCAACGGCCTCGGCCTGGGGATGATCTACTTCCTGATCGCGGTGGGCCTGACGATCATTTTCGGCCTGCTGAACTTCGTCAATTTCGCCCACGGCGCGTTCTTCCTGCTCGGGGCCTACATCTGCTACACCGCCGTCAGCCTCACCGGCAGCTTCTGGCTGGCGCTGCTGGTCGCGCCGCTGGTGGTCGCGGCCCTGGCCTGGGCCATCGAGCGATTGCTGATCCAGCGCATCTACCACCTGCCCCACACCTTCCAGATCCTGGTGACCCTGGGCATCGCACTGATCATCCAGGAAGCCAGCGTGCTGATCTGGGGGCCCGTCGGCAAAAGCGTCGCGGTGCCGGAACTGCTGCGCGGCGTGCTGATCGTCGGCGACTTCGTCTACCCCTACTACCGCCTGTTCCTCATTGGCTTCTCGGCACTGGTGGGGCTGGCGCTGTGGCTGCTGCTGGAGCGCACGCGCTTCGGCGCCCTGGTGCGCGCCGGCAGCGAAAGCACCGAGACCGTGTCGCTGCTGGGCACCAACATCTTCCGCCTGTTCTCCATGACCTTCGCCCTCGGCGTGGCCCTGGCCGGGATCGCCGGGGTGCTGTTCGCCCCGTTGCGTGGCGCCCAGCCCTTTGTCGGCCCGGAAATCCTCGGGGTCGCCTTCGTGGTGGTGGTGATCGGCGGCATGGGTTCGTTCAGCGGCGCCCTGGTAGGCGGCCTGCTGGTGGGGGTGGTGCAGAGCCTGATGACCACCCTCTGGCCGCAAGGCGCCAGCCTGATGATCTACGGCGCCATGGCGGCGGTGATTCTGGTCCGTCCCTACGGCCTGTTCGGGAGAGCATGAACATGAGCGAGAAAAATCCCCTGCCGTTCGCCAAGACCCAGTCGCGCGCCCTGCCGTGGCTAGTGGTCGCGGTACTGATCGGCCTGCCGCTGGTGTTGCCATCGGCGACCCTGGCCAGCGAGATCCTGATCTTCGCCCTCGCGGCGCTGGCCTGTAACCTGCTGCTGGGCTACACCGGCCTGCTGTCGTTCGGCCAGGGCATCTTCTTCGGCGCCGGGGCCTACTGCGCCGCGCTGCTGATGATCCACCTGCAACTGGGGCTGTTCAGCGCCCTGTTCGGCGCGGCCCTGGTGGGCGCGCTGCTGGCGTTGCTGGTGGGCGCCCTGGCGATCCGGCGCACCGGCATCTACTTCGTGATGCTGACGCTGGCCTTCAGCCAGATGGCCTACTTCATCGCCTACACCCTGAGCGACTGGACCGGCGGCGACAACGGCCTGCTCAGCGTGCCGCGCCCGGAGATCCGCATCGGCGACACGGTGCTGCTGTCGCTGAGCGACGCGCGCTACTTCTACGCCTTTGTCGCGGTGCTGTTCCTGCTGATCTTCATCGGCGCCCGGCGGGTGATCGCCTCGCCGTTCGGCAGCACGCTGATGGCGATCCGCGAGAACGAAACCCGCGCCGCCGCCATCGGCTACGACACCCGGCACTTCAAGATCCTGGTGTTCATGCTGTCCGGCGCGGTCACCGGGATCGCCGGGGCGCTGTACGCCATGCTCCTGCATTTCGTGCCGCTGTCGAGCATCGACCTGGCGATGTCGGAAAACATCCTGATCATGACCATAGTCGGCGGCACCGGCTCGCTGTTCGGCTCCCTGCTGGGCGCCGGTTCCATCGTGCTGCTCGGCGAGTTCCTCTCCGAACTCTGGCCACGCTGGCTGATGCTGCTGGGAATCATCCTGATCCTGGTGGTGATCTTCATGCGTGGTGGTTTGTGGGGCGGCTTGTCGAGCCTGTTCGAACGCATCCTGAAGTCACGCAAGGCGGCCCTGCCGACCGAGGAGAAACTGTCATGAACAGCCCCGCGCAGTACCTGCTGCAAACCCAGGACCTGGAGCTGGCCTACGGCGCCTTCCACGCGGTCAACGGCGTCAACCTGAAGGTCGAGGCCGGCACCATCCACACCATCATCGGCCCCAACGGCGCTGGCAAGACCAGCCTGTTCCATTGCCTGACCGGCGAACGCCAGGCCACCGCCGGGGCGATCCTGTTCAACGGCAAGAACATCATCAAGAAGCCGGCCCACGGCCGGGTCGGCCTGGGCATGGCCCGTTCGTTCCAGTTGACCAGCCTGTTCCAGAACCTCAGCGTGCGGGAAAACCTGCGCCTGGCCGCCCAGGGTCGCGATGGCCTGGCGGCGCTGAACTTCTGGCGCCACCTCGACAGCCGCCGCGAACACCTGGAGATGGCCGACCAGGTGCTCGAACGCCTGCAACTGACGGCACGCGCCGACACCCTCGCCGGCGAGCTGTCCCACGGCCAGCAGCGGGTGCTGGAAGTCGGCATGTCGATCTGCTCCAGGCCGAAACTGCTGATGCTCGACGAGCCGACCTCCGGCATGGGCATCGACGACATCCCGATCATGACCCAGCTGATCAGCGACCTCGGCCGCGACCACACGGTGCTGCTGATCGAGCACAACATGAGCATCGTCATGTCCATCAGCCAACGCATCACCGTCATGAGCCACGGCCAGATCCTGGTCGAAGGCACGCCAGAATTCGTCCGCGCCGACGAGCGCGTGCGCAGCGCCTACCTGGGAGAAGCCGCCTGATGCTGACCGTCGAGAATATCCATTCCTACTACGACAAGAGCCACGTCCTCGAAGGCGTCTCGCTGCAGGTCAACGCCGGCGAACTGGTGACCCTGCTGGGGCGCAACGGCGCGGGCAAGACCACCACCCTGCGCAGCATCCTCGGGATCATCTGCCCGCGCCAGGGACAGATCCGCTTCAACGGCCAGGAGCTGGTGGGCAAGAAGATCTTCGAGATCGCCCGCCAGGGCCTGGCGCTGGTGCCGGAACACCGCGGCATCTTCCGTTTGCTCAGCGTCGAGGAGAACCTGCGCATCGCCCAGCGCAAGAGCAGCCGCTGGCAGCTGGAGGATGTCTACGGCATGTTCCCGCGCCTCAAGGAGCGGCGCAAAAACGCCGGCCATGCGCTGTCCGGCGGCGAGCAGCAGATGCTCGCCATCGCCCGCGCCCTGCTCAACGATCCCAGGCTGCTGATCCTCGACGAACCCACCGAGGGCCTCGCCCCGGTGATTGTCGACGAGCTGGTGAAGATCCTGCGCAAGATCAAGGACGACGGCCTGCCGGTGCTGCTGGTGGAACAGAACCTGATGGTCTGCGACAAGCTCGCCGACCGCCATTACGTCCTCGAACAGGGTCGCGTGGTCTACCAAGGCAGCGCCGCTGACTTCCGTGCCGACCCGAGCATCAAGAACCGCTACCTGGCCCTGAGCGCCTGAGGGGAGAGCTGAAATGAACAGTCCGATTGTGTCCGTACCCCTGTTGCAAGACAGCGCCCCGCTGGTCAACCGCGAACGCCTCTGGCAATCGCTGATGGACCTCGCTCAACTGGGCGCCACCGCCAAGGGCGGCGTATGCCGCCTGGCCCTGACCGACCTCGACCGCCAGGCCCGCGACCTGTTCGTGCACTGGTGCGAAGAGGCCGGTTGCAGCGTCAGCATCGACGGCATCGGCAATATCTTCGCCCGCCGCGCCGGGCGTAACCCGCAACTGCCGCCGGTGATGACCGGCAGCCATATCGACACCCAGCCCACCGGCGGCAAGTTCGACGGCTGCTACGGGGTGATGGCCGGCCTGGAGGTGATCCGCACCCTCAACGACCTCGGCCTGCAGACCGAGGCGCCGATCGAGGTGGTGGTCTGGACCAACGAAGAAGGTTCACGCTTCCCACCGTGCATGATGGGCTCGGGGGTGTTCGCCGGTAAGTTCGACCTCGACGACACCCTGCGCAAACAGGACGAACAGGGGCTGTCGGTGGGCAGCGAGTTGCAGCGCATCGGTTATGCCGGCTCGCGGGCGGTGCTCGGCCATCCGGTGGGCGCGTATTTCGAGGCGCACATCGAACAGGGCCCGGTGCTGGAGGACCGCCAGACCACCATTGGCGTGGTCATGGGCTGCCTCGGCCAGAAGTGGTTCGACCTGACCCTGACCGGGGTCGAGGCCCATGCCGGGCCGACACCGATGCACCTGCGCAAGGATGCCCTGGTGGGCGCCGCCCAGGTGATCAGCGCGGTCAACCGCATCGCCCATGAACAACAGCCCCACGCCTGCGGCACCGTCGGCTGCCTGAGCCTGCACCCGGGCTCGCGCAACGTGATTCCCGGCCAGGTGCAAATGACCCTCGACCTGCGCCACCTGCATGCCGACCAGCTGCAGGCCATGGTCGACGAGGTGCGCCAGGTGATCGAAGACACCTGCCAGCAGCACGGCCTGGGCTTCGAGCTGACCGCCACCGCCGACTTCCCGCCGCTGGACTTCGACCCCGCCTGCGTCGCCGCGGTGCGCCAGGGCGCCGAACAGCTGGGCCTGAGCCATATGGACATCGTCAGCGGCGCCGGGCACGACGCGATCTTCGTCGCCGAGCTGGGCCCGGCGGGGATGATCTTCGTGCCCTGCGAAGGCGGCATCAGCCACAACGAAATCGAAAACGCCGCGCCCCAGGACCTGGCCGACGGTTGCGCGGTGTTGCTGCGGGCCATGGTCAACGCGGCGCAACAAACAGGAGCAGCGGCATGACCCGACACAGCGAAATTGCCGAGATGAGCGGCGTCGAACTGCTCGCCCATTACCGCGACAAACGCCTGTCGCCGGTGGAAGTGACCGAGGACGCCCTGGCGCGCATCGAGCGCTTCAACCCGCAGGTCAACGCCTATTGCCATGTCGACCCGCAAGGCGCGCTGGACGCGGCAAAGGCCTCCGAGCAGCGCTGGCTCAAGGGCCGACCCTGCGGCGCGCTGGACGGCGTGCCGGCCTCGATCAAGGACCTGACCCTGACCCGTGGCATGCCCACGCGCAAGGGTTCGAAAACCACTTCCGCCAGCGGCCCCTGGGATGTCGATGCGCCCTTCCCGGCCTTTATGCGCAACGCCGGCGCGGTGCTGCTGGGCAAGACCACCACCCCGGAATTCGGCTGGAAAGGCGTGACCGACAACCCGCTGTACGGCATCACCCGCAACCCCTGGGACACCCGCACCACCGCCGGCGGTTCCTCCGGTGGCGCGGCCGCCGCGGCGTCGCTGAACCTCGGCGTGCTGCACCAGGGTAGCGATGCCGGTGGTTCGATCCGCATTCCCTGCGCCTTCACCGGCACCTTCGGGATCAAGCCGACCTTCGGCTACGTGCCGCAGTGGCCGGCCAGCGCCATGACCCTTCTCTCGCACCTGGGACCGATGACCCGCACCGTCGACGATGCGGTATTGATGCTGCAAACCGTCGCCCGGCCGGATGCCCGCGACGGCCTGGTCGGCGCCCCGCGCAGCACGCCCTGGCTGCCGGAGAGCACTGACCTAAAAGGCCTGCGCATCGCCTACAGCCCTGACTTCGGTTACGTGAAGGTGCAGCCACAGGTGGCGCGGGTGGTGGCCCGGGCGGTGGAACGCCTGGCGCAACTGGGTGCCCATGTCGAGCAGGTCGACCCCGGGTTCAGCGACCCGCTGGAACTGTTCAATACCCTGTGGTTCGCCGGCGCCGCGCGCTTGGCCGGGCAACTGAGCCAGGAGCAACGCCAGCAGCTCGACCCGGGCCTGCTGCGCATTGCCCGGCAAGGCGAAGACATCAGCCTCCACCAGTACACCCTGGCCCTGGAAGCCCGCGCGGCGCTGGTGGCGCACATGGCCGAGTTCCACAGTCGCTACGACCTGCTGGTCTCGCCCATGCTACCGCTCACCGCCTTCGCCGCCGGGCACAACGTGCCACCGGGTTCCGGCCTGGACGAATGGATGGAGTGGACGCCCTTCAGCTACCCCTTCAACCTGACCCAGCAGCCGGCCGCGTCGGTGCCATGTGGCTTCGCCGAGGACGGCTTGCCAGTAGGCCTGCATGTGGTGGGCGCACGGTTTGCCGATGATCAGGTGCTGCGCCTGTGCCGGGCTTATGAGCAGGCGTTCCCGAGCCCGCACCCGCAGGCACCGCTGATCAAGGACTGACAATGCTTATGGGGGGCATCGCTATCGATGCCCTTTTGGCTACCACTCGATGCCCTGGAGCCGCCGCCGAACCTTGAAGGCTCGACAGCGGCCAGGGGATCAAGGGCTTACTTCGCCGCCCGCACCTGGGCGATCAACTGGTCCGCCACCGCGAACAGGCCCTTGGCGCCGTCGCTGGTCATGCCAAAGCGGTACTTGCCGTCCACCACCAGCGAGGGTACGCCGGTGGCCTGGTAGGCCGCGGTGCGTTTTTTCGCGTCCATCACCTTGGCCTGCACGGCGAAGGAATTGTAGGTGGCGAGGAACTTCGCGGGGTCAATGCCCTGCCCTTTGAGCAGTTCGGCCATGGCCTCGGGGGTTTTCAGGCGGTTGCCGCGGTGGATCGCCTCGAATACCGCATGATGCACTTCGGGCTTGGCGTCCAGGGTCGCCAGGGTCAGGTACAGCTGGCCGTAGACATCCCAGATCCCGCCGAACATGGCCGGCAGCTTGACGAAGTTCACGTCTTCGGGAAGCTGGGCCGCCCAGGGGTTGATCGAGGCTTCGAGGTTGTAGCAGTGGCCGCAGCCGTAGGAAAACAGTTCCACCACTTCGATCTTGCCGGGCACGACCTGCGGCACGGCATCCTTGAGTTCCACGTACTGGCTGGCATCCACCGCTGCCATGGCGGTCTGCCCGGCCAAGCCAAAGAGGCAGCTGGCTGCCAGGGCAATGTTCAGAATCGAGTGACGCATGCAATCTCCAATGGGTTGGCGCCTCTGAGTCAGCACGGCTGCTCATCAAGCGGGCCCCAAAGGATACAGACGACATCCGCGATGCCAATCAGACCCGTCTTAATCTTTTGTTGGTTTTTTGTCATCAATGCCCGGACAGCTCCGGCTGCCCCGCGAACCGGGCGGCCAGCGCGATGATCTCCTCGCGCAGCCAGCGATGCCCCGGAACCCGCTCCTGCTGGCGATGCCAGATCAGGCTGACCTGCACCGGCGGCGCCACCAGCGGCAGCTCGGCGATGCGGATCGGCATCAGCGCGCAGAAGTGCTCCGCCAGGCGCCGCGGCACCGTGCCCAGCAAGTCCGACTGGGCGACGATCAACGGGATGCTCAGGTAATGCGGGACGAACAGCTGCACATGGCGCTGGACCTTGGCCGAGCCGAGGACGATCTCCAGCGGCGAGCCGCGCCCGCCCCGATCCGGAATCGCCACGTGCTGGCTCTGCTCATAGGCCTTGAGGCTCAGTTGCGGCTCGAAGGCCGGGTGGTCGATACGGCCGATCACCACCAGCTGTTCTTCCAGCAGCGGCTGGTAGCAGAGGTCAGGATCGTCGAAGTACAGGTAGTCCACCGCCAGGTCGAGCATCCCGGTGGTCAGCCAGGCTGGCAGGGAGTCGGCGGCGTCGCTGCGCACCGCCAGGCGGACCTTGGGCGCAGCGCTTTGCAAGCGGCGTGACAGCGCCGGCAACAGGCGCGCCTGGGCGTAGTCGTTCATCGACAAGCTAAAGGTCTGGTCGGACGCCGCCGGGTCGAACTCGCTGCTCGGGTCCAGGCCTTCCTGCAACAGGCGCAGGGCCTGGCGCACCGAACCGTGCAGCACATGGGCCCGGGGTGTGGGCTGCATGCCCCGGGCGGTGCGGATGAACAGCGGCTCGTCGAGCTGGCTGCGCAGGCGCGCCAGGGCATTGCTCACGGCCGGCTGGCTGAGGTTCAGGCGCACCGCCGCGCGGGACAGGTTCTGCTCCTGCATCAGCGCGTCGAACACCAAGAGCAGGTTGAGATCCAGGTGCCGCAAGTTCAGCTTCATGAATAATGCCCATTCCGAATATCCATTAGCTGGATAATTCGAGCAGGACTAATCTTCTGTCAATAAGAACAACAAAACCCACAGGAGAACGGCCTTGAGGCAAACCACCCTGGCATTTCGCGAGCGTTACCGCGCCGCGGTTCATCCGCGCTACAACCCGTGGCTGCACGGCGGTTTCGTGCTGGCCTACGGCATGGCGTGCATCGCCCTGCTGTGGAGCACCCTGCACCAGGTGCAGCCGCTGGAGTGGCTGGCGGTGCCGGTGGCGCTGCTGTTCTTCAACCTGTGCATCTATGTCGTGCACCGCTGGCTGGGCCACCACAAGCAGGCCTTCGCGCGGATGTTCTATGCCCGCCACAGCGGCGACCATCACAGCTTCTTCGTGCCCGGGTACATGACCTACGACGGCCCCCGGGACTGGCGGGTGATCCTGTTCCCGGCCTGGCTGATAGTGGTCCACAGCCTGCTGTTCGCCCTGCCGCTGTGGTGGCTGCTGCAGTTGTGGAATGCCAATGTCGCGGCGCTGTTCGCCAGCTGCACCCTGATCGGCTACCTGGCCTACGAGGTGTTCCATGCCTGCGAACACCTGCCGGCCGGGCATCCGCTGGCGCGGCTGCCGTGGATCCGCCAGATGCGCCGCCTGCATGAGCTGCATCACCGCCGCGAGCTGATGCAGGAGCGCAACTTCAACATTGTCCTGCCGCTGATGGATTACCTGTTCGGCACCCTGTACTGGGAGCCGGAACCCGCTAACTCTTCTCTATCGACAAGGTCCTCGTCCATGACCCACATGCAGCATCAGATCGATATTCCGCGCAATCCGGTGGCCCTGCTCGACTACGCCAGCGCCTCCAGCCGCTGGCCGGAGTGGCACCCGTCTTCGCTGAAGGTCCAGGGGCCGGCCGGGGCCCTGCCTGCCGGCGCGCGCTTCGAGGAAGACATCCACGCCGGCGGGCGCAGCGGGCACCTGAGCTGGCGGGTCGACGAGTACCTGCCGGGGCTTCGCTGGCGTGCCACGGCCCAGGGCGATCATGGCCTGCATCTGGTGGTGACCTACGAGTGCCAGCCGCTGGACGCCCACCACACGCGGTTTATCCGCACCCTGGAATACCGCTTCGACGGCCTGCTGATGCGCCTGGGCAATCGCCTGTTATTCAGAAGGCGGATAGAACGGGAGTCCGCCGACTCCCTGCTAGCCTTATGCGAAATGGCGCAACGGGCAATTCCCCTGGGCGCCGGCGTCGCACCGCAGCGTGTGACCTGACCCCATCACCCAGGAGCCGCCATCGATGAAGCCAGTCGCACCCCGTCGGATCAAAATTCGCCATCTGCTGCTGGTCGTGGTCATCGCCATCGGCGCCTTTCTGTTGCTGATGCCGACCAAGGTCCAGCCACTGGCCTGGACCCCGCCGCCGGCGCCTTCGCTGAAGAGCGGCCTGTACGCCGAGAACCAGAAGCTCAAGGGCCTGCAGGCGGTGGGCGCGCTGGATATCGACGGGCCGGAAGCCCTGCTGCTGGAGAACGGCTCGCTGATCAGCGGCCTGCATGATGGGCGGGTGATCCGCACCGCCCTGGACGGCAGCGCCCTGCAGGTACTGGCTAATACTGGCGGGCGTCCCCTGGGCCTGGCCCGCCACCCGGATGGCCGGCTGATCATCGCCGACGCGGTCAAGGGCCTGCTGGCGCTGGACGCCAAGGGCCAGTTGAGCACCCTCACTACTTCCGCCAATGGCCTGTCCTTCGGCTTTACCGACGACGTGGCGGTGGACGCCGCCGGGCGTTATGCCTACTTCAGCGACGCCACCAGCCGCTGGGGCTACGGCCAGGACGGCGAGGCAGTGATCGAGCACGGCGGCGACGGGCGCCTGCTGCGCTACGACTTCCAGAGTGGCCAGACCGAACAGTTGCTGGATGGCCTGGAATTCGCCAACGGTATCGCCCTCGGGCCCCAGGAGTCCTATGTGCTGGTCAACGAAACCGGCGCCTACCGGATCAGCCGCTACTGGCTCAGCGGTGCCAAGGCCGGCACCCGCGACCTGTTCATCGACAACCTGCCGGGGCTGCCGGACAACCTCAGTTTCAACGGCCAGGGGCGTTTCTGGGTGGCGCTCTACGCCCCGCGCAACGTCCTGCTCGACGGCACCGCGCCCTATCCGCGGGTGCGCAAGATGATCGTGCGCGCCATGAGCCTGCTGCCCAAACCGGTGGAAAAACGCGGCTTCGTCCTCGGCCTGGATACCCAGGGCCAGGTCATCGCCAACCTGCAGGACGCCAGCGCCGGCAACTACGCGCCCATCACCACGGTGCGCGAATACGGCGACGCCCTGTACTTCGGCTCGCTCAAGGCCACGCACATGGCGCGCCTGCCGCTGAGCGTCGCCCTGGCGAAGGCGCCCTGATGTGGTAGCGGCCTGGGCCCGACCAGATCGGGTCCTGAGCCACAGCCCGGACACCGGCCTGGCCGCCAATCGAATCTGATCTAAGCTGTCCCGCGCGGCGTCGTCACAGGCGCCCACCAAGGAAAGACAAACAATCGAATCCGATTGATGCCCATCACATTGAGAGTGGACCCACCCATGAAAATCAAAATCCTCCTGGCTTCCCTGCTGCTCACTTCATCCCTGTCGGCGCTGGCCGCATGCCCGGTGTTCGGACCGTCCGAGGATCCCTGCGCAGGCCCGGTATTCGGCCCGAGCACCTGCGAGTGCCCTTGAGGCAGGCAGGCGCTGAAACAGGCGCGCCCACTCCTGGGCGCGTCTCGCCAAGCGTGAAGGTCGATACAGGGGAGTGAATGGGCAAACAGCGGAAAGAGCAGCCAATGCTCTGGATTGCGTAGGACCTGGCGAGACGCCCGAAACCTCGGGACATCTCGCTCAGGACAGGGTCGGGGTCAGAAGCGGGCAGTCAGCTTCTCGGAGATCTCATCCTTGATCAGCAGCCGCTTTTCCTTGAGCCGTTTCAACTCCTCATCAGCGGCCGCCGCGGCCTCCGCTTTGAGCACCTGATCATCAATGCTGGAGTATTTATCGAACAAGGCATTCAGGTGCGGGTCACTGGCCCGACGCTGTTGAATGTCTTCTTTGCTGTAGCTCAGGTCCTGGTACAGGTCATGGGGCACCGGCATGAAACACCTCCGTTTGTTGATCGGTAGCAAGCGCACTTACAGGCGCTTGCCAGTTACCAGAATGACCTCGACCACCGCTGTCTGTCGACCGCCAATCGGACCACAGCAATGACCGTTCGTCGCCTTCAGCGGCATTTCCCGTGACCCACCGCCCGCCTCGCAATCCGCCATGACCGAAGCCCCGCTGAGGGTGCCGCGATTCATCCCAGCGCCTGGGCCAGAAACGGCGCGGTGCGGCTCTTGCGGTGCCTGGCCACCTGCTGCGGGGTACCGCTGACTACCACTTTGCCGCCCTGGTCGCCGGCGCCCGGGCCGATATCGATCACCCAGTCAGCCTGGGCCACCACGCGCATTTCGTGCTCGACCACCACCACGCTGTGACCGGCCCGCACCAGGTTGTCCAGTTGCTCCAGCAGGCGATCGACATCCCGCGGATGCAAGCCGGTGGTCGGTTCGTCCAGCACATACAGGGTTGCACCGCGGGGGTTGCGCTGCAGTTCGGTGGCCAGCTTGATCCGCTGCGCTTCGCCGCCGGACAGCTCGGTGGCCGGCTGGCCAAGGCGCAGATAACCCAGGCCGATATCGCGCAAGACCTCCAGGGAACGGCGGATGCCCGCTTGCTCGGCGAACACCTCGACCGCCTCCTGCACCGTCAGTTGCAGGACCTGGGCGATGTTCAGGCCCTGCCACTGGATAGCCAGGGTCTGCGGGTTGTAGCGCGCGCCGTGGCAGGTCGGGCACGGCGCATAGACGCTGGGCATGAACAGCAGCTCGACGCTGACAAAACCTTCGCCTTCGCAGGCCGGGCAGCGGCCCTTGGCGACGTTGAAGGAGAACTGCCCGGCGTCGTAACCCAGTGCCCGCGCCTCGGGGGTGGCGGCGAACAGCTTGCGCACGTGGTCGAACAGCCCGGTGTAGGTCGCCAGGTTCGAGCGCGGGGTGCGGCCGATGGGTTTCTGGTCCACCTGCACCAGGCGCTTGATCCGTTCCAGCCCGGCGGTGACTTCGCCGCTGCTGGCCTGCGGGGCGTCGTCTTCCAGGTTCAGCTCTTCCGGCTCTTCGTTACCCTGCGGCCGCCCGAGGTGCGCGCCCACCAGCTCCAGCAACGCCTGGCTGACCAGGCTCGACTTGCCGGAACCCGACACCCCGGTCACCGCGGTGAAGCAGCCGAGGGGGAATTCGGCGCTCAGGTCCTTCAGGTTGTTGCGGCTGATGCCCTCCAGGCGCAACCAGCCCTGGGCCTCGCGCGCGGTGCGGCGGGCCGGCGCCTGCTCGGCGAACAGGTAGGCGCGGGTCTGCGACTGCGCGACCTCGGCCAGCCCCGCTGGCGGGCCGCTGTACAGCACCTGGCCGCCCTGCTCGCCCGCCGCCGGGCCGACATCGATCAGCCAGTCGGCGCGGCGCATGGTCTGCAGGTCGTGCTCGACCACGAACAGCGAATTGCCCGAAGCCTTGAGCTGCTGCAAAGCCTCGAACAGCGCCTCGGCGTCCGCCGGGTGCAGGCCCGCCGAAGGCTCGTCGAGCACGTAGATCACCCCGAACAGTTGCGAACCCAGCTGGGTCGCCAGGCGCAGACGCTGCAACTCGCCGGACGACAGGGTCGGCGTGCTGCGCTCCAAGGCCAGGTACCCCAGGCCCAGGCCGGTCAGGGTGCTGACCCGCTCCAGCAGGTCCTGGGCGATGCGTTGCGCGGCCAGGCGTTTTTCCAGGGACAGGTTCGGCGTATGCCGCACATCCGGCCCCCCGACATGCCCCGGCGCGCCCTGGGCGATCCGTTGTTGACGCGCGGCCTGGGTCTGCTCGTGGCTCCAGACCTCGCCGGCCTCCTCGGCCTGTTCCAGGTAAGCCTGGGCGGCCACCGGCTTGAGCACCTCGGCCAGTTGCAGCAGGGGCATCTGCGACAGCTCGCCGATGTCGAGGCCGGCGAAGGTCACCGACAGCGCCTCGCGCTTCAGGCGCTTGCCCTCGCACAGCGGGCACGGGCTGCCGAGCATGAACTGCGACACGCGCTTTTTCATCAGCGCGCTTTGCGAATGGGTGAAGGTGTGCAGCACGTAGCGCCGGGCCCCGCTGAAGGTGCCCATGTAGCTCGGCTCCTGTTTGCGCTTGAGGGCCTCGCGGGTCTGCTCCGGGGTCAGCCCGGCGTACACCGGCACGGTCGGGGTTTCTTCGGTGAACAGGATCCAGTCGCGCTGCTCTTTAGGCAGGTCGCGCCAGGGGATATCGACGTCGTAGCCCAGGGTCACAAGGATGTCGCGCTGGTTCTGCCCCTGCCAGGCCAGCGGCCAGGAGGCCACCGCGCGCTGGCGGATGGTCAGCGAAGGGTCCGGCACCATCGACGCCTCGCTGACCTCGTAGACCCGGCCCAGGCCATGGCAGTTGGGACAGGCGCCCTGCGGGGTGTTGGGCGAGAAGTCTTCGGCGTAGAGCATCGGCTGCCCCGGCGGGTAGCTGCCGGCCCGGGAATAGAGCATGCGGATCAGGCTGGACAAGGTGGTGACGCTGCCCACCGAAGAGCGGGTGCTCGGCGTGCCGCGTTGCTGTTGCAGGGCCACCGCCGGCGGCAGGCCTTCGATGGCATCGACATCCGGCACCCCGACCTGATCGATCAGGCGCCGGGCGTAAGGCGCCACCGATTCGAAATAGCGGCGCTGGGCCTCGGCGTACAGGGTCGAGAACGCCAGGGACGATTTGCCGGAGCCGGAAACCCCGGTGAACACCACCAGCGCATCGCGGGG
This sequence comes from Pseudomonas sp. SBT1-2, assembly GCF_028640875.1. NCBI lineage: Bacteria > Pseudomonadati > Pseudomonadota > Gammaproteobacteria > Pseudomonadales > Pseudomonadaceae > Pseudomonas > Pseudomonas sp. SBT1-2. The sequence continues at coordinate 16,095 of NZ_JAQZAA010000045.1, read as the reverse complement.
AATATCCACGTCGACGTTGCGCAGGTTGTGTTCGCGGGCGCCGCGCACCCTGACAAAACCCGAGCTGTGCGCTGGCAAGGAAGACAAAACCTGGGGCGAAGGCATGTTGCGCGCTGAAGTCATGGGCCAGCCTTGTATCGGAGGTGTCGGGACGAGATTTCAAGTCAGAGAGCCCCTCGGCGCCAGCACCGGCGACAGGCAGCCACCCGACCGAGTTGCAGGGTGCATGGGCTCGGAGTTTTGAGCAACCGTGGATCTCGAAGGTTCAGCGGACTTTTTGCTTGAGAGGCTTACAGTCTCACGCCTCCAGCACCGACCTGACCATGGCGGTCAGGGCGTCCGGGCTGTAGGGCTTGCTCAGCAGGTGGGTGTCCGGGCTGAGCTGGTGATTGCAGGAAATGATGTCGCGGGTATGCCCCGAGGTGAACAGCACCGCCACGGCCGGCGACTGGGTCTTGGCCCAGAGCGCCAGGTCGGTGCTTTTGATCAGGCCGGGCATCACCACATCGGTGAAGATCAACTCGACATGGACGCCGTTCAGCAACAGTTGCATGGCCGCATCGCCATTGGCCGCCACCAGCACCTTGTAGCCGGCGTGCTCCAGCAGCTCGACCGCCGCCGCGCGGACGTCCTCGTTATCCTCCACCACCAGGATGGTTTCCTGGCCATGGCAAGGCCGCTGCCCACGCCGGGGCGCCGCGCCCGGTTCCTGCTCGGTACTGCGGACAAAATACATGCGCACCGTGGTGCCCTGCCCCGGCGTGCTGAGCATCTCGATATGGCCGCCGCTCTGCTTGACGAAACCGAACACCATGCTCAGCCCCAGCCCGGTGCCCAGGCCATCGCGCTTGGTGGTGAAGAACGGCTCGAACGCCTGCTTGAGCACCTCGGGCGGCATGCCATCGCCGGTATCGGCCACCGACAGGCACAGGTAGTCGCCGGCGGTGATGCCCTTGCCGGCACAGAAATCGCTGTCGAGCACCACATTTTCGCCACGGATGCCGATGGTGCCCTCGCCCTTCATGGCATCGCGGGCGTTGATCGCCAGGTTGAGCAAGGCATTTTCCAGCTGGCCGCGATCGACCTTGATGCACCAGGGGTTCGCAGGCAACTGCACGTCGATATCGATGGTCTCGCCGAGGGCCCGTTGCAGCAGCTCACCCAGGCTGTCGGGGATTCGGCACGGATTGTAGACCTCGGGCGACAGCGGCTGGCGCCGGGCGAACGCGAGCAGTTGCGCGGACAGCTTGGCGCCGCGCTCGACCGCGGTAATGGCCGCGCCGACCCGGCGCTGCACATTGGCATTGTCCGGCTCATGGCGCGCCAGCAGGTGCAGGTTGCCGGCGATCACTTGCAGCAGGTTGTTGAAGTCGTGGGCCACGCCACCGGTCATGCCGCCAATGGCCTCGAGCTTCTGCGACTGGCGCAGCTGCTCCTCGGCCGAGACCCGCGCGTTGACCTCCTCGGCCACCCGCTGCTCGAGATTGCGCGTCAGTTGCAGCAGCGACTCTTCGGCCATCTTGCGTTCGTGGATATCGATCAGCACGCCGGGAAAGCGCAGGGCCTGTCCCGCGGCGTCGAACTCGCAACGGCCGCAGCCCATGACCCACAGGTAACTGCCGTCCGCCCGGCGGATGCGGTATTCGGCGTTGTAGGGCACGCCCTTTTGCACGCTGTAGGCCGCCTGTTCCTTGATCCGCGCCAGGTCCTCGGGGTGCACCCGGCTGTCGGCGACCGCCATCGACAGGTCGTCCAGCGGCTGCTCCAGCGGGTAGGAAAAGGTCCGGGCAAAACGCTCGTCGCCCGACAACCGGTCGGCCTTGATGTCCCAGACAAAGGACCCCAGCAGCGCCCCGGCATTGAGCGCCAGTTGCACCCGCTCGTTTTCCGCGCGGTAGGCGCTCTCGACTTCCTGGCGGCGTTGCTCGGACAGTACATGGGCAGTGGTCTCGACCACGATCGCCATGACCCCGGCCGGCGCCTGGTCGTCACCGGCCACCGGACTGTAGTAGAGGTCCATCCAGACATGTTCCGGCTGGCCGTTGCGCAGCAGCACCAGCTCCTTGTTGCGGTACGACAGGGTCCCGCCCGCCAGGCAGGTGTCCAGCACATGGCGGTTGAAATCCGCCACCTCCGGCCAGCCCTGCTCCACCTGGCAGCCGAGCAGGTACGGATGCCGGCCACCGGCGAATTCGGCGTAGGCATCGTTGTAGATCATGTAGCCCGAACGGCCCCAGAGCATGACCAGCGGCACCGGCGAGGCCAGCAGCAGTTGCACCGCGCTGCACAGGCTCGATGACCAGCGGTCCAGCGCCCCCAGCTCGGTGACAGACCAGTCGAACGCCTGGATGCGTGCGGCCATCTCGCCTTTCCAGCCCTGGCAACCATGAGGATCTGATAAGAACGGCATGACGAACTCTACGAAAAACATGACAAGCATGGGTTTTCAAGAGGTTGCGACGCGGCAGCCTCCAGAGCCTTTGAGCACCGTGCGTGCGGATGGTTTCACTATTTTCAGCCCCAGGGCCGAATCACCGCTGCCGCTGGTCGGTCGCCCTGCCCGCGAGTGCACCCAGCACGCGCCGGACAGGATTGAACAAACAGCATAGGCGTTGGCGCAAGGTCCAGGCGGACGCTCGCAAACGTCGCCTGGCACAGGGCGGATTGCCCGCCCTGCGGACCTCAGTCGGTGCCGTATTTCGGCGAGCGTGGACCGTACAACAGGCCCGCGTGTTGCCCGGCCGACAGCAGGCGCTGGCTGGTGATGCCGGCGATCGGGTGACCGGCATCGGTGGAGGTGTTGATGATCTGCTTCACCGCGGCGGTGATCAGCATGCCCACCAGGCCACCGCCGTTGTTATTGTTGCCCTCTTCGCTGGAGGCCCGGGCAGTGCCGGTCCACAACGTGGTGCCGGTCTTCAGGTCGACCAGGGTGGCACTGGCGGTGACCACGGTGGCGCTGCTGATCAGCATGTAGCTGGTTCCGTATTCCTTGACGGTGATATACAGCCCGGCATCGGCGCCGAAGATCTCGTTGAGCTTGGCCGGCGACAGGCCATGGATATCCGCCGGGTTGGTCAGGCCGTTGTGGCGGAAAGTTTCGTCCACCACCGCGATCGGCATCACGTAATAACCGGCTTCGGCCAGGGGGAAGGTCACCTGGGACAGCATGCTGTAGGTGGCCTTGACGTCCGGCGACTCGTTGAGCGGCGGCAGCACCAGGATCGACTTCGGCCGGGCCTGCTTGTAGGCCGAGTAGTCCACGGTCTTGGGCGTGGCGCAGCCCACCAGCAGGCTGACGGCCAACAGGCCCATCAGGTTGCGCAAGGTGCAGAGGTTCATTGGCCGGCTCCCTTCTTGGCGTTTTTCAGCAGAAAGTCCATGTACGGCGCGGACTCGGGGAACAGCGCCTTCTCGGTATTGAACTGCTGCACCATCTGGTCGTCCTTGCCCAGGCCCGCATAGAGCATGCCCAGATGCGCGTGGTAACCCGGCGGCACCGCCTTGCCGGTGGACTTGATCTTCTGCAGGTCGCGCTCCAGCGCTTCGACCTGGGCCTCCTTGGCCTCCTCGCCCTTGAAGTACTCGTAGGTCTGGGCCTGGTAGGTTTCCCACTGGTAAAGCGTCTTCGGCCCGCTGCAACCGGCCAGCAATACGCTGCCCAGCAACATGGCGGCCATCAGCGGCCGGGCCATCTTGGTGTTGAACATGCTCTTCTCCCTGTCAGCGGTATTGATCAGCGGCCGGGTTTCCAGGCACCGGCGTCAATCGCCTCGACCATGCGGTTGACGGCCTCGCGCATGGCCAGGTCGAGGACCTTGCCGTTGAGGGTCGAGTCGTAGGAAGCGGTGCCGCCGAAGCCGATCACCTCGCGGTTGGACAGGGCATACTCGCCGGCGCCCTGGGTCGAATACACCACTTCGGAAGTGCTGATGTTGACGATGTTCAACGCCACCTTGGCGTAGGCCACCTGGGTCTTGCCGCGGCCGAGAATGCCGAACAGCTGGTGGTCGCCGGTTTCCTTGCGGCCGAACTCGGTGACATCGCCGGTCACCACGAAGTCCGCGCCCTTGAGCTTCTGCGCCTGGCCCTTGATTGCCGCTTCCTGCTGGATCTCGCCCATGTTGTCGCGATCCAGCACGTTGAAGCGGTTGGTCTGCTGCAGGTGGGTAATCAGGATGGTCTTGGCCTGGCCGCCGAGGCGGTCGACGCCGTCGGAGAAGATCCCGCGCATGTAGCTGGAGCGGTTATCGAACTTGCCTACCGCCATCGGTACCCGAGCACCGGTCCACACCTGATTGGCGCTCTGGACCTTCTCCACCGGCAACGCCCGGGAGCTTTCCGTGGCACAACCGCTCATGCCCGCCAGTACGGCCAACGCTACGCCCGACATCACCAACTTCGAGATCAGTCTCACTCTGGGTTCCTTTTGAGTATTCATAAAAAGTGCCTGCGCCCTGCCACAGCCTTGCGAAACACGGCTTCTGCGGGTTCGGAAATAGCAGTCAGGGCATGCTGAAACGTGACGCAGGAGGCGTCGGCGACGGCGATTATGCCAAAGTGCCATCATTGCGAAAAGAAATAAAAATCCTGCCGTCAGTCGATTGACTGCCGGACGCTCCAGGCTTGCCCGCGATGGCTGCGACGCCGGTCGCAGCCTGCGGCAGCGTGACCGGCTCAGCGGAAATCGCGGCTGCGGATGGTGATGCCGCTCAGCAGGTCGCTGAGGTCGCTCAGGCGGCCGGCGATCAGGTGGCGGACCTCGCCTTCGGTTTCCAGGGTGCCGTCGACCTTGAGCAACTGCGCGCCGACCAGGACCTTGCGCTGGCGTTCGGCCAGGTCGCGCCAGACCACCACGTTGACGTTGCCGAACTCGTCTTCCAGGGTGACGAAGGTCACGCCGCTGGCGGTGCCCGGCCGCTGGCGTCCGGTGACCAGCCCGGCGATGCTCACCGGACGCCCGTGCTCGACCTCCAGCAGCTCGCGGGAACTGCGGCAGCGCCGGGCCTTGAGCTCGTCCCGCAGCAAGGCCAGCGGATGGGGCCCGAGGGTGGTGCCGACGCTCAGGTAATCGGCCTGCAGATCTTCGCCGACCGTCGGTCGCGGCAAGGCCACGGGCGTTTCCTCCTGGCGCGGCAGGCCGGCGAACAGGCCGAGCTGTTGCTGCACCCCCGCCACTTCCCAGCGCGCCCGATGCCGGTGCCCGGCCAGCCCACGCAGGGCGCCGGCATCGGCCAGCAGTTCCTGGGCGCGGCTGTCCAGGCGCGCCCGTTGCCCGAGGTCGGCGATATCGACAAAGGGCGCGTACTGGCGTGCTGCCTCGATGCGCCGCGCGTCGTCTTCGCGAAAGCCCTTGATCATCCGCAGCCCCAGGCGCAACGCCGGCTGCGCGCCGGCCAGCGGTTCCAGGCTGCAATCCCAGGCGCTGGCGCGCACGTCCACCGGACGAATCGCCAGATGGTGCCGGCGCGCGTCCTGGAGGATCTGGTCGGGGCTGTAGAAGCCCATGGGCCAGCTGTTGATCAGGGCACAGGCGAAGGCCGCCGGCTCATGGCACTTGAGCCAGCAGCTGGCATAGGTCAGCAAGGCGAAACTGGCGGCGTGGGACTCGGGAAAACCGTAGCTGCCGAAGCCCTTGATCTGCTCGAAGATCTGCGCGGCGAATTCGTCGCTGTAGCCATTGGCGCGCATGCCGTCGCGCAGGCGCAGGCGGTGGGGCTCCAGGCCGCCGTGGCGTTTCCAGGCGGCCATGGAGCGGCGCAACTGGTCGGCCTCGCCGGGGGTGTAGTCGGCGGCGACAATGGCGATCTGCATCACCTGCTCCTGGAACAGCGGCACGCCCAGGGTCCGCTGCAGCACCTCTTTCAGTTCCTCGGAGGGATAGGTCACCTCCTCCTTCTTGTCCCGCCGACGCAAGTACGGATGCACCATCCCGCCCTGGATCGGCCCCGGCCGGACAATGGCCACCTCGATCACCAGGTCGTAGAAATCCTTTGGCTTGAGCCGGGGCAGCATCGACATCTGCGCCCGCGACTCGATCTGGAACACGCCGATGGTGTCGGCGCGGCCGATCATTTCGTAGGTGGCCGGGTCCTCGGCGGGGATGCTGGCCAGGCTTAGCCGCTGGTCCCGATAGCCATGGATCAGGTCGAAACAGCGGCGAATCGCACTGAGCATGCCCAGCGCCAGCACATCCACCTTGAGCAGCCCGACCGCGTCCAGGTCGTCCTTGTCCCACTGGATGATGGTGCGCTCGGCCATGGCCGCGTTTTCCACCGGCACCAGGGTGTCCAGCGGCTGTTCGGAAATCACGAAGCCACCGGGGTGCTGGGACAGGTGCCGGGGAAAGCCGATCAGTTGCCCGGTCAGGCTCAGGACCCGGCGCAGCACCGGGCTGTCCGGGTCGAAACCGGCCTCCAGCAGGCGCTCGACGGCCGGCGGCGTATCGCTCCAATGCCCGCAGCAATCGGCCAGGGCGTTGACCTGGTCCGGCGGCAGGCCCAGGGCCTTGGCCACATCGCGCACCGCGCCGGCGCCATGGTAGGTGCTGACCACCGCGGTCAGCGCGGCGCGATGGCGGCCGTAACGCTGGAACACGTACTGCAGGACTTCTTCGCGGCGCTCGTGCTCGAAGTCCACGTCGATATCCGGTGGCTCGTTGCGCTCGCGGGAGAGAAAACGCTCGAACAACAGGGTCGAGCGGTCCGGGTCGATCTCGGTGATGCCCAGGGCGAAACACACCACCGAGTTGGCCGCCGAGCCCCGGCCCTGGCAGAGGATCGACTGGCCGCGGGCAAAACTGACGATGTCGTGCACCGTGAGGAAATAGCTCTCGTAACCCAGCTCGGCGATCAGTTCCAGCTCAGCGTCGATCTGCTTGAGCACCTTGGGCTTGGCGCCCCCGGGCCAGCGCTTGACGATGCCGCGCTCGGTCAGCTCGCGCAGCCAGCTGGTGGGCGTCTGCCCTTGCGGTACCAGCTCCCGGGGGTACTGGTAATGCAGTTGCCCGAGGTCGAAATGGCAGCGCTCGGCGATCTTCAGCGACTCTTCCAGCAGGGCCGGCGGATAAAGGCTGCGCAACGCCTCGAGACTGCGCAAATGCCGCTCGCCATTGGGGTGCAGGCGCTGGCCGGCCTCGGCCACCCGCACGTGATGGCGGATCGCGGTCATGGTGTCCTGCAAGGCCCGGCGCCCGCGCACATGCATATGCACATCGCCGCAGGCCACGGCGGCAATGCCCAGCTCCCGAGACAGCGTCAGCAATTCACCCAGGCGCCGCTGGTCGTCCTGGCCGCAATGCAGCTCCACGGCCAGCCACAGCCGGTCGGCGAACACCTGCTGCAACCAGCGCCCCGCTTCTTGCTGTTCACCCTGTGGTTGAGCGTCCGCCAGCCACAGGGCCAGCAGCCCCGGCAAGGGCTGCTCGAAGTCTTCCCGCAACAGCTGGTACTGGCCCTTCTGCGCCCGGCGTCGGGCGCGGGTAATCAGCCGGCACAGGCCCTGGTAGCCCTCCAGGTTCTCCGCCAGCAGCACCAGCCTGGGGCCGTCGTCGAGGCGCATTTCGCTGCCGACGATCAGCGGCAGGTTGCAGTCCTTCGAGGCCTGCCAGGCCCGGACGATGCCGGCCAGGCTGCACTCGTCGGTAATCGCCAGGGCCTGGTAGCCCTGGGCCGCCGCCCGCTCGAACAGCTCGCGGGCACTGGAGGCACCGCGCTGGAAACTGAAGTTCGACAGGCAGTGCAGTTCGGCGTAGCCCTTCATGCGAACCAGCCCTGCAACAGCAAGGGCCCCGCCTCGCCCACCGGGCGATAGGCCCAGCCCTGCTGGCCGCCGCGGGTTTCGATCAGGTAATAGTCACGGCGCACGTCGCCGCCGTCCCACCAGCCGGACTCGATGCGCTCCGGCCCCATGAGGATCCGCGCCGCCCCCTCCGGCAGCACCTGCGGCTCGCGCAACAGCCAGCCCGGGCGCCGCGGTCCGGGCAGCAGCGGGCAGGCCTGGCTGTCGCCGACCGGTTGCCAGCTGCATTCGGGACGGTGGTCAGCGTGGAAACGCAAGCCATGCACCGCCTCGTCTCCCAGGCGGGCGCGCAGGCGTTCGCGCAACTGCTCCCAGGGCAGGGATTGCTGCGGGCGCTCGTCGAACAGCTCGCGGTGCTGCGGCACGAAGCGCGGCAAATCCTCGGCCACCAGGCGCACGCCACGCACCGGCGCGGGCACCTGGACCTGCTCCAGGCGCCCGCGCGCCAGTTCGAACAGCATCGCCGGCTCGCGTTCGGCACTGAGCAGGCCGACCTTGATCAGGCTGTCGGGCAGCTCGACATGCTCCAGGTGCAGGTCGAAGCGCTGCACCCCGCTGTCACGGCCACAGAGAAACGCCGCCAGATCGCTGGTCAAGCGGCGCAGGGGAAACAGCAGAGCCTGGTGGGACAGCACGTCGAAATTCAATTCGATGCGCAGATCGAAACGGTCTGGCGGCTGATAGAACGCCAACGCCAGGGAACGCTCGCCCAACAGAGTATCCAGGTGCTTGAGCAGGCCCGCGTCGAAACGTCGGGCCAGGGTGTCCCGGGGCAGCTCGCGCACCTGGGCGAAGGTGCGCAGGCCCATGCGCGACAGGGCCGTGGCCGCGCCCGGCAGCAAGCCAAGACGCTCCACGGGCATGCGCCCCAGGGCCTGGCGCAATTGCTCCAGGTCGGTCACCGCCAGCCCGTCGTAGGCATTGGCCAGCACCCGGGCCGCCGCCGGATTCGGCGCGCTGACGATGCGGTGGCGAAAACCCAGCGCGTTCAGCTCCTGGCGCAGGCGCGCCTCCAGCTGTGGCCAGGGGCCGAACAGGCCCAGGCTCGACTCGATCTCGAACACCAGGGTGCGCGGATAATGAAGGCTGACCTGGGAACTGAAACGGTAGGCCCAGGCCGCGAGAAACTGCTGCCAATGGGCGATTTCGTCGGCGTCGTATTCGGCGCTGGCGAAGTTCTTGCTCAGGGCCTGGGCGGCGGTCAACGACTGCCCGGGCCGCAACCCCAGCTCGCGGGCGGCGGCATTCACCGCCTGGATCACCCGGCGCTGCGGCGTCCCGCTGAGCAGCGCCAACGCGGCGTCCGGCTCGGGGCGCTGGCGCAGTGCCGCGTCCAGCGCCAATTGCGGGAACAGAATACAGACCCAGCGCATGGCAACCTCAGTGCCCCGGGGCGAAGGCGATCGGCGCCGCATGGGCCAGGCCGCCGCGGCACTTGAGTATCCGCAGCTGCGCCGGCCGGGCCTCCACGGCAAGGCGCAGGGCCGCCGGCGAGGGGTTGATGGCTTCCTTGAGGGGACGGTAGGCAAAGGCCAGGGTCTGGCCGGTTTCGGCCGCCACCTGCAACCGCCGCAAGGCGCGGTCGTCGGCCTGTTGCGGCCAGCACAGCACAGCCCCGCAACTGCCCGAGCGCAGGCACTGCTCGGCGGCCCACAGGGCGTCCCGTTCGCCGGCCTGGATCACCGCCAGCTGGCGCAGGTCGACCCCGGCGTTCTGCCAGGCCTGGGGGTACGGCACATGGGGCGGCGCCACCAGCACGATGCGCTCGCCGGCGGCCGAGAGCCGGGCCAGGGTCGGCCACAGCAGTTGCAGCTCGCCGACGCCCTGGGCGGCGATAAGGATTTCCGTCAGCGCCGCTTCAGGCCAGCCGCCGCTGGGCAAGGCCGCGTCCAGCATGGCGTGGCCGGTGGGCTGCGGGCTGGCGGCGGGCGCCGTCGGGCGGCCCTTCCACACCCGGCCGGCATTGAACAGCGTCTCCAGTGCCACGACGGCGCCCATCAGCCTTGCCTCACCAGGCCACAGAACACCCCTTCGATGGCCAGGTCCCGGTCTTCGCCGATCAGGATCGGGGCATAGGCCGGGTTGCGCGGCAGCAGGCGCACGCCATCGGCCAGGCGTTCGAAACGCTTGATGGTGACTTCGCCATCCAGCCGCGCCACCACGATCTGGCCGTTGCGCACCTCGCTGTCGCGGCGCACCGCCACCAGGTCGCCGTCGAGGATGCCGTCCTCGATCATCGAGTCGCCCTGGACCCGCAGCAGGTAATCGGGGGTACGGGAAAACAGCGCCGGGTCGAGCAGCAAGCGGTTGTGCACCTCGGCATCGGCGCCGATCGGCAGGCCGGCGGCGACCCGGCCGAGCACCGGGATCTCCAGCCACTCGGGGCGCGGCGGCTGGTTGAGCAGGCGGATGCCTCGGGCCTGATGGGGGTTGACCTCGATGAAGCCGGCCTCGGTCAGGGCCACGACATGCTTGCGCGCCACGCTGCGCGAGGCGAAGCTGAAGGCCTCGCTGATTTCAGCGAGGCTCGGGGGCTGGCCATGTTCGGCGATGCGCTCGCGGATAAAGGTCAGGATGGCACTGCGGCGGGGAGATAAAGTAGTCATGGAGTACATTTGTACTCCTCCCGGGTTTTCCTGACAAGAACCGCCAGTCAGCCCAGGCCACGGCTCGCCAGGAACGCGCTGATGTAATCGATGAACGCCAGCACCTTGGCCGTGGCCCGCCGGTGGCTGGGGTAGACCGCGAGGATGTGCGGCCCGAAGCAGTCCGGGTCGATGGCGTAGTCGGCCATCACCCGCACCAGGCGACCGTCGGCCAGGTAAGGCGCGGCGCTCCACAACGGGGTGTGCAACAGCCCGCGCCCGGCCAGGGCATTGGCCAGCAACAGGTCGTAATTGTCGCTGCGCAGCCGCGGCGCCCGGGGTTGCGGCAGGCTCAGGCGCTGCCCGTCCCGTTCGACCCACCAGAACTCGCGGCTGAGCAAGGGATGGCGATAGAGCAGCCATTCGTGTTCATCCAGGGTCTGCGGCGTCACCGCCACGCCCTTGCGCGCCAGGTAGGCCGGGCTGGCGCACAAGGCCAGGCAATTGCTGCCGACCACCCGCGCAATCAGCCCCGGCAGGTCGTCATGGCCTTCGCGCAGGGCCAGGTCGTAGCCGCTTTCCAGCAGGTTGACGAACTCGTCGCACAGGTCCACCTGCAGGTCGATCTGCGGATACTGCTCGAGGAAACCGCCACACACCTGGTCGAGAAAGGCCTGCCCATAGGCCAGCGGCGCGGTGATCTTCAGGTTGCCGCGCAGGCCATGCTGCAACTGCTCGATTTCCTCGCCGGCCTCCTCCAGCCGCTGCAGGACCTGGCGCGCGGTTTCCAGGTAGAGCCGCCCCACTTCCGTCAGCAGGATCCGTCGGGTGCTGCGCTCGAACAGACGCGCGCCCAGCTCGACTTCCAGGTGATTGACCGCCTTGGTCAGGGCCGAGGGGGTCTTGCCCAATTGCTCGGCGGCGCGGCTGAAACTGCCGAGCTGCGCGGTGACCACGAACATCTTTAATGCACCCAACTTGTCCATGCTTTTTCCATTCAGGCAAAAACGTTTTTCGTCAGCGAGGCGTTCTGTCGGCTCTGGCAAGCCACTAATCTGGCCATCAGACGCAATAACAAGGAAATACTCAATGAAAAGGTTCATCCCGAATCTGCTGACGATTGCAGTGAGTTTTGCCTCAATGGAAGCCATGGCCGCCACCGACCTGGTGCTGTTCAACGGCCAGGTGTTCACCGCCGATCGCGCCCAGCCCAAGGTCCAGGCCCTGGCGGTGGCCGACGGCAAGGTGCTGCAAGTGGGCAGCGACGCGCAGATCAAGGCCCTGATCGAAACCGGCACCCGGGTCATCGATCTGGGCGGCAAGACCCTGATGCCCGGCCTGATCGACAGCCATTCCCACGCGATCTTCGGCGGCCTGGAAATGACCTCGGCCAATATGCAGGACCAGGTGGTCAGCCTCGACGAACTGGAGCGGAAACTGCGCGCCTGGCGCGACGACGGCAAGGCCCGGCATGGTGATGTCCTCAGCATCGCCGGCATGAGCTCGGCCTACTGGGCCCAGGCCGAAGCCCTGGGCCAGCGCTTCAACGCCGGCGAGTGGGCCAGGGTGCCCGTGGTGTTCACCGGCAGCGATCACCATACCGCCTGGGCCAATGACGCAATGCTGGAGCGCGCCGGCATCGACGCCGCCCTGCTCAAGAGCCTGCCAGAGGCCGAGCGCGACACCATAGGCCAGCTCGCCGACGGCCGCCCCAATGGCTTCCTGGTGGACGCCGGCTGGGACCGGGTCGCGGCGAAAATGCCGGTGCCCAGCAACGCCGCCCTGCTCAACGCGGCGCAATCGGCGGTGCGCTACAACAACAGCCTGGGCATCACCGCCTGGATGGACCCGGCGGCCAACGCCGCCCCCGGCGAGGCGGTGTTCGCCCTCAAGCCCACGGCCCAGACGGTTGGTGTGCTGCCGGCCTACAAGGCGCTCGCCGAAAGCGGCGGCATGAGCGCCCATGTCGCCGCGCTGCTGGTGGCCAACCCGAAAAGCCGCCCTGCCGACCTCGACGTGCTGGAGCAGGTGCGCCAGCAATTCCAGGGCATCCCCAACCTGACCCTGCCCGGCGTCAAGATTTTCGCCGACGGGGTGATCGAGTACCCGGCCCAGAGCGCGGCGATGATCGATCCCTACAGCAACTCGCGCAAACAGGGCGAACTGCTGATCGATCCCGAGCATTTCGGCGAACTGGTCAGCGCCATCGACCAGCGCGGCTGGCGGGTGCACATCCACGCCATCGGCGACCGCGCGGTGCGCGAATCCCTCAATGGCATTGCCCAGGCGCGCCAGGACCGCCAGAGCGGCATCGCCCACTCCATCACCCACCTGCAGATGGTCAACCCGAAGGAGTTCACTCGCTTCAAGCCGTTGGGGGTCATCGCCTCGATGCAACTGCTGTGGGCCTCGGCCGACGACTACACCCTGGACATGATCAAGCCGTATGTCAGCGCCCTGGCCTTCCGTTACCAGTACCCGGCGCACTCGCTGCTCAAGCAGGGCGCGACCCTCGCCGGGGCCAGCGACTGGCCGGTGTCCTCGCCCAACCCGTGGAACGCCATCGCCCAGGCCATCACCCGCAAGGGGCCGCTGGGGGTGCTCAACGCCGACGAGCGCCTGGACCGCGAGACCATGTTCTACGCCTACACCCTCAACGCCGCCCGCGCCATCGGCCTGGAGCAACGGATCGGCTCGCTGAGCGCCGGCAAACAGGCCGACTTCATCGTGCTGGACCGCGACGTGTTCCGTGTCGACGAAAAGGCCCTGCATGAAACCCAGGTGCTGCAGACCTGGTTCGCCGGCCGCGAAGTCTACGCCCGGCCTCTCTAGCCCGATCCCCCCAGATCGATCCCTCTAGAAAAACAGCTCCACTGCCCGCCCCCGCGTCCTTGCACACGTGGGGCCGGCGCAGCCTTGCCTGAAATCCGCCCCTAACAATCACAACAACACGGGACGCCCCTATGAAGACCCTCAGCCTGTTCGCCATCGGCGCCTTGAGCCTGCTGCCCCTGGGCAGCCAGGCCCTGCCCCTGAACGATGACTTTGCCGTGGAACTGGAACTGACCCTGGCCAGCGACTACCGCACCCGCGGCATTTCCCAGACCCAGAACGACCCCGCCGCACAGGCCGCCGCGACCCTGCTGCACAGCAGCGGCCTGTACCTGGGTGCGTGGACCTCCAACGTCGATTTCGGCGGCGGCCTGAAGACCCGCCAGGAAGTCGACTACTACGCCGGCTGGCTGTGGCAGGCCAGCGACGCGATCAGCCTCGACCTGGGCTACCTCAAGTACAGCTACCCCAGGGAAGGGCAATTCAACCAGAGCGAGGTCTACGGGATTTTCAGTGCCTATGGGGTCAGCCTGGCCGCCTATTACTCCAGCGACGCCGCGGGCATCGACAGCCAGCAAAACACCCTGTATCGCTACGTGGGCTACGAGACCGAGCTGCCCCTGGGCCTGGGGCTGAAGCTGCGTTACGGCGAGATGGACTTCAAGGACCCACGGTTGATCTCGGCCTCGGGCCAGGGCGAGGATACCTACCACGAATGGGAGGCCAGATCGACCCGCGAGGTGGCAGGCGTGGTGCTGGGCCTGAGCTATATCGATACCGACCTGTCGAAAAGCCAGTGCACCAGCAACTACGGGTTCAGCGACCTGTGTGGCGCGACCTGGGTCGCCAGTGCCAGGAAGACTTTCTGAATCCGGCGGGCGCGGCTCGACGTGATTCGGGTAACGGCCCGCGCCCTTTCGACATTTTTTTGACCAATGACCCTCTACAGTCAGCAGTGCCACTGCTGGTGCCTGTATCTCTACCCGGAGGAACGAACTGAAATGGTCTTGGGCAAAGGACTGCGATTCGCGTCAATCACATCGACCCGCCTGGTACTGCTGTTTTCCCTGGCCCTGGTGGCGCTCTACAACTTTGCCACCTGGCGCGCGCTGGGCCACCTGATCAGCCTGCAGGGCCTGCACAAGCTGGCATTCTTCGCCTCCTTCGGGCTGTTCCTGTGGGCCGCCATCACCCTGCTGCTGACCCTGGTGTCCTTCCGCTGGACCCTGAAACCGGCACTGAGCCTGGTGGCCCTGACCTCGGCCGCCGCCGCGTATTTCATGAACCAGTACGGCATCACCATCGACACGGTGATGGTGCAGAACGTGTTCGAGACCAACCCGGGCGAAGCCGCCGCGCTGTTCAACCTCAAGCTGCTGGGCTATCTGCTGGTGCTGGGCGCGTTGCCGGTGGTGCTGATCTGGCGCACCCCGGTGCGCTACCGGCCGTTCTTTCGCGGCCTGCTGAACAAGCTATTGGTGATTGCCGCCTGCGTGCTGGTGATCGCGGTCTCGGTCGGCACCTTTTATTCCACCTACGCGCCGATCTTTCGCGAAGAAGACAAGCTGACCCACTTCATCAACCCGACCAACTACCTCTACGCCCTCGGCAAATACGCCAAGCAGAGCCTGGGGATCAAGCAACACCTGGTGATCCAGCCAATCGGCCAGGACGCGGCGATGAGCGCCCAGGCCAGCGCCCGGGAGAAGAAGTCGCTGATGATCCTGGTGGTCGGCGAAACCGCCCGCGCCGACCACTTCTCCCTCAACGGCTACGCCCGCGACACCAACCCGGAGCTGGCCAGGCTGGACATCCTCAACTTCACCCAGGTGCATTCCTGCGGCACCTCGACCGCGGTCTCGGTGCCGTGCATGTTCTCGATGTTTCCCCGCGAGGACTACAGCGACAAGAAGGGCAAGACCTACGAAGGCCTGCTGGATGTGCTGCAACGGGCCGGCGTGCAGGTGCTGTGGCTGGACAACAACAGCGACTGCAAGGGCACCTGCCTGCGGGTGCCGAACCGCGACATTCCCAAGACCCAGCCGAGCCCCTTCTGCGACGGCAAGAACTGCCTGGACGAGGCCCTGCTGGTGGACCTGCAGCAGTACATCGATGGCCTCGGCGACAACGCGATCATCGTCCTGCACGCCGACGGCAGCCATGGCCCGGAGTACTACGACCGCTATCCGAAGAACCTGGAGCGCTTCACCCCGATCTGCCACACCAACCAGCTGGGCAGTTGCAGCAGCGAGGAACTGGTGAACGTCTATGACAACACCATCCTCTACACCGACCACTTCCTGGCCCGGGTCATCGAGCTGCTCAAGCACAACCAGGAACGCTTCGACACCTCGATGCTGTACGTCTCCGACCATGGCGAGTCCCTCGGCGAAAACGGCCTGTACCTGCACGCCGCGCCCTACGCCCTGGCGCCGCAGGCGCAGACCCATGTGCCGATGCTGATGTGGTTCGGCCAGCAGGCCCTGGCCGACCTGGGCATCCAGCGCGACTGCCTGCAAGGCAAGCGCGGCGAGCCGGACCTGAGCCACGACAACCTGTTCCACTCGGTGCTCGGGCTGTTCGAGGTCAAGACCAGCCTGTACCAGCCGCGGCTGGACATCTTCCATTCCTGCCGGCCGAACATGACCGCGGCGCACTAGCGCCGCCGGTACAGCCTCGCCTCTGTAGGAGCGAGCGGGCGGCGATCCGACTTGCCCGCGATGGGAACGACGCGGTTTGCCTGGCGCATCGCGTCATCGTTCATCGCACGCAAGCTGTGCTCCTACATGAAGAAGGTCGCGCACGATCCGTAGGAGCGAGGCTTGCCCGCGAAGGCCGCGACGCGGAATTTCTGATCCACCGCGTCATCGTTCATCGC
>NZ_JAQZAA010000001.1:0-420 GCF_028640875.1 Pseudomonas sp. SBT1-2 | reverse complement strand
GCCGGCGCGGTCGATGTGTTTACCTTCAGCCTCAGCGCCGCGGGCGCCTATAGCTTTACCCTGCTGCAACCGCTGGACCATCCAGCGGGCAATGATGAAAACGACATCACCCTTAACCTGGGCACGCTGCTGCAAGCTACCGACAAGGACGGTGACACGGTAACCGCCGCGGCCGAGAAGCTGGTGATTACCGTCGATGATGACACGCCAACGGCGGCCGGAGCCGCCGAGGCCGGTACTGTCGATGAAGACGGATTGGCCAATGGTATTGCCGGCGGTGTGGGCGACGTAGCTGGCGAAGCTACTGTAGCCAGCGGCAGCGTGACCGGTATCTTCCAGTCGGGTGCCGACGTACCGCTGACCTACTCCTTGTCGAGCGACACCAGCGGTCTGCCGGCCCTGAGTTCGGGTGGAGTGGCA
>NZ_JAQZAA010000044.1:0-106271 GCF_028640875.1 Pseudomonas sp. SBT1-2 | reverse complement strand
CCAGCTGACCTGTTGCGGGCCGTCGGGCAGGTAACGCAGCACCGGCCAGGTCAGCAGGATCGCCGGCGTGCCGATGACGATGAACAGCCACTGCCAGCCGTGCAGGCCGAGGATGCCGTCCATGCCCAGCAGGCCGCCGGACACCGGGCCGGTGATCATCATCGCGATGGGTTGGGACAGGATGAACAGCCCGAGGATCTTGCCGCGATGGCGCACCGGGAACCATTGGGTGATGTAGTAGAGAACGCCGGGGAAGAACCCGGCTTCCGCCGCGCCGAGCAGAAAGCGCATCAGATAGAAGCTGTAGGGGCCCTGGACAAACGCCATGCCAATGGTGATGGCGCCCCAGGTGATCATGATCCGGGCGAACCAGCGCCGTGCGCCGAAGCGGTCGAGCATCAGGTTGCTGGGGATTTCCAGGAGGAAGTAGCCGATGAAGAACAGGCCGGCGCCCAACCCATAGGCCGCATCGCCAATGCCTATATCGGCGCCCATGTGCAACTTGGCGAAGCCGACGGCGGAACGATCCACGTAGGCGATCAGGTACAGCAGGATCAGGAAGGGAATCAGTTTCAGCGTGATGCGCCGGACAAGCCGCAGCTCCTGGCTCATGAGATCGGTCTCCGATTGTTGTTTTTATAGAAGCTCGGGGGACGCCTCTCGCGGAAAACCGCCAGGGCCATACCTCAGTTGAAAACGACTATATAGTATTACTATTTAGTCAACAATACTTCCAAACCCAAGATTTTGCGCTTATGTTATGGCCATACCAGAACAATATAGTCTTACAATAAGAGAGCTGACCATGTCTGATAAGAAACCTAACCTGCGCTCCGCCCACTGGTTCGGTACCGCCGACAAGAACGGCTTCATGTACCGCAGCTGGATGAAGAATCAGGGCATCGCCGACCACCAGTTCCATGGCAAGCCCATCATCGGGATCTGCAATACCTGGTCGGAGCTGACCCCGTGCAACGCGCACTTCCGCCAGATTGCCGAGCATGTCAAACGCGGGGTGATCGAGGCCGGCGGCTTTCCCGTGGAGTTCCCGGTGTTCTCCAACGGCGAGTCGAACCTGCGCCCGACCGCCATGCTCACCCGCAACCTGGCCAGCATGGATGTCGAGGAAGCCATTCGCGGCAACCCGATCGATGGCGTGGTACTGCTGACCGGCTGCGACAAGACCACCCCGGCACTGCTGATGGGCGCGGCCAGTTGCGACGTGCCGGCCATCGTCGTCACCGGCGGGCCGATGCTCAATGGCAAGCACAAGGGCCAGGACATCGGTTCGGGGACCGTGGTGTGGCAGCTCAGCGAACAGGTCAAGGCCGGCACCATCACCCTCGACGACTTCCTTGCGGCCGAGGGCGGCATGTCGCGTTCGGCGGGCACCTGCAACACCATGGGCACCGCCTCGACCATGGCCTGCATGGCCGAGGCCCTGGGCACTTCCCTGCCCCACAACGCGGCGATCCCGGCGGTCGATGCCCGCCGCTATGTACTGGCGCACATGTCCGGCATGCGCGCGGTGGAGATGGTTCGCGAAGACTTGAGGCTGTCGAAGATCCTCACCAAGGAGGCGTTCGAAAATGCCATCCGCGTCAACGCCGCCATCGGCGGCTCGACCAACGCGGTGATTCACCTGAAAGCCATCGCCGGGCGCATCGGCGTCGAACTCGATCTGGACGACTGGACCCGCATCGGTCGCGGCATGCCGACCATCGTCGACCTGCAACCGTCCGGGCGCTTCTTGATGGAGGAGTTCTACTATGCCGGCGGCCTGCCGGCAGTGTTGCGCCGCCTCGGCGAAGCCAAGCTGATTCCCCACCCGGATGCACTGACGGTCAACGGCAGATCCATCGGCGAAAACACCCGGGAGGCACCGATCTACGGCCAGGACGAAGTGATCCGCACCCTGGACAATCCGATCCGCGCGGACGGCGGCATCTGTGTGCTGCGCGGCAACCTGGCGCCCCTCGGCGCCGTGCTCAAGCCGTCCGCCGCCAGCGCCGAACTGATGCAGCATCGCGGCCGCGCGGTGGTGTTCGAGAACTTCGACATGTACAAGGCGCGGATCAACGACCCGGAACTGGAGGTCGACGCCGACTCGATCCTGGTGATGAAGAACTGCGGCCCCAAGGGTTACCCCGGCATGGCGGAGGTCGGCAACATGGGTTTGCCGGCCAAGTTGCTGGCCCAGGGCGTGACCGACATGGTGCGGATTTCCGACGCGCGCATGAGCGGCACCGCGTATGGCACCGTGGTCCTGCACGTGGCACCGGAAGCGGCGGCCGGCGGCCCGTTGGCGGCGGTGAAGGAAGGTGACTGGATCGAACTGGACTGTGCCAGCGGGCGCCTGCACCTGGATATCCCCGAGGACGAACTGGCGGCGCGCATGGCCGACCTGCAGGCACCGCAGTCGCTGATCGTCGGCGGCTATCGCCAGCTGTACATCGACCACGTACTGCAGGCGGACCAGGGCTGCGACTTCGATTTCCTGGTGGGTTGCCGGGGCGCCGAGGTCCCGCGGCATTCCCACTGAGGGGGCTGATGCGGGCCTGTCGCCCACCGGCTCAGGCATGCAGGAGCGCCTGATAGATACGGGAGCGATGTTATGATGCAGCCAATTTCTTCAGAGCAGCCTCCCTGTTATGGATCACCAGCCTTCCAAACCCCGCAAGAGCATGCATGCCCGGATCGTTCAGGATCTGGGCATGCACATCGTCTCCGGACGCTTCAAGCCGGAAGATAGATTGCCCTTGGAGGCAACGCTGTGTGAGGAATACCAGGTCAGCCGCTCGGTGCTGCGCGAAGCCACCCGGGTGCTCAGTGCCAAGGGCCTGGTGTACTCCAAGCCACGGGTCGGCGCGGTGGTGCGGCCACGGGCGAAATGGCACTTGCTGGACCCGGACGTGCTGTCCTGGTTGATGCAGTCGACGCCCCACAGCGAGTTCTTCAACACCCTGGCCGGCGTGCGCCGCATCCTCGAGCCGGAAATCGCCGCCATGGCCGCCACCACCGCGACCGACCCGGACATCGCGGTGATCGAGAAAGCCTACCAGTCCATGGAGACGGCCAAGACCCACGAGGAGCTCTTGCAGGCCGACCTGGATTTTCACCGGGCGATCGCCGACGCCACCCGCAACGACTTGCTCGCCTACATGTGCAACATGCTGTCGCTGCCGCTGCGCGAGTCCATCAGCATCACCAACCGCCGCCCCGACATCCAGCGTCTCAGCCTGCCCCGGCACAAGGCGATCCTGACCGCCATCAAGAATCGCGACGCCCTCGGCGCCCGGCACGCCTCGCTGGTGCAACTGGACGACACCCGCGTAGCCCTGGACACCGTGATGAATGTCCTGACCCCGCTGTAAGCCACGCCAGCAGACCGGTGACGCAGTGCCACTGGGTCGGCCCTGGCCAGGTCCATGGCGGTCTTGATGCCCACCGCCTCAAAATGCGTTTTCATTCGGCGGCCCTCGGACACATCGATGTTGCGCAACCCCCAGTCGCGCTTATGTTCACTACGCCGCTAGAGCGCGTAGCTCGAGGAGAATGCGACGTGCCGTGCTGCCCGAGCTTGCTTTGATCTGGAATACGGCTCGCCCCCTTCACTAAGGGCTTGGCGTCGTGGCTGCGAGCAATGACGCAGCCGTCATGGCTGACGGGCGACGACAGAGTTGCCGCGCTTGCTGGAGCACAGGCGCACGCCAGACGATTCGCCCATCGTCCGAACTGCAGACCGGGGTATTGAGCGGCCAGCCGGCAGGATCGGCCGCGTACGACCAGCCAAGGTCCCGCAGCTTGTCCCGGCACGGCAGCAACTCGGTCACACCCAGGCGGATCGCGCGATCGAGCGCATGACCGAGTTCGGCCGGATGCGGATAGTAAGGCGTCAGCAGGAACGCTCGCTGCGGCGATGTGCCCGCCCACGCGAGTCCGGCATCCACCATGTCGACGATCGCGGCCAGTGCGCAGGCATGCTCAGGCCCCGCACGCTTGAGCAATGCAGCAACGTTGATGTTCACGCATAGATCGACGATGTTCGGGTAGACCAATTCATCCAGCCAGGTCAGATAGACGCCTTCGCGATACCAGGGCCTTGCATCGGCTGCGACCCACCTCAGGCGAAACGCCTCGAGCACCCGGCGCGCGGCGAGCGTCAACTGCTGCGCCGGCCAGCGGCCGCCGTCGACCAGCGCAAGGGTGAAGAGTGCGGTGTCGTCGGCGTCCGGCAACAGCGCAATGGGCATCCACTCCGGCTGTCGATCGGGCGGATAGAACGAGAACGCGCCGCGCCGGTCCGGCCGCTCGCAGCACGCCAGGAAGTCGAGCGCGCGCATGCGTGCCGTGGCCAGCGCTGGTGTCGCGGGCCATGCCGAGAGCTCATGCAGGACCAGCGCGGTCACGAAACCGTTCTCGTCGGCGACCGGGCCTGTCGGCAGATCGACGATGGAGCCGAACGCACCGCTGGGCGATTGCGCGGCGAGCAGCGCATCCAGCGCGGCTGCGCTGGCGCCCGGGTGGACGCCGCTCATGTCGGCTCCAGTGGCGGCGCAACGCCAAAGGTGACGCCGAGTCCGGCGTCGCCGTACAGGGTGATGCCAAACATGGTGTGATGGGTTGTCGGGTCGTCGAGCGCGGCGAGCGGCTCCGTCAATTGCGCGTAGAAGCGCAGATCCCATCCGTGGCGCCGGCCAAGCTCCAGGATCCGCGCACGGGTCCGTCCATCGCCGCCGAACAACGCGCGTGCGTGGGTGTAGAGCGTGAACGCGGTTGGCTCGCCACGCGCCGAGACCGAATAGCTGAAACCGTACAGATCGCCCGGGAGTTCGCGCCAGATCGGCAGGACGCAGCATTCGCCCAACAGCTCGACGAGTTCGCGGTAGCGCGACGCAAGATTCACCCGCGCCAGCAGCGCGACCAGGTCGGGCGCGATCATGCCTTCGATTCGCGAGTAGAACTCCGTGCGCTGCGAGTCGGGGTCCACGCCGATCAGCTCGATGTGCTGCTGCTTGTCCGGAAGCGACTTGGGCCTGCCGATCACCTCGGCGGCGAAGGCGTCGGCATCGGCCGCCGCATCCTTCGGCACCTCGAAGTAGAGCTTGGTGCGACACTGCCCCGCGCGATGCCGCCCACCGACATACGCGCCGAAGCGCAGCGGATGACCGGCCTGGAGCCGGCGAACCGCGTCGACGGTGGACGCAGGCACCGGCGCGGCGCCAAGCGCCGCCAGCTGCCCGAGCGCGGTATCGACCCTGCCGCGCGGATCGCTGCCGGGCAGCGCCGGGTCGAACGTATAGCGCAACGCATCGTCAGCGGTGGAGAACGCGATCTCGACCGGGAAGCCGCTCATGGTCAGCAGGCTGCCCGTGAAGCCGTCGGCCGCCCGGACCCGATCGTCGAGCAGGCGCAGGAGCTGCGCACGCGCCTGCTCCGCGTCGTTGCCGTGAAAGTGCCGGGCGATCTGCAGCGTGCGCTCGAGTGCCGGGTGCCAGGCCATCGCGCTATCCCTGCCCGGTGCCGCGCGGGGGCAGAACCAGCAGCATGCTCGTCTGATTGTTCGCGGACTCGATACGCGTCGTCCCGTCTGCCAGGTAATAAAGGGCAAGGTAATCGTAGATCGGCGTCACACCGTCGACGGATGTGCTACTTGCATACTCGTAGCCGCTTTCGCGGGTGAACGTGAAGTCTTGCCCGTCGCCTGGCGGGTTGGTGAACGTTACCGTCACCTTCACCTGCTCGTTCACGCTCCAGTCGATCCGCGATGGATCGAGCGTGACCGACGCGGGCAGCGTATGAGGCGTGATGTCCACGCTGACGGCGGCTGTCGGGATATCGAACGGCGTGAGCTCATCGTTGACCTGCAGCGTGCCCGCGAAGCTGGTCGCGGCTGAATCCGGATCGACCACCATGTACCGGTACGTGATGGACGGATGGACGCGGTCGAGCGTGACACCCGCCGGACCGAAGCCCTGGATCGCCCATGTCCATGACGGGATACCCAGGTTGCCCGATTCGCTCGTGCTGAGCGCAAGCTGCACCTGATCCCCCACGCCGAGCCTGTGCGCGGTCAACGTGACCGACTTCTCCTGCAACGGAGACTCGGCCTTGACGAACGCGAGGGCGGGCTGCGCGCCGGGCTGGATGACGGTGCCGGTCTCCTGACCGGCCTGGTCCGGCGTCTTGCCGGCGATCGTGTACTCGAGCCAGTAGGAGAACGAACCCGGCGTATAGTCGCTGCGCGCGACGAGGCGCACCGGCAGCGCGCTCCTCTCGCTATTCCCGCCGAACTCATAGCGGACGCTGACGCTCTGGATGAGGGCGGGCATCTGGCCGTCGAGGACGAAGTCGCGAATGCCGACCTCGTCGAGCGTGATCGATGTCGCGCCCAGCCCGTCGATCTCGCCCGAGTCGAACGGCTGGAGTCCCGCCTCCGGCTTGAACGTGACGACGTAGCGATAGTGGTAGTCGAGCCACCACGCGACCGGGGAAATCGCCGTCTGGAAGATGCC
This sequence comes from Pseudomonas sp. SBT1-2, assembly GCF_028640875.1. Lineage (NCBI taxonomy): Bacteria > Pseudomonadati > Pseudomonadota > Gammaproteobacteria > Pseudomonadales > Pseudomonadaceae > Pseudomonas > Pseudomonas sp. SBT1-2. Next base: position 99,756 of record NZ_JAQZAA010000044.1, on the reverse strand, counting down.
GGTCGACCATGGCTGTGTGCGGCCCGGATTGAAGACGTTGTGACCAGGCGCCCCGCCCGGGTTGGCGACGGTCAGCGCGATCGATTCGATCGGCAGCGTTTCGAAGTAGTCCGCGACCGGCGAGAAAGTGACCGGTGTGACGGGCGGCAGCGCCGGTAGCACCAGCAGCGGCGTCGAACCGGCGCCCGACTGCACCCAGGTCGAGTCGTCGTTCAGCGTGTAGGTCGCCGTCCATGGGTAACCTGCGGGCGGCAGCGACAGCCAGCGGGCGGTGGCGCTGGCGGTGGTGAAGGTCAGCGAATGACCGGCGAGCTCCACGTCGATGCGCGCGACCCGGGTCCAGTCGATCAGCAGCGGTGTGACGGTGACAGCGGTGGTGGCGGGAATGCCGGCGCCGACCTGGATCGTCGTACCGTCGGCCACCGTGAGCGGAATCGGCGTGGCTTCGCCGGTGGGGCCGAATTGCTGGCCCTCATACAGGACACCGCCGGCGGTGGCGGGGCCAGGGTCGAACTGCCACGTGTCCTCCGGATGCGCGGCGGTGAGCGCGCACCAGTGGTTCGCGCAGTAATTGTGCTCCGTGTCGAGATAAACGAGATTCAGCACGATCAAGCTGAGCGGTGGGGTATCCCCGTCCAGCCCGTGACCGACGATGCGATAGAGGATGTTCGCCATGGTGGCTCCGAACCTATGAGTACGTGCAGGAATGCGGGGGCAACAGCCCCCGCGACATTGCAGTCCGCCCGGCGCAAGCCGGGCGGTGGCGCACGTTATTTCACACTCGTGAGCGCTTCCTCTCTGGCCACGTTGACGCCCGTGATTAGACGAAGGTGAGCTGCCTCGATCGCGTGCGCATGCTCTTGCGGAACGAGGTAGGGCCGTTCGTTGGCCAGCACCTGCCTCTCGCTCCATGTCCTTGGCAGCACGAGCAACGCCGATGTCATCTTCGTCTGTTGGATGACGACTGGCGCTGCGTCCTTCGGATAGTAGGCACCCGAGTAGTACCAGGTCAGGCTGGGCTCCTGCCCGTCGAGCATGAACGAGTAGTACTGACTGCCCGTTCCCTTGAGGAACTGGAACGGGTGCTGCTTGATCGGTTGCCCGGTCGCATTCAGCAGGTAGATGTCGATCTTGACCATGTCATACAGGTTCCACTGGATCAGCGACGGATCGATGGTCACCATGGTCGGAGTCTGCTTTGCGGTAACGTTGATCGGTTGCCGCTGCGGCACGTACCACGGCGTCGGGTAACCGATGATTTCGCCGTCGTCTACGTATTGCACCGTCACGTCGCAGTAGGCGTTCTTGTTGTTCGGCGCGAGGAATTTCCACGGGTCGATCGGATCGCCTTTCTGGTCGACCTGCCAGACATTGCCCTGCACCGAAATGCTGTTGTCCGGATCGACGTAGTACGCGGATACATAGACGTTTTCCATGCCCGGCGTCCATACCGGATACAGGGTGACCTGCTGCAGGGCCAGCGGGGATCCGATCTGCACAGAGTTCTGGTTGGTTGGCTGGCTGGGCGCGAGGGACACGCGCGAACCGTCGCCCATGACGTAGATCACCGAGTAGGTGTAGTTCGTCGTATAAGGGAGCGCGGTCAGGAACGATACGGGCCACTTTTCCTCGTTCGCATAGAACACATAGTTCAGCGTCTTGGCCTCTGCCGCCTGGCCGGGTGCCACGTTGGTATTGACGAATACGAAGTCGACTTGCACTTGCCGCACCGATTGCGCAGAGGTCCCAAACTGGATGCCCGACGTCTGGAACGTAACGGCCAGCGCTGCGAGCGAACCGGCAGTGAATGTCACGCTCGCGCCTCCCACGGCGGCGGCGTCGCCCTGGATCGTCGGCGACTCATACGACGTTTTGTCCGTGTAGGTAACGATGTATTTGTACGAATAGCGCAGGTTGGGCGAGCCATCCGGATTGCTGACCGCGGGGCGCTTGAAGGGCCAACTGGTGTTGTCCTTGGTCAGGGTCGCGGAGTCGTTGCCCGACGGCGATTGCACCAGAACCTGCACCGAGGCGACCCCGGCGCTGATCAGGTCGACGTTGGTCAGCTGGAACACGACCGAGAGCGGGGTGTAGTCGACCACCTTGTAGACCCGATCCCACACATCCGCCGGGAAGGCAGGCAGCAGGCTCGACGACTGCGCAATCCAATCGACCACCGTGTTCTGCGAGTAGGTGTACGAGAACGAACTCACCTGGCTCATGCTGAAGGAGTAGTCGTTTCCTGATGGATTGTTCGTCTGCATCATCGCGATGGTCGCGTTGACGGACTGGGTGACGGCATTCTGCAAGGTTTGCTGCGCCCAGTTGGTGATCGCCTGCCCCTGCGCCGACATCGGGTCGATCTTGCCCCAGATATAATCGATCGTGCCGGACTGCGACTGGCTCAGGTACTGATTGATTTCGACGGTGCGGCTGGTTTCCGAACCCCAGACGTTTTTGTCGACCTGGATGGTCTGCTCGTACTGATAGGCGACGCTCGAGTCGAATCCAATCGTGACCGTCACGCCCGGTAACGATCCCGGCACGTGCATCTGGTACTGGACATCGTACGTGCCACCACCACCCGGGCTGCTGAACGCGGTGATGAACGCCGCGACCGCGGCCTGGTCCGGCAGGGAGATCAAGAACGACGCACGGGCGCTCGCCTGCCCGATATCACCGGTGGTCGGCGCCAGAGAAGGCCAGGCCACCGCCGAATAGCTGTGTATCTGCCCGTCTTTGTCGGGATACTGGTAGTTGAACCAGGTGGTACCGAGAGTCCAGTCCCAGCCGCCGATCCGGACGTCGCTGCCGAACTTCTGCTGCACGGCCTCGATGGCCCCCGGCGGAGTTTGCAGCACAGTCTGGAAATTGCACTGTCCGGAAACGCCCGCGCCATTCGTGAACTGCTGCAGCGAGAATTCCGGCAGACCGCTCGTGGCGATCGCGAATTGCGGCTGCGGAACGATGTAATACTTTTTCGCGTCCTGATTGTCCTTGTAAATCTGGATCGTGTATGACCTTCCGCCGAAATCGTACTTCAAGGTATCCGAGGTTCCGATATCCAACATAACTCTGTCTCCCGTAACGTCCTGTGACATGAAGTGAGCGTCGTGCCGGAGCGCTCGACCTTGTCACCCGCGTTCCGGCGAGCGTTGTTTGAGTCATTGATAAGGACGAGTGAGCGGCCGGATCATCATTCGGGCATTTTTGAGCACCGGCAACTACCAGAGTTGGTAGGTGCATGTGGCATGTATTCTGCTTTTTCGTATCGAACCGGATGCTGTCCGATCGCGGCCTTTGAGTGGCCGAATGGCATCGGGTCTGGTGCAGGCGTGCATCGTCGCAACGCGTTCGTGCATGTGAGACGACATGGATGGGTAGTGGCCTGTGCTCCCTTCATGAGGGGGAGAATGCTGAAGCCACAAGATCATGAAGGGCCATGGGCGGTATGGGCCGAAAGAAGCGCGGTAGGACCATCACAAGTACGTAGACCTTAGAGGCCCCTGTTGTACCTTGAACACCTTCCAGCCCCGCCCCCTCTTTTCTGCAGGCAAAAAAAAACCCGAAAATCCTCACTTTCGTGGGCCTTTCGGATTTTAAATACTGCTAGAAAATGGTGGGTCGTGTGGGATTCGAACCTACGACCAATTGGTTAAAAGCCAACTGCTCTACCAACTGAGCTAACGACCCGCTGTGTGGTGGCGCGTATAATACTGATTTATAAAAAGAATTCAACACCCAATATGAAAAAAATCAAAAATAAGCTGTTGGGTCGCTGACACCGGCCGCGGCAAAACCTTCTGCACGCAGACGGCAGCTGTCGCACTTGCCGCAGGCACGCCCTTGATCATCGGCCTGGTAGCAGGACACGGTCAGGCCGTAATCAACCCCGAGCTTGACGCCTGCCTTGACGATATCGGCCTTGCTCAGGTTCTGCAGTGGTGCCTGGATACGGAATCCCTGCCCCTCTACCCCGGCCTTGGTCGCCAGGTTGGCCATGCGCTCGAAGGCCTCGACGAACTCCGGACGGCAATCCGGGTACCCCGAATAGTCCACGGCGTTGACACCAATGAAGATGTCCCGCGCGCCCAACACTTCCGCCCAGCCCAGTGCCAGGGACAGGAACACGGTGTTACGTGCCGGCACGTAGGTGACGGGGATCCCTTCGCTCGGAGCCTCGGGCACATCGATGGAGCTGTCGGTCAGCGCGGAGCCGCCGATACCGTTGAGGTTGAGGCCGATCACCTTGTGCTCGACCACGCCCAGGTCGCGAGCGACACGCTCGGCCGCCTGCAACTCGGCGCGATGACGCTGGCCGTAATCGAAGCTCATGGTGTAGCAGCGGTAACCTTCGGCACGGGCCATGGCCACCACGGTGGCCGAATCCAGACCGCCGGACAGCAGGATTACCGCACGCTTTTCAGCGGCCACTTGGTTCTGTGCTTGATCAGTCATATCAGCGCCCCGGCTCGTCATTCCAAAGATATTTATGCAGCTGCAATTGCAGGCGCACCGGCAGGTTATCCGCGACGATCCAGTCGGCCAGATCGCGCGCATTCAGGTCGTGATGGCTCGGCGAGAACAGCACCTCGCCCGCCCGCCGCTCCAGACCATACTGGATCAGCTTGGAAACCGCCCAGTCGTAGTCCTCACGGGAACAGATGACAAACTTGACCTGGTCGTTCGGCGTCAGCAGCTCGATGTTTTCATAACGATTGCGCTGGACCTCTTCCGATCCCGGCGTCTTCAGGTCGAGCACTCGACTGACCCGCGGATCGACCGCGGAAATATCCAGGGCTCCGCTGGTTTCCAGCGAGACTTCGTAACCGGCGTCACACAGCTGCTTGAGCAGGGGAATGGCGTTAGGTTGCGCCAGAGGTTCGCCCCCGGTCACACAGACGTAACGCGGGCGGAAACCGGCGACCTGCTCGAGAATGCTCTCGAGGGTGCGGATGGTGCCGCCGCTGAAGGCATAGGCACTGTCGCAGTACTGGCAACGCAGCGGACAACCGGTCAGGCGCACAAATACCGTGGGCAGGCCGGCAGTCCGAGTTTCACCCTGCAACGAGTAGAAAACTTCGGTAATTCTCAATGTGTCTTGCATAGTCGCCACGGGCGTAACAGCTAAACAGGCTGTCCGCCTCCGTCAGGCACCTCGAGGAATCCCGCAAACACGGTAATCCCAGGAAGCGTGTTTCATAAAAAGGGCATGGATTCTAACGAAAAAACCCGCGGCAAGCGCGGGTTTCTTCCAAACAGCTCAAACTCGATTACATGCGTTGCAGATCGCGCTGAGCCAGCTGGGCGGCGGAAGTACCCGGATATTGGGCCACCACCTGCTGCAGAATGCCCTTGACCTTGTCAGTGTGACCCAGGCGGCGCTCTACGTCAGCCAGCTTGTACAGCGAGTCCGGCACCTTGGCATGCTTCGGATACAGCTGGGATACCTTGGCGAATGCCTGGCCGGCCCCTTGCAGGTCGCCTTTGGCCAGGTTCACTTCGCCCAACCAGTACTGGGCATTACCCGCGTACTGGCTATTCGGGTATTTACGCAGGAACGCGGCGAAAGCCTGGCTGGCCTTGTCGAAGTCCTTGGCCTTGATCAGGTCGAAGGCTGCCTCGTAATACAGCTTTTCCTTCGCCGGATCGCCCGGTTCACTGCTTGCCGCTGGAGCTTGCGAGGCAGCCCCGGCAGCGGCACCGGCGGCACTTGCATCACCACCGGCAGAAGAATTATCAGGAGTCGCGGCAGGTGCACCGCCCGCTCCAATGCGCCGATCAAGATCCTGGTAACGCTCCAGGCTTTCCTGCTTCATGCGCGCAATATCGTTTTGCAGTACTTCAATCACACCTTGTTGCCGTGCGATTTGATCCTGCATTTGCTGCAGTTGCTGGAACAGCTCGCCCTGTGCCGAGACAGGGGTCGAAACCCCTCCCCCGGCATAGGCGCCGTTCGTGCCATAACCCGCTGGCGGATAACTGCCTCCGCTATTGTTATAGCCCGAGTTGTTATCGACCACAGGAACCGCAGCCCACACCGAAAACGGCGCGAGGCTGAGAGCCAAGACAGTTAGAGCACGACGGCACGTTCGCATGACGAATTACTTACGCAGTTCGACGCGACGGTTTTGAGCCCAGGACTGCTCGTCGTTGCCGGTAGCAACTGGACGCTCTTCGCCGTAGGAAACCAGTTCCAGCTGAGCTGGGGAAACGCCTTGCAGCACCAGGTAGCGCTGAACGGCTTTCGCACGACGCTCGCCCAGAGCCATGTTGTACTCACGAGTACCACGTTCGTCGGTGTTGCCTTCCAGAACAACGCGAGCGCCGTTTGCTTTCAGGTCCTTGGCGTGAACGTCCAGAGCGCGCATGGCTTCTGGCTTCAGGTCCGAGCTGTCGTATTCGAAGTAGAAGGTGGTGATTGCGCGCAGAGCGGCTTCTTCGCTCAGGGAGCCGTCAACTGCACCGGTGTTAGCGCCGTAACCAGCGTTTGGATCAACAGCGCCTTCACCAGCGTTGTCGCCGCCTTTGGAGGAGCAACCTACAGCTACAGCCATGGCCAGAGCCAGCGCAGCAAACTTACCAAACTTCAGCATTTCCATCGTGAAACTCCTAATGAACCCCAGTGTGTTAAGTAAAACGTAAAGCGCCGCGTCAGTTCAGGTAAGGGGACCAGGACGGTTCTCTGACTTCGCCTTGAGCGGTAGGAAGCGGGAGCCTCACGCGTCCATTAATGGACACGAGCATCAAGACTCCCCGGCCCTGCTGGCGGGTGGCGTAGATTACCATGGTGCCGTTGGGCGCAACAGTAGGCGACTCATCAAGTGTGCTGTCGGTAAGGATTTTTACGTTGCCACGCTGCAAATCCTGGGCAGCTACCTTGAAGTTTGTGAAGCCGTCCTGCCGGTGAATCATGACCAGGGTTTTTTCATCCGCGGACAGTTTCGGGTTGGCGTTGTAGTTGCCCACGAAAGTCACCCGTTCCGCACCGCCACCACCGGCGCTGGTCTTGTAGATCTGTGGTTTGCCGCCACGGTCCGAGGTGAAGTAGATGGTCGAACCATCCTTGCCCCAGAACGGTTCGGTGTTGATGCCAGGACCTGCGGTCACACGCGAGATCTGACGCGACCCCAGGTTCATCACATAGATGTCCGGGTTGCCGTCCTTGGACAGCACGAACGCCAGGCGCTGGCCGTCCGGCGACCAGGCAGGCGCGCCGTTCAGGCCTTCGAAGTTGGTGATCTGCTCGCGACGGCCAGTGTCGATGTGCTGAACGAAGATGCGCGGACGCTTCTGTTCGAACGACACATAGGCAATGCGCTTGCCGTCCGGCGCGAAGCGCGGCGACAGGATCGGCTCACGGGATTGCAGCAGGGTCACCGCACGCGCGCCGTCATAGTCGGAGCGTTGCAGGGTGTAGCGCGTGTTCTTCTCGGAGAAACGCTCTGCCGTGACATACAGCATGCGAGTCGAGAAGGCGCCCTTGATACCGGTGAGCTTCTCGAACGACTGGTCGGAGATGTAGTGAGCCATGTCGCGCAGCTGGTCGACGCTGCCCGAGACGCTACCGGTCAGCACTTGCTGTTCGGTGGCGACGTTGAACAGGGCGTATTGCACCTGCAGGCGACCGCCCGCCGGGACAATGCTGCCGACCATGATGTACTGGGCGCCCAGGGCCTTCCAGTCACGGTAGATGACTTCGCTGGCCTGGGTCGGCAGGCTGATCATGTTCTGCTTTGGAATCGGCGAGTAGTAACCCGAGTTGCGCAGGTCGTTGCCGATGATTTCAGCCATGTCGTCGGGCAGCACGCTGCCCCCTTGCCAACCGAACGGCACTACGGCGATGGGCGTGGCCCGGTCACTGCCACTGGTGACCAGAATGTTCTTTTCATCCGCTGTCGCTATCCCTGCCATACAGCAAATAACGACAAGCAATCCTCGAAGAAGGTTTCTCACAAGGCTAGATCCTCAGGTGTGAATGTCATCTTGAATGAACGATACGGAGCGAAATCGCTCGGCTTCATTCCCTGCATTTCTGTCAAACGTCCAATGTTCTTGACCGCAGCTACCGCCGAGGCATCGAACGGACCATCGCCGCTGGACTTGGCCACCGACACGGAAGTCACCGTACCATCCGGCAACATGCCGATTTGCAGCACGACAGTCATGTTGTTGCGCGCCGAAGGAGGACGAGCCCAGCCTTCCGCCGCACGAGCACGAATCAGATCGTCGAAACTGCCCGCGACTTCGTCGCCCTGCTCGTCCGCCAAGGCCTGCTGACGCTGCGGCGTGTCGGAAAGCAAATCAGCCAGGGCCTGGGCCTTTTTATCTTCGGCGGATTTACGCGCTGCTTCCTGAGCCTTTTTCTTGGCTGCGTCGGCGGCGGCTTTCTTCTTCGCGTCCTCGGCGACCTTCTTCTTCGCCTCGTCTGCTTCAGCTTTCTTCTTGGCGTCTTCCGCGGCTTTCTTCTTCGCGTCTTCGACTATCTTTTTCTTCGCCTCTTCAGCGGCCTTTTTCTTGGCCTCTTCTTCGGCGGCTTTCTTGGCTTCTTCTTCGGCTTTCTTTTTGGCTATATCAGCCAATTGTTTCTCTTCAGCCTTTTTCGCTTCCGCAGCCTTCTTCGCGTCGTCGGCTTTCTTGGCTTCATCAGCCTTCTTCGCCTCATCCGCTTTCTTGGCTTCGTCGGCCTTTTTCGCTTCCTCGGCTTTTTGAGCAGCCTCTTCTTTCTTTTGTTCCGCAGCCTTGACCGCTTCCTGCTCGACCTTTTTCTGCTCCATCTGCTCGACTTCGGTCTGGCGCGCGGCGGATTTCTTCGCCTCTCCCGCAATCTTCTGATTGGTCTGGGTGGTCGCCTGACTTTTCGATTTCAGCTGATACAGGGTCGCCTGGACGATCGGCTTGGACGGCGGCAACTCCGGCGTCATGGCAAAACTGACGAACAGCATGCCGAACACCAGAACGTGCAGGGCAATTGCCCACACGCTAGGCCAGAAGTAGCTTTCCGAGGCGGACGGCTCTCGCTGTTGCTGCATCAGGGCGCCTCGGTAATCAGGCCAACGTTACCGACGCCGGCCTTCTGCAGCCCGCCCATGGCGCCCATGACGGCACCGTAGTCAACGGACTTGTCGCCGCGAATGAACACCTGGGTATGCTTGCCGCCTTCATTGCCGGCGCGAATGATCTTGGTCACGGCGTCGGTCATCTGCGGCAAGGTCATGGCCTTGTCCATCTGCTTGTCGGTGTCGACTTCGCTACCAAGGTTCCAGTAGTAGGTCTTGTCAGCCTTGATCGAAATGGTCAGGACCTGGGTGTTGTTGTCCTGCGGCAAGGCTTCGCTGGAAACCTTGGGCAGATCGACTTTCACGCCCTGATTGAGCATCGGCGCGGTCACCATGAAGATAACCAGCAGTACCAACATCACGTCGATGTAGGGCACCACGTTCATCTCGGCAACCGGCTTGCGTTTGTGGCGAACTCGGGCCATGGGGATTTACCTGCTCACTCTTCGCTGGTGTGCACTTTACGGTGCAGGATCGCCTGGAACTCGTCGGCGAAGGTGTAGTAACGGCTGATCAGGGTCTCGCCACGGGCCGCAAAACGGTTATAGGCAATAACGGCCGGGATCGCGGCAAACAGGCCGATCGCGGTGGCGATCAGGGCTTCGGCGATACCCGGTGCTACGGTCGCCAGGGTCGCCTGCTGGGCGCTGGCCAGGCCGCGGAAGGAGTTCATGATCCCCCAGACGGTACCGAACAGACCGATGTACGGGCTGACCGAACCGACGGTGGCGAGGAACGGCAGGCTCTGCTCGAGCTTCTCTTCTTCGCGGGAGATGGCGACACGCATGGCACGCGCGACACCTTCCATGACCGCCTCGGGATCAACGCCCGATTGCTGGCGCAGGCGCGAAAACTCTTTGAAACCGGCACGGAAGATCTGCTCCACACCGGAATCAGGGTCCGGGTTGCTGCCCGCCTGACGGTACAGCTTGGACAGGTCGATGCCCGACCAGAAGCGCTCTTCGAAGCTCTCCAGGGCGCGTCGACCGGCGCGCAGCAGGTTGCTGCGCTGAAAGATCATGACCCATGAGGTCACCGATGCGGCTACCAGGGTCAGCATTACCAACTGCACAACGATGCTGGCATTGCTGACCAAGCTCCACATGGAGGAATGGTCGACGACGTTAGCTTCCACGCTTTATCTCCTGCTCTGAGTGTGTACCCGCGCCGCTCACGTCGGCAAAGGCCGCACGTAGAGCTTCGGGAATGGCCCGGGGTTTCAAATTGTCGGTGCGCACACAGGCCACCAGAAACTGCCCTTCGCAGAGCAGTGCATTATCCGTGGCTCGCCTGACCTGCTGTTTGAAGCGCAGGCTGGCCCGGTTCAATTCGATGACTTCTGCACTTACCAGAAGCTCGTCGTCCAGTCGCGCCGGCGCGTGGTAGCGCGCTTCGCTGGAATGCACGACGAACAACAGGTTCTCCCCTGCCAGCTGCGATTGGGCAAAGCCCAGATCTCGTAGCCGCTCGGTTCGAGCCCGTTCCATAAACTTAAGGTAATTAACGTAATACACGATGCCGCCGGCATCGGTGTCTTCGTAATAAACGCGACAACGATGTGCGAACGACCCAAGCCCGTTTTGCGCGCGCATACTCTAGTGCTTACTCCTCAGGTTGCCAATCCGGCCAGGCAACTGTTTTTCATTCTCGAACGCCTTTCTGGCGAAATAACGGCAATGCCAGCCCCCTAGGACCACACAGGCTGCGAATAAATCGCTGCCCAAGCGGTTATTAATCGTCCACGGCATCGAGGAATTCGTCTACTACGGGCATCTCGCCCAATCGTGACGGGATGTTAAGACCGAAGTGCAGATAGGCATGCCGGGTCACTACACGGCCCCGCGGCGTACGCATGATATAGCCCTGCTGGATCAGATAGGGCTCGAGTACGTCCTCGATGGTGTGCCGCTCTTCGCTGATCGCGGCCGCCAGGCTGTCGACCCCCACCGGCCCGCCGTCGAACTTCTCGATCATGGTCAACAACAGGCGCCGGTCCTGGTGGTCGAAGCCACGCTCGTCGACATCCAGCAGGTTCAGCGCCAGGTCGGCGATGGGCTTGGTGATGTGGCCCTTGGCACGAACCTCGGCAAAGTCCCGCACCCGACGCAACAAACGGTTGGCGATACGCGGCGTGCCGCGGGCGCGCCGGGCGATTTCGAAGGCGCCGTCCGGGTCCAGCGGCAAACCGAGAATGCCGGCGGAACGCCCGACAATGGTCGCCAGGTCCGCGGTGCTATAGAACTCCAGGCGCTGGACAATGCCGAAGCGATCGCGCAGCGGGTTGGTCAACATGCCCGCGCGAGTCGTCGCCCCCACCAGGGTGAACGGCGGCAGGTCGAGCTTGATCGAACGGGCCGCTGGCCCTTCGCCGATCATGATGTCCAGCTGGAAATCTTCCATGGCCGGGTACAGCACTTCCTCGACGATCGGCGACAGACGATGGATCTCATCGATAAACAGTACGTCGTTCGGTTCGAGATTGGTCAGCAGCGCCGCCAGGTCCCCGGGGCGCTCCAGCACCGGGCCCGAGGTGCTCTTGATCGACACCCCCATTTCCTGGGCGATGATGTTGGCCAGCGTGGTCTTGCCCAGCCCCGGCGGGCCGAAGATCAGGGTGTGGTCCAGCGACTCGTTGCGCCCGCGGGCAGCCTGGATGAACAGCTCCATTTGCTCGCGCACCGTCGGCTGGCCGATGTATTCGGCCAGGCTGACGGGGCGAATCGCACGGTCCTGGACTTCCTCGCGCTCACGGGGGCCCGTGGCGGCGATCAGACGATCTGCTTCTATCACTTAAATCATTCCCTTCAGCGCGCGGCGAATCATGTCTTCACTGCTCAGGCCTTTTTCCTTGATCGCGGAAACCGCCTTGCTGGCTTCCTGCGGCTTGTAGCCCAGGGAGATCAAGGCACTGACCGCATCGGTCTCGGCACTGGCCACCGGCATCGGCGCGTCCGGCTGGTTCGGCACCAGGGCAAACATGCTCGGCACGGTTTCCCAGGCCTTGAAGCGGTCCTTGAGCTCGACCAGCAGACGCTCCGCGGTCTTTTTACCGACCCCCGGCACCTTGGTCAGCGCCGAGGTGTCCTGTGCTTGCACGCAACGCACCAGTTCGTCGACCTCCAGGCTGGACATCAGCGCCAGCGCCAGTTTCGGCCCTACACCATTGAGGCGAATCAGTTCGCGAAAGAAGTCCCGCTCGCGCTTGCTGGCAAAGCCATAGAGTAACTGGGCATCTTCACGCACGACCAAATGGGTGTGCAGGGTGAGCGGTTCACCGACCGACGGCAGGCGGTACAGGGTGGTCATGGGGACTTCCACCTCGTAACCCAGACCGTTTACATCGAGAATCAGGTGCGGCGGCTGTTTTTCAGTCAAGGTGCCGCGCAAGCGTCCAATCACGTTTCAGATCCTTAGCTCAGGCCAGAACAGCGGCCGACGGGTCACAGAGCGAAGATCCGGGCCGGGCAGACAGGCGCGGGATGCTCCACTCATCAAATGTTTGCGCAGATGCTATCAGAGACGCAGGCGGCCGCCACGACTGCGTGCGGTACCCAGGCCGTGGGGCAGCAGGCTGGAACGGGTGTGGGCATGACAGATGGCAATCGCCAGGGCGTCCGAAGCGTCGATCTGCGGCTTGCTGGTCAACTTGAGCAAGTGCATGACCATCATTTGCACCTGTTCCTTGTTGGCCCCGCCGGTGCCCGCCACGGCCTGCTTGACCTGAGTGGCGGTGTATTCGGCGATTTCCAGGCTTTCCTCGGCCCCCGCCACAATCGCCGCGCCACGGGCCTGGCCCAGTTTCAGGGCCGAGTCGGCGTTACGCGCCATGAACACCTTTTCAATGCCCATGGTCACCGGACCGTAGGTCTGAATGACCTCACGAACCCCGCGATAGACGATTTGCAGCCGCTCATGCAGCTCGCCGGCGCCCGTGCGAATACAGCCCGAAGCCACGTACACGCAGCCACGCCCGGTATCACGTACCACGCCGTAACCGGTGATGCGCGAACCCGGGTCGATACCAAGAATAAGAGTCATAACGCCTGCAAAGAGAAAATTCGGTTGCCTAAGGTAACGCCGGGAGAAGCTGGAGAAACAAAAAATCGCAGCCTTCGACAGCTCCCCTACAGGTACAGCGTAACCCTGTGTGTAAAGGGGGGAAACCGCCGAAGGCTGCGATCTTTTATCGTGCTATCAGCATCAGCCGAGTTGCTCGGCCACCGACTGGGGAATATCCGCGTTGGAGTAGACGTTCTGCACATCGTCCAGGTCTTCGAGCATGTCGATCAGCTTGAGGATCTTCTCGGCGCCTTCCAGGTCCAGCTCGGCGCTGGTGGTCGGCTGCATGACGATTTCCGCGTCGTCGCCCTTGAAACCGGCCTCTTCGAGTGCGTTGCGTACCGCATAGAAGCCAGTGAACGAGGTAAACACATCGATCGAGCCGTCTTCGTGAACAACCACGTCATCGGCGTCGGCTTCCAACGCCGCATCGGTCAGTGCGTCCTCATCGACGCCCGGCGCAAAGCTGATCTGCCCCTTGCGTTCGAACAGATACGCCACCGAACCGTCGGTACCCAGGTTGCCGCCACATTTGCTGAACGCATGGCGCACGGCCGCTGCGGTACGGTTGCGGTTGTCGGTCATGCATTCGACCATCACCGCCACGCCGCCCGGGCCATACCCCTCATAGGTCAGCTCTTCGACGTTGTCGGCCTCGGTCGCACCAGCGCCACGGGCAATGGCGCGATCGATGATGTCGCGGCTCATGTTGGCGCCCAGGGCCTTGTCCAGGGCCAGACGCAAACGCGGGTTGGAACCGGGTTCGCCACCGCCCTGGCGAGCGGCGACCGTCAGCTCACGGATCCACTTGGTGAAAATCTTGCCTCTCTTGGCATCCTGACGCTCTTTGCGGTGCTTGATGTTCGCCCACTTGGAATGACCTGCCATAACGCGCTCCAAATTCTCTTTGAAACAATGCCCGCAACGCCTGTAACGGCGGGCGGGCAACAAATATCTCGACCCAATAGAAAAAGGCGCATCCGCAGATGCGCCTTCAGGTCGGCCTTACTCAGCCTTTGGCTGTTCGCGCAGGCGGATGTGCAGCTCGCGCAGCGCCTTGGCGTCGACCAGGCCAGGAGCCTGGGTCATCACGCAAGCAGCGCTCTGGGTTTTCGGGAAGGCAATCACTTCACGGATCGACTGGGCGCCGGTCATCAGCATCACCAGACGGTCCAGACCGAACGCCAGGCCGCCGTGCGGCGGTGCGCCGTACTTCAGGGCGTCCAGCAGGAAGCCGAATTTCTCTTCCTGTTCCGCTTCATCGATGCCCAGCAGACGGAAGACCGCCTGTTGCATTTCCTTGCGGTGGATACGGATCGAACCGCCGCCCAGTTCGGTGCCGTTGAGCACCATGTCGTAGGCACGGGACAGTGCGGTCGCCGGGTTGGCTTCCAATTCTTCCGGCGAACACTTCGGCGCGGTGAACGGGTGGTGCAGCGCGGTGAAGCTGCCGTCGTCGTTCTCTTCGAACATCGGGAAGTCGACGACCCACAGCGGAGCCCATTCGCAGGTCAGCAGGTTCAGGTCGTGACCGAGCTTGATCCGCAGCGCGCCCAGGGCCTCGCTGACGATCTTGGCCTTGTCGGCGCCGAAGAACACGATGTCGCCGTCGACCGCACCCACGCGATCGAGGATCACGTTCAGGTTGGCTTCCGGGATGTTCTTGACGATTGGAGACTGCAGACCGTCAACGCCATTGGCGCGTTCGTTGACCTTGATGTAGGCCAGGCCCTTGGCACCGTAGATGCCGACGAACTTGGTGTAGTCGTCGATCTGCTTGCGCGGCATGCTCGCCCCGCCAGGAACGCGCAAGGCGGCGATACGGCATTTCGGATCGTTGGCCGGGCCGCTGAACACCTTGAATTCGACTTCCTTGAGCTGGTCGGCAACGTCCACCAGTTCCAGCGGGATACGCAGGTCCGGCTTGTCGGAACCGTAGCGACGCATGGCCTCTTCAAAGGTCATGTGCGGGAACTCGCCGAATTCCAGATCCAGCACTTCCTTGAACAGGTTGCGGATCATGCCTTCGGTCAGGCCCATGATGTCTTTTTCATCGAGGAAGCTGGTTTCGATGTCGATCTGGGTGAACTCAGGCTGACGGTCGGCACGCAGGTCTTCGTCGCGGAAGCATTTGGCGATCTGGTAGTAGCGGTCGAAGCCGGCGACCATCAGCAACTGCTTGAACAGCTGTGGCGACTGCGGCAGAGCGAAGAAGCTGCCGGCGTGGGTACGGCTCGGCACCAGATAGTCACGCGCGCCTTCAGGGGTGGCACGGGTCAGGATCGGGGTTTCGACGTCGAGGAAACCGTTCTCGTCCAGGTAGCGACGGATGCTGGTGGTCATGCGCGAGCGCAGACGCAGCTTCTCGGCCATTTCTGGACGGCGCAGGTCGATGAAGCGATAGCGCAGGCGGGTTTCTTCGCCCACGTCGGAGTATTCGTTGAGTGGGAACGGCGGGGTTTCCGCTTCGTTCAGCACTTCCAGCTGGTAGCCCAGGACTTCGATCATGCCCGAAGCCATGTTGGCGTTGCCGGCACCGGCCGGACGCAGGCGCACCTTGCCGGTGATCTTGACCACGTATTCGCTGCGCACACGGTCGGCGGCGGCAAAGGTTTCAGCGCGGTCCGGGTCGAACACCACCTGGGCCAGACCTTCACGATCACGGATATCGAGGAAGATCACCCCGCCATGGTCGCGACGACGGTGGACCCATCCGCAAAGGGTAACTTCCTGACCTTCCAGGCTTTCGTTCAGTTGGCCGCAATAATGGCTGCGCATCATGGTAGTGGTTTCACTTCTCGTAATTCGAAATTCGATGGGAGGCCTTGCGCACCTCGGGGTACCGGATAATGCAAGAGCTCGCGCGTGTCGTTCAACTTAATCAGCTTTGTCGCCACCGGCCAGGTTCTTCTTGGCGCCGGTCTTGAAGTCGGTCTCATACCAGCCCGAACCGCTGAGGCGGAAACCTGGCATGGACAGCATTTTTTTCAGCTCGGGCGCCTGGCAGGCAGGGCAATCGACCAACGCAGGCGCGCTGATCTTTTGAATGGCTTCCAGCTGATGACCACAGGAAGCACATTGGTAGTCGTACATGGGCATGAGAGCGTCTCGGCGTACTTAACGTCTGGCTTAACCCGTGCCGAGGCCCGGGTTATATAGCAAAGGGCGGGATTATATCCATTAAATCGGCCCTGTGCAGCCGTATGACGGCACCGATAGACCACCGCCCGCCGAAACGAAGCCAGCACTCCGCTGCCATACCCCAGCCATCGGGCCTGAGGGCGAACCGCCATGATCGGACGACAAGTCATGCCCCATAAAAGCAAATGGCGCCGATAACGGCGCCATTCGGTCTGCGGGATTATTGCTCGCTCAACAGCGAGCGCAGCATCCACGCGGTTTTCTCATGCACCTGCATCCGCTGGGTCAGCAGGTCCGCGGTGGGTTCGTCGCTGACCTTGTCGATGATCGGGAAAATGCCACGGGCGGTGCGAGTCACCGCTTCCTGCCCCGCCACCAGTTGCTTGATCATCTCATCGGCGCTTGGTACGCCCTCTTCTTCCTTGATCGAAGAAAGACGCGCGTAGATGGAATAGGCGCCTGGCGCCGGGAACCCCAGGGCGCGGATACGCTCGGCGATCAGGTCCACCGCCAGCGCCAGTTCGTTGTACTGCTCTTCGAACATCAGGTGCAGCGTACGGAACTGCGGGCCCGTGACGTTCCAGTGGAAATTATGGGTCTTCAGATACAGCACATAAGTATCTGAAAGCAGGCGAGAGAGCCCCTCCACGATGGATTTGCGATCTTCTGCGCTGATACCGATATCGATTGCCATGTCTATCTCCGTTAGCACATTGAATTCAACAGGTCAGGTACCGGACCACTCTAGCAAGACTACCCTGCACCCGCAGCCCGGGATTGCCCGAGACCGTGCGACAGATTGCCCCCCCGAGCGGGCGACCAGTACCTGCAAGAAAGCCCACGCCGGTTGTGACCCACCTGAGAAGCCACCGTTCCCGATTTTTTAGATGCTGGCCTCTAGAACAAGGCTTTGCCCGATAGTCCGGTATTCCCTCAGGACAATCAGGACTTTCGCCCTTCACCCGGCTACAGCACCTGATTTGAGAAGGCCTGGGCTTTGCTGTTAAATAGAGGCCGTGTCGCTGTTGCCTATTTCTCGGCCTCAGCGCATAGGCTGATCCCGCGCACGTGCTCACCGCCTCCCATTGTTCAGAAGCGAACCGTGCACGCTCAGCTCTTCCTTGTGATCCGTCTTAACGTGAGTTCATTAAAATGTTGAAAATCGTCCACCTGCTAACGGGCGCAGCAGCCTTGCTGCTGTCCTTTATCCCTAGCCTGCGATCCGAAGCCGTTCCCTTCCTGCAACAACCCGATGCTCTTTACCTGGCCTTTTTCGGCCTGCTCAACCTGACACTGGCTCCGGTTATCCCCTACTGGAACAAAGGCCCGCGTCACCAACTGCAAAACCTGGTCAGCGCGCTTCTGGTGCTGGCGGTGGTCTTGCAGACCTTGACCCTGCTGGCGCCGATGCCGGTTATCGCAGGTCAGCCGGCTGTGCTGTTCAGCCTGGTGACCGCGGCGATTGCCGTTCTTCTGCACCTGGCTGTCAGCTTCTACAAATCGTCTCCTTCGGCTAACACTTCGCAAACCTACGACATGAGCAATCGCGATACCGGCACCGTCAAGTGGTTCAACACTTCGAAGGGTTTCGGCTTCATCTCTCGCGACTCCGGCGATGACATCTTCGTGCATTTCCGCGCCATCCGTGGCGAAGGTCACCGCGTCCTGGTGGAAGGCCAGCGCGTGGAGTTCTCCGTCATGAATCGTGACAAGGGCCTGCAAGCTGAAGACGTGATTGCGGCACTGCCACGCCGCTGATTCACGCCCAATAAAAAACCGCGACGCAGCCAGGCTGCTCGCGGTTTTTTATTGCCTGGACGGCAGACCGTCCGGCGCTCAGTAATGTGGTGGCGGAGCCTCTTCTTCGAATGACTCGAACTGCCCCACCATTTCCTCCTGACGCTTGAGCAAAGCGGCCATCTGCAACTGCAGACGCTCGACCACCCGCTGCTGCCCTACCAGCACGTCGTTCAGGGCTTGAATGGTGTCATCCTGAAAAGCCAATCGGCTTTCCAGATCTGTTACCCGTTCTTCCAGGCTCATGACTCAGCCCTCCAGAAACTTGAAATCATCGGTCAGTACCAGTCGTAACCGCTCACGAATCACGGCCACCTGTTCGGCGTCGTAGGGCTTGGCAGGCAGCTTGCCCCATACCGGAGCAGGCCAGGCCGCGTCGTCGCGCTTGCGAACGATAACGTGCATGTGCAACTGGCTGACGACATTACCCAGAGTCGCCACATTCAACTTGTCCGCATCGAACGAGTCTTTAAGCAACTCCGCCAGCGCCGTGGTTTCTCGCCACAGTTGCTGCTGGTCCGCGTCATCCAGTTGAAACAACTCGCGGATATCTTCCCGGCGCGGTACCAGGATGAACCACGGGTAATTGGAATCGTTGGACAACAGCAGCCGGCAAAGGGGGAAATCCCCAATGGGCAATGTGTCTTGTTGAAGTCGTGGATCTAAAGCGAACACCGCGCGCACTCCCGCTCAGCTCATCAAGTTTCAGCTTAGCGAACGCCATGACCGGCTGCCCGCCAAGCGACAGAACGGCAGCATACCTGCGAAAGCTCTTGCGTTCATCGCTCTGCTGCGCAGATCCGCCTCAACACTCATCCTAGATGCCACACGTCAGAGCGCCCCGACCTGGAACATTTTCCGGCGGGCTGCACCATGACAGAACGAAGCTCATAAAAAACAAGGAGAAAACCGCGAAAGAGCCCCTTCCCTGCGCATTCTTCCAGTGCCCGACGCCACATGATGACTGAGCTGCATCAAGAAACTTTTGCACCAAAATCTCACAGTGCGTCTACGCTCAGTGCGTTGACCATCCGCCATCTACTCACTCACCAGGGTGAACCGGTAACGTTTTGGAATGGCATACGTTTTTTTCAGGGAGCAACACCAGGAGGACAGGGAACGTCAAGCCCAAACAAAACGACCTTAAAACCACTGTTTTATGCGGTTTTTACAGCCTGAAGGGCGATCACCGAAAAAAAATCGGTGCCTTCGCGTTTTGTGCACGCTTGTTGCATTCACACCCATATTGTCCCAGGGAGAAGCCATCGAAAAACGGCCTTTCCTGAGACTAATAACAATAGTGGCAAGGCTGCCCCATGGAGATTTGACTGCTTGACCAAAGTTCTTTTTGTTCCAGGTTCAAGCCTTCGAAAACAGCGCTGAAGTTGTCAGTCCGGATACATGCGGACTGCGGATTTGCGACATTGATCGAGCATTTTGCGACAGGGTCGTAAAGAAGCTGAAAGGACTGATACGCAAGTATCGCCAACATTGTCGGCGTGATATAAGTTTGCGCCGACACAAAAAGAAAGAGCCGCCCAGATAATAAAACAGGTGGGACGGCAGTACTCTTCTAAAAACCAAAGGAGCAAATCACGATGCGCGTGATGAAGTGGAGCATGATCGCACTGGCAGTAGCTGCAGCCGGTACACAAGTGGCTATGGCCGAACCTTTTGTTGGCAACCAGGCTGACGCTAAAGGTTTCGTTGAAGACAGCAAGCTCGACCTGCTGCTTCGCAACTACTACTACAACCGTAACAAGACTGGCTATAAGAACCGTGACGACAAAGACTGGACCCAAGGCTTCCATGGCGTCTTCAAGTCCGGCTATACCCAAGGCACTGTAGGGGTTGGCGTTGACGCTTTCGGTTACCTGGGTATCAAACTGGACGGTGAAGACCGTTATTCCGGTTCGGGCAACCTGAGCACCGACAGTGAAGGTCATAACCATGACAGCTTCGGTAAAGCCGGTGCGGCAGTGAAGTTCCGCGTCTCCAAGACCGAGCTGAAAATCGGCGACATGCAGCCTTCCACCAGCCCAGTGTTCGCCGTAGGCGGTTCTCGTCTGCTGCCTCAAACTGCGAGCGGTATCCAACTGCAGAGCAGCGAACTCGAAGGTCTCGATCTCGAGGCTGGTCATTTCTACTCGGCTTCCAGCCAGGACGAAATGAACCGCGACGGTGAGTTGCATGCTAATTACGCCAGTTCTGACGCACTTGCTGTCACCTCCAAGACCATGAACTACATTGGTGGCAAGTACGCGATCACCCCAGAGCTGAGTGCTTCGCTCTATGGCGGCAAACTGGAAGACGTCTGGAACCAGTACTACGCCAACCTGAACTACACCATTCCACTGGGCGGCGACCAGTCGATCAACCTGGACGGTAACATCTACCGCACCACCGATACCGGCAAAGCCAAAGCTGGTGATATCAGCAACACCACCTACTCGCTGGCAGCGGCCTACTCGTTCCTGAAGGCGCACACCCTTACCCTGGGCTTCCAGAAGGTCAACGGTGACACTCCATTCGACTATATCGGTGTGGGTGACAACAACCGCGGCGGCGACTCGATCTTCCTCGCCAACTCCATCCAGTACTCCGACTTCAACGGCCCAGGCGAGAAATCGGTACAGGCTCGTTATGACCTGAAGATGGCTGAATACGGCGTTCCAGGCCTGAGCTTCATGGCCCGCTACGTGAAAGGCTGGGACATCGACGGCACCAAAATGGACATTGACAGCCCATACCGCAACTACGGTTACGGTGAAGATGGCAAACACCACGAAACCAACCTGGAAGCCAAATACGTCATCCAGACTGGCCCAGCCAAAGACCTGTCGTTCCGTGCTCGCCAAGCTTGGCACACTGCCAACGCAGATCAAGGCGAAGGCGATATCGCCGAGTTCCGCCTGATCGTCGACTACCCACTGTCGATCTTGTAATAGCGGTTACTTAGCAAGTAATAAAAAAGGCCCATCATTCGATGGGCCTTTTTTGTTGGGGCTGGCGACTCGCTGAAGCTCCGGTTATCGACAGTTTATTGTTACAACCAGGTTTCAAACATCCTCCAGCAAGTAACGCGTTAAAAGTCTGACCACTCGATCAGACTCTTAACCCCTATCCCCCTTACTTACTCAAACAGCCGCTTCCTGAACCACACGAATCACTCGTTGTGGAAACGGAATATCAATACCAGCTTCCTTCAAGCGATCACGGGACAACTCGTTGAAGCGGAACATCACGTCCCAGTAATCCGCGGTTTTCACCCAGACACGCAGGGAAAGGGTGATGGCGCTGTCACCCAGCATGGAAACCACCGCCACTGGCTCCGGATCGGCCAGCACGCGCTCGTCCTTGGCCAGGTCCAGCAGGACCTCACGGGCCTTTTGCAGGTCAGCCTCGTAGTTCACGCCGACATCGAAGATCACTTTGCGGGTCAGCTGGCGGTTGTGGTTGGTGATGATGCCGTTGGACAGGTTGCCGTTAGGCACGATAACAGTCTTGTTGTCGCCGGTACGCAGCACCGTGTGGAAAATCTGGATGCTGTCGACCGTACCGCTGATGCCCTGGGCTTCGATCACGTCACCGATGCGAAATGGACGGAACAGCAGGATCAGCACGCCACCGGCGAAGTTGGCCAGGCTACCTTGCAAGGCCAGGCCGATGGCCAGGCCCGCCGCACCGATCGCGGCAACGAACGAAGTGGTTTCGACACCAATCATCGAGGCCACGCTGACAATCAGCAGCACCTTGAGAATGACGTTCGCCAGGCTGCTGATAAACCCCTGCAGGGCCTGGTCGGCATTACGCAGCGCCAGCAGCTTGCCGACTTTTTGCGTCAGACTGTTGATCAGCCACCAGCCGATGGCCAGCGTGATGACGGCCAGCAGTACCCGACTGCCATACTCCATGATCATCGGAATCCAGGCTTGGGAAGCCTTGACCAGGTTGTCCACTTCAGCATTCAAATCCATCTATCTCTCCTGATTCCCGACGGTCGGGCACACAAAAAACAAGGGCAGAACGAGTAGCTTTATAAAGGCTCAATCGTTTCTGCCCATTACTCGGGCCTCGGACGCCAATAAGCTTGCGAGGTTCCCGAAAAAACCGATCAGTCGCGGAAGTTGTTGAACTGCAGCGGCATGCCGAACTCTTTCGCGCGCAGGGCGGCGATGGCTTCCTGCAGGTCGTCGCGTTTCTTGCCGGTCACCCGTACCTGCTCGCCCTGGATGGCAGCCTGGACCTTCAGCTTGGCGTCCTTGATGTGGGCAACGATCTTTTTCGCCAGCTCTTTGTCGATACCTTCCTTGAGCACCGCCTCCTGCTTCATCACCTTGCCCGAAGCGTAAGCGTCCTTGACCTCAAGGCACTGCACATCGATCTTGCGCTTGACCAGGGCCAGCTTGAGGATCTCGATCATCGCTTCCAGCTGGAATTCAGCTTCAGCGGTCAGGTTGACGGTGAGTTCCTTTTCCTTGAACTCGAAGCTGCCCTTGCCCTTCAAGTCATAGCGGCGGTCCAGCTCCTTGACGGCGTTTTCCACGGCATTGGTGACTTCGTGTTTGTCCAGTTCGGATACCACGTCGAACGACGGCATGTAATTTCTCCAATAAAAAAGGGGCGCAGCTCGATAAAGATGGAGCACGCCCGGTTTGCGGTTAAAATCCGGGCTCATTATAACGGGTCTTTCCCCTCCTTCACTGCGAGCCGCGCATGCGCCTGCCAAACCGAGCACCACGCTGATGTCGACCACCTGGCACATTCTGGGCGCGGGCAGCCTCGGCACCCTCTGGGCGACACGCCTGGCCCGGGCCGGCTTGCCGGTACGCCTGATTCTGCGCGACCAGGCTCGCCTGCAGGCCTATCAGGCCGCGGGCGGACTGACGCTGGTGGAACAGGGACAGGCCAGTTTCCATGCCATTCCCGGCGAAACCGTCGATAGCCCTGAGCCCATTGCCCGCCTGCTGGTGGCCTGCAAGGCCTATGACGCGCAACAGGCCGTCAGCCAGCTGGCCACGCGCCTGACGCCCGATGCCGAACTGATCCTGCTGCAGAACGGCCTGGGCAGCCAGGACGCCGTGGCCGCCCAGGTACCGCAGGCCCGCTGCATTTATGCCTCGAGCACCGAAGGCGCCTTTCGCGATGGCGACTGGCGCGTGGTGTTCGCCGGTCATGGCTACACCTGGCTGGGGGACGCCAGCCACCCCACCGCGCCCTTCTGGCTCGACGACCTGAGCGCCAGCGGCATCCCCCATGAATGGAGCGCGGACATCCTGACCCGCCTCTGGCGCAAGCTGGCGCTCAACTGCGCGATCAATCCCCTGACGGTCCTGCATGACTGCCGCAACGGTGGCCTGCTGCAGCATCATTGCGAAGTGGCGATGCTGTGCGTCGAGCTGAGCGAACTGCTGGAACGCTGCGGCCAGCCCGCCGCGGCCGAGAACCTGCAGCAGGAAGTGGAGCGGGTGATCCAGGCGACCGCCGTCAACTACTCCTCCATGTACCAGGACGTCGCCAGCCGGCGCAGGACCGAAATCAGCTACTTATTGGGGCATGCCTGCGACGTTGCCGCCAGGCACCAACTGCACCTGCCCAACCTCAGCCGCCTGCGCCGGCTATTGGTGGAACACCTGCGACAGCGCGGATTGCCCAGCGACTGAGCAGCGGCTACGCTGCCCACGTGTTCCTCTCTAGCGACGTCCCCGATGCCATTGCGCCAGCGCCTTGAAAACCTACCGGTCGGCCAAAAACTGCTGGCCGCCTTGCTCGTCCTGCTGATTACCGTACTGCTGGTCGCCAACCTGACCTTTATCAGCGCCGCCTACTGGATCTCCCAGGAAAGCATGGCGCCGCAAGCCTTGCAGACCATCGGAAGGCTGGTATCCAACCCGACCCTGGCTGCGCAGGCGCTGGATTCGCCACAAAACGCCGAGAAGCTGCTCAACGAACTCAACAGCTACTCCCCCCTGCGCGCCGCAGCGATCTATGACGGCAAAGGCATGCGCCTGGCCCAACTGCAACATGGCGAACGCCTGAGCCTGCCGGAGCGCTATCGGCATATCGAAGCCTGGCAACTGACCGAATTTCGCAGCAACCAGATCATCACCCTGCCCCGCGCCGGCCAGCCCCCCGGCCATCTGTTGCTGGTGGCCAGCAGTGAACTGCCGATGGCCTTCTACACCGGCACCCTGACCGCGAGCCTGGGTATCCTGATCTTCAGTGTGCTGCTGTGGTTGATCATTGCCCGGCAGATCAAGCGGCTGATCACCCAACCCATCCACCAGCTGGAAGAACTGTCCCGACAAGTGACACGCGAGGAAAACTATTCCCTGCGCGCCGCCCGCGGCAACCGCGATGAGATCGGAAGCCTGGCCGAGGCCTTCAACACCATGCTGTCGCGCATCGAGGCGCGAGAGCAGCAACTCAAGCGCGCCCGCGACGACTCCCAGGCGGCCTATGACCAGGCCCAGGGCCTGGCCGAAGAAACCCGCCACACCAACCGCAAGCTGGAACTGGAAGTCCAGGTGCGCAGCAAGATCGAAAAGAAACTCACCGGCTTCCAGAACTACCTCAACAGCATCATCGACTCGATGCCCTCGGCCCTGATCGCCCTGGACGAGCAGCTCTATGTCACCCAATGGAACCAGGAAGCCAGCGCCCTCTCAGGCACGCGCCTGGACGAAGCGCTGAACCAGCCGATCTTCCTCGCCTTCGAACCACTCAAGCCGTTCCTGCCGCAACTCAAGGAAACCGTGGAGCAGCATACGGTCACCAAGGTCGAGCGGGTCACCTGGGTCAAGGACGACGAGGCCCGGCATTACGCCCTTACCTTCTACCCGCTGATGGGCGGTGCCGGGCGCGGCGTGGTGATCCGGATCGACGACATCACCCAGCGCCTGTCCCTGGAAGAAATGATGGTGCAGTCGGAAAAAATGCTCTCCGTGGGAGGGTTGGCCGCCGGCATGGCCCATGAAATCAACAACCCGCTGGGAGCGATCCTGCACAACGTGCAGAACATTCGTCGGCGCCTGTCACCCGAGCTGCCGAAGAACCTGGAGCATGCCGAGCAGTTGGGCATCGAACTGGAAACCGTCAACCATTACCTGCAGAGCCGCGAAGTGCCGCAACTGCTCGACGGCATCCAGCAGGCCGGCGCCCGGGCGGCGAAGATCGTGACCCATATGCTCAGCTTCAGCCGGCGCAGCAACCGGCAGATGGCGCCTTGTGACCTGCCGGCACTGATCGACCAGGCCGTGGAAATTGCCGGCAACGACTTCGACCTGGCCATAGGCTTCGACTTCAAGGGCCAGGCCATCATCCGCCAGTTCGACCCGCAACTGGGGCCGGTGCCCGGTACCGCCAACGAACTGGAACAGGTCCTGCTCAACCTGCTGAAAAACGCCGCCCAGGCCATTCACCAGCGGGTAGACGACAGCGAACCCGGGCGCATTATCCTGCGTACTCGGCTGAACCCGCCCTGGGCGGAAATCCAGGTCGAGGACAACGGCATCGGCATGAGCGAAAACGTGCGCAAACGGACCTTCGAGCCGTTCTTCACCACCAAGGAAATCGGCCAGGGCACCGGCCTTGGGCTGTCGGTTTCGTACTTCATCATCACCAACAATCACAAAGGCCAGATGGAAGTGCAGTCGACGCAGGGCCAGGGCACATGCTTCACCTTGCGTTTGCCACTGGCGGGCAGTCAGCCGCCACCACTGGAACATCCCCCACTGGAGAGGTAAGCATGGGCTTTCGCTTGTCGAAGATTTACACCCGCACCGGCGACAAAGGCGAAACCGGGCTGGGTGACGGGCGCCGGGTTCCCAAGGACCATCCGCGGGTCGAAGCCATCGGCGAAGTCGATACGCTGAACAGCCAGCTCGGGCTGCTCCTGGCCGGGCTGATTGAACAGCGCACCGAGCATCCGGGTTTGCAGGAATTGATCGATGTCCTGGCGCCCTGCCAGCACCGCCTCTTCGACCTGGGTGGTGAGTTAGCCATGCCGGTGTATCAGGCACTGAATGCCACGGAAGTCGAACGCCTGGAAGCAGCTATCGATACCTGGAACGAAGAGTTGGGGCCGCTGGAGAATTTCATTTTGCCGGGCGGTTCGGCCTTGATCGCCCAGGCTCATGTTTGCCGCAGCCTGGCGCGCAGTGCCGAGCGACGTTGCCAGCACTTGAATGCAGTGGAACCGCTGGAGGGGGTCGGCCTGGCCTACATCAATCGCCTGTCCGACTTGCTGTTCGTGGCGGCGCGCCTGATTGCCAAGCGCCAGGGGATCGCCGAGATTCTCTGGCAGGCGGCGGCGAAACCCGAATAGCAGGCGCCTTTACCCTCTCTGATCGCCAGCAAGCCCGCTCCTGCAGCTTATACGGGAGCGAACCGGCCGGTGACTGGCCTCAGGGCCAGAACGCGCGAATCCCCGCCACCCCTTGCGCCCCGGCCTGCCAGGCCTGCTCGCGCTGGTCCGGACCGACGCCGCCCAGCAGGTACACCGGCTTGTTGAAACCGCTGATCAGTCGGGCGGCCTGCTCCCAACCCAGCGGCTGCGCATCAGGGTGGGTCTGGGTCGGCTGGACCGGCGACAGCGTCACGAAGTCCACATCCATCTGCTGCGCCAAGGACAGCTCTTCAGCGTCATGGCAGGACGCCGCCAGCCAGCGCTCCTTGCCAAAGGGACGCCCGGCGCTGGCGTATTTGCGCAGCTGCGCCGAGGTGATATGCCAGCCCGCCGAGGGGAAATCCCCCAACCATTCGAACGGCCCCTTGAGCATCAATTGCGCCTTGCCCGCGCACAGGCCGACTGCATCCACCGCCAGGTCGCGGTATTGCGGGTCGTAACCGTTGGGGGCACGTAATTGGATCAACTTGCTGCCACCGGCAATGGCTTTCTGCATGCCCCGCAACAGCGCCGACGTTTCCAACCCTTCCGGGGTGATCAGGTATTCGCTCGGCAAGCGCGCTGCCGCCACGATCGGCTGGTTGGCCGCCGGGAACTCGTAGTTCTCCAGCTCGCGGGCCGTGACCCAGGCCAAAGGCTGGCCCTCGGCGCCATGGGGCTCGCCGGTAAAGGCGGAAACTTCCCAGACATCCAGCAACACCTGCTTGTCCGGGTAGTCATGCTGCACCTTGATCAATGGCCGCGCCCGGGACACCAGAATGCCCAGCTCTTCCTGCAGCTCACGGGTCAGCGCCGCTTCCACCGCCTCGTCCGCTTCGACCTTGCCGCCGGGAAACTCCCAGAGGCCGCCCTGATGCTGGGTATCGGCACGTCGGGCAATCAGGATCCTGCCGTCGGCATCACGGATCACGGCCGCCGCCACATGTACTCGTTTCACCGCACTACTTCCTCTAAACCGGCTTTCTGCCACGCCTTGAAGGCTGGCCATTGATAGATCGTTTCAACATAGGCTGCATCGACAGCCGGCAGCGCCACCCGATAGGTGCGCAGGCGCACGGCGATCGGCGCAAAAAAGACGTCCGCCAGGCTGACCCGGCCAAACAGGAAAGGTCCTGGCTCGGTCGCGGCCGCGCGACACTCGGCCCACAAGGCCAGCATCCGCTCGATATCGGCCTGGGCTTCGGGTGGCATGGGCGACAGCGCGGCATCTCGGCTCAGGTCGAACGGCAGGTTGCCGCGCAGGCCGAAGAAACCGCTGTGCATCTGCGCACAGGCGGAGCGGGCCTGGGCCCGGGCAGCCACATCGCGCGGCCAGAGCTCGGCTTCGGGGAAACGCTCGACCAGGTATTCGGCGATCGCCAGGGAATCGGCGATGGTGCCGTGTTCGGTCTTCAGCAACGGGACTTTGCCGGTCGGCGAATGCTTGAGAATCCGCTCGCGGGTATCGGGCTGGTTCAGCTTGATCAGTTCTTCGGTGTAAGTCGCGCCGGCCAGCTCAAGCGCCAGGGCGGCGCGCAGCGACCAGGAGGAATAGAGCTTGTCGCCGATGATCAGGTGAAGATTCATGTCGGGCACCTTTCAGAGGAGATGGAGGCCATGGGCCTCCATCGCTAGCAGGCTCGCTCCTACACGTGATGCGTCGCGTCCATGTAGAAGCGAGTAGCGGTGTATCAGGTACGGTATTCCGCGTTGATTTTCACGTACTCGTGGGACAGGTCGGTGGTCCAGATGGTTTCGCTGCAATCACCGCGTCCCAGCTCGATGCGGATGGTGATTTCTTCCTGCTGCATTACTGCCGCGCCCTGGGCTTCGGTGTAGCTGGCGGCACGCGCGCCACGGCTGGCGATACAGACTTCGCCGAGGAAAACGTCGATCTTGCTCACATCCAGGTCCGGCACGCCGGCACGACCGACAGCGGCCAGGATACGCCCCCAGTTCGGGTCGGACGCGAACAGCGCGGTCTTGATCAACGGCGAGTGGGCCACGGTGTAGCCGACATCCAGGCACTCCTGGTGATTGCCGCCGCCGTTGACTTCGACCGTGACGAACTTGGTCGCCCCTTCGCCGTCACGCACGATGGCCTGGGCCACGTCCATGCACACTTCGAATACCGCCTGCTTCAGCGCGGCGAACAACGGGCCGCTGGCCTCGGTGATTTCCGGCAGGGCTGCCTGGCCGGTGGCGATCAGCATGCAGCAGTCGTTGGTGGAAGTATCACCGTCGATGGTGATGCGGTTGAACGACTTGTTGGCGCCGTCCAGCAGCAGGTTCTGCAGCACTTCACGGGACACTTTGGCATCGGTGGCGATGTAGCCGAGCATGGTCGCCATGTTCGGACGAATCATGCCCGCGCCCTTGCTGATACCAGTGACAGTGATGGTCACGCCGTCGTGCTGGAACTGGCGGCTGGCCCCCTTGGGCAGAGTGTCGGTGGTCATGATGCCAGTGGCCGCGGCGGCCCAGTTGTCCACGGACAGGTCGTCCAGCGCGGCCTGCAGCGCGCCTTCGATCTTCTCGACCGGCAGTGGCTCGCCGATGACCCCGGTGGAATACGGCAGTACGGCGCTGGCATCGACGCCCGTCAGCTCGGCCAGCTTGGCGCAGGTGCGGGTCGCGGCGGCCAGGCCTGGCTCGCCGGTACCGGCGTTGGCGTTGCCGGTGTTGGTCAGCAGGTAACGCACAGGGCCTTGCACACGCTGCTTGGCCAGGATCACCGGGGCGGCGCAAAACGCGTTCAAGGTGAACACACCAGCCACCGTGGAACCTTCGGCACAGCGCATGACCACAACATCCTTGCGCCCCGGGCGCTTGATGCCCGCCGAAGCGATACCGAGTTCAAAACCGGCAACCGGGTGCAACGTTGGCAAAGGACCAAGACCAACAGCCATGAATGCGCTCCTCTTTAACCTGATGTGTGCACTGCCATCGCGAAAGGCAGGGCGGCGAATGGAAAAACGCCGCGACGGCTGATGCCGGTCGCGGCGCGGGTATTTCAGTGTCTGGCGAAAATCTTAGTTGATCTGGCCGTGACAGTGTTTGTACTTCTTGCCCGAACCGCAGTAGCACAGTTCATTGCGGCCCAGTTTCTGCTCGTTGCGTACCGGAGCGGAGGCCAGGGCCACGTCGACATCGACGCCCTCTTCCAGCGCTTCCGGCTGCTCAAGGCCCGGAGCTTCGGCGTGCTCGAACTGCATGCGCTGAGCCAGTGCCTCGGCTTCCTGGCGCAGGCGCGCCTCTTCCTCGATCGGATCCTCGCGACGAACCTGAACGTGCGACAGCACGCGGATCGAGTCGCGCTTGATGGAATCCAGCAGTTCGGAGAACAGGGTGAAGGACTCGCGCTTGTATTCCTGTTTCGGGTTCTTCTGCGCATAACCACGCAGGTGAATACCGTGACGCAGGTGATCCATGGTCGACAGGTGGTCTTTCCACAGGTCGTCCAGGACGCGCAGGACGATTTGCTTCTCGAAGGTGCGCAGTGCTTCGGCACCGGCCTGGTCTTCTTTCTCGTTGTACGCCGCCACCAGCTCGTTCAGCAGTTTCTCGCGCAGGGTTTCTTCGTACAGGTGATCGTCTTCGTCGAGCCATTGCTGGATCGGCAGGGTGACACCAAAGTCGCTCTGCAACGCTGCTTCCAGACCGGCCACGTCCCACTGCTCAGGCAGCGATTGTGGAGGGATGTGCGCGCTGACGGTGGCGTTGAGCACGTCCTGGCGGAAGTCGGAGATGGTCTCGCCGATGTTGTCCGCGGCCAGCAACGTGTTACGCATGTGATAGATCACTTTACGCTGTTCGTTGTTGACGTCGTCGAACTCGAGCAGTTGCTTGCGAATGTCGAAGTTACGGCCTTCTACCTTGCGCTGGGCCTTTTCGATCGCGTTGGTCACCATGCGGTGCTCGATCGCTTCGCCGGACTGCATGCCCAGGGCCTTCATGAAGTTCTTCACCCGGTCGGAGGCGAAGATGCGCATCAGGCTGTCTTCCAGGGACAGGTAGAAACGGCTGGAACCGGCGTCGCCCTGACGACCGGCGCGACCACGCAGCTGGTTGTCGATTCGGCGCGATTCGTGACGCTCGGACGCGATCACCTGCAGGCCGCCGGATTCCAGCACCTGCTGGTGACGCTTCTGCCAGTCGGCCTTGATCTGAGCAATCTGCTCAGGAGTCGGGTTTTCCAGGGAGGCGACTTCGACTTCCCAGTTACCGCCCAACAGGATGTCGGTACCGCGACCGGCCATGTTGGTGGCGATGGTCAGGGCACCCGGACGGCCGGCCTGGGCAATGATTTCCGCTTCTTTTTCGTGGAACTTGGCGTTCAGGACCTTGTGCTCGATGCCTTCCTTCTGGAGCAGGTTGGACATGTGCTCGGAAGTTTCGATGGTCGCGGTGCCCACCAGAACCGGACGGCCCTGGGTCATGCATTCCTTGATGTCGTTGATGATCGCGGCATATTTCTCGTCCGCGGTCAGGAACACCAGATCGTTGTAGTCTTTGCGCGCCAGCGGCTTGTTCGGCGGGATGACCATCACCTGCAGACCGTAGATCTGATGGAACTCGAAGGCTTCGGTGTCCGCGGTACCGGTCATGCCGGACAGCTTGGTGTACAGACGGAAGTAGTTCTGGAAGGTGGTCGACGCCAGGGTCTGGCTCTCGGCCTGGATGTTGAGGTTTTCCTTGGCTTCGATGGCCTGGTGCAGGCCTTCGGACAGACGGCGACCCGGCATGGTACGACCGGTGTGCTCGTCCACCAGGACCACCTGGCCATCCTGGACGATGTACTCGACGTTGCGGTTGAACAGCTTGTGCGCGCGCAGTCCGGCATACACGTGGGTCAGCAGGCCCAGGTTGTGCGCCGAGTACAGGCTCTCGCCTTCCGCCAGCAGGCCGACCTGGGTCAGCATCTCTTCGATGAACTGGTGACCGGCTTCGTTGAGTTCGACCTGACGGGTCTTCTCGTCGACGGTGAAGTGACCGGCCTTGGTCACCTCGCCTTCCACTTCCTCGATGTGCTGCTCAAGGCGCGGGATCAGCTTGTTGATCTCGGTGTAGAGCTTGGAGCTGTCTTCGGCCTGGCCGGAGATGATCAGCGGGGTACGGGCCTCGTCGATCAGGATCGAGTCGACTTCGTCGATCACGGCAAAATTGAGCTCGCGCTGGAACTTGTCTTCCATGCTGAAAGCCATGTTGTCGCGCAGGTAGTCGAAACCGAATTCGTTGTTGGTGCCGTAGGTGATGTCGGCGGCGTAGGCAGCGCGCTTCTCTTCCGGCGGCTGGAACGGCGTGACCACGCCGACCGTCAGGCCGAGGAATTCATAGAGCGGGCGCATCCAGTTGGCGTCGCGGCGGGCCAGATAGTCGTTCACCGTAACCACGTGCACGCCCTTGCCGGACAGCGCGTTGAGGTAAACGCCCAGTGTTGCCACCAGGGTCTTGCCTTCACCGGTACGCATTTCGGCGATCTTGCCTTCATGCAAGGTCATGCCGCCGATCAACTGTACGTCGAAGTGGCGCATACCCATGACCCGCTT
Source organism: Pseudomonas sp. SBT1-2 (assembly GCF_028640875.1). Lineage (NCBI taxonomy): Bacteria > Pseudomonadati > Pseudomonadota > Gammaproteobacteria > Pseudomonadales > Pseudomonadaceae > Pseudomonas > Pseudomonas sp. SBT1-2. Next base: position 67,765 of record NZ_JAQZAA010000044.1, on the reverse strand, counting down.
GCCGGCTTCGCGGGCGACCGCAAAGGCTTCGGGAAGCAGTTTGTCGAGGGATTCACCTTTGGCTATGCGGGCCTTGAACTCTGCAGTCTTGGCGCGCAACTGATCGTCCGAAAGGGCCACCATTTGCTCTTCGAAGGCATTGACGATCTGTACCGTCTTGAGCATGCGTTTGACTTCACGCTCGTTCTTGCTTCCAAAAAGTTTCTTTAACAAAGGCGCAAACATATCGGCAGGATCTTCCACACATAGGGATGGAGGGCGGCCCCGTGAGTCGCCCGTGCAGCCCTCATGGCCGCATGCGAACGAGTATTCTACCCGGAAACGATGGTGAGGAAAGTGGCGTTATTCCACGATGCTGGTACAGCGCTGTGACGGGGCCCACTTACAATAAGGCCTTTTACGCCAGTTTCAACCCGGACGAGTACGAAGTTAACCATTGATTTAATGGATAAAGCCTCGTCGCAGCGATGAACGAGGTCAGGCCGGCGCTTTCTGCTACCATGGCGGCTCTGTAACTTCAGGTGTCTGATCATGGCATTTCGCCCTCTTACGGCCAGAGCACCCGCCGTACTCCTTCGCGAAGCCAAGCCTCTCAAAGCCATACTCGGCCACGCCCAGCGCCTGGCGCACTTGCAGCGCCTGCTGGAAAGCCAGCTGCAACCGGCCGCGCGCGAGCACTGCCATGTTGCGTCCTGGCGCGAAGGCAGCCTGCTGCTGATCGTCACCGACGGCCATTGGGCGACGCGCCTGCGTTATCAGCAAAAACGCCTGCAACGTCAGCTTTTGGAGTTCAATGAGTTCAACAATCTGACGCGAATCCTGTTCAAAGTGCAGCCTCCCACCGTGCAACGCGGTGCGACCGGACACACCATGGACCTGTCGAGCAACGCCGCCGAGACCATTCAGGCCACTGCCGACGGCATCACCGATCCCAACCTGCGCGCCGCCCTGGAGCGCCTGGCCAGCCACGCCAAATCACGGACGTAACTGGCCAACCGCCGATCAGCGGCGCTTGCTGCCACCCAGCAGAGACCCCATCAGCCCACGCACCAGCTGCCGCCCCAATTGATTGGCGGCCTGGCGCATGGCGGACTTCAGGGCCTGACCGGCGGCGGTACCGAGGAACTCGCCAGCCCGATCGGTAAAGCTCGGCTCCTCGGCGGCCGGTTTGCCTGGCGCAACCTCGGCCTCCGGTGCCAGGCCCTTGCGTCCCATCAGCACTTCATAGGCCGACTCGCGGTCGACCGGCTTGTCATAACGACCGACCAACGGCGAACTGTTGATCAGCGCCGCACGCTCGGCCTCGGTCAACGGCCCGATGCGCGACTGCGGCGGTGCCACCAGCACTCGCTGGACCATCTCCGGCGTACCTTTTTCCTGCAGGGTACCGACCAGCGCCTCGCCAATCCCCAGCTCGGTGAGCACCGACAGGGCATCGAACGCCGGGTTCGGCCGGAAGCCGTCCGCCACGGCGCGCAAGGATTTCTGTTCCTTGGCGGTGAATGCCCGCAAGCCGTGCTGGACGCGCAGCCCCAGTTGCGCCAGCACGTCGTCCGGTAAGTCGCCTGGCGACTGGGTGACGAAGTACACGCCCACGCCTTTGGAGCGAATCAGCCGTACCACCTGCTCCAGCCGCTCCTGCAACGCCTTGGGCGTGCCGGCGAACAACAGGTGGGCTTCGTCGAAAAACAGCGCCAGCAGCGGCTTTTCCGCATCGCCGCGCTCCGGCAGTTGCTCGAACAGCTCGGCCAGCAGCCACAACAGGAAGGTCGCATAGACCTTGGGCGCCTCGTGCACCAGGCGGCTGGCGTCGAGCAGGTGAATCCGCCCGCGCCCATCACTGGCCGGTTGCAGGATGTCTTCCAGTTGCAGGGCCGGCTCGCCGAACAGGGCTTCGGCGCCCTGCTGCTCCAGGGTGGCCAGGCGCCGCAACAAGGCCTGGCTGGAGCCGGTGGTCATCAGCGCCGCGTCATCCCCCAGCAGCTGCGGGTTGTCCTTGAGGTGGTTGAGCAACGCCTTGAGGTCTTTCAGGTCGAGCAGCAACAAGCCTTCGCGGTCAGCCACCTTGAATGCCGCATACAACGCCGATTGCTGACTGTCGGTCAGTTCCAGCAGGCTGCCCAGCAGCAGCGGGCCCATTTCGCTCAGGGTGGTCCGCAGCGGGTGCCCGGACTGCCCGTGAATGTCCCACAACGTGACCGGATAAGCCTGGGGCTTGTGGTTCAGCCACGGCATCCCGGCAATACGTTCGGCAACCTTGCCCTGGGGATTGCCCGCGGCGCCCAGGCCACACAGGTCACCCTTGATGTCCGCGGCGAACACCGCGACACCGGCATCGCTGAAGGTTTCTGCCAGCCGTTGCAAGGTGACGGTTTTCCCTGTCCCGGTAGCGCCTGCCACCAGCCCGTGACGATTTGCCAGGCGCATGGCCTGGGCAATCGGTTGCCCCGCGAGATCGGCACCGATAACGAGTTGCGATGAATCCGGCATTTTGTCACCCATGGTTAATCTTTAGCCTTGACCGGCCGATAGATCAGAAAAGACTGAAAAATAGGCCAGATAATTCCCCAAGGAGAGGTGGAAATATCAACTTACTTTCAACCCCGCCCATTTTGCGCGCTTTTATAAGAGCACGCTCGTGACATTAAGACCTAGCGGACACCACAAGCCATGAACAAAAACCTGCGCTTCAGCCATAAAATCCTGCTTGCCGCCGCCCTCATCGTTATTGCCGCCTTCGCCTCCTTTACGCTGTACAACGATTATTTACAGCGCAACGCGATCCGCGAAGACCTGGACAATTACCTGCATGAAATGGGCGATGTGACCGCGAGCAACATCCAGACCTGGCTCACCGGGCGCATCCTGTTGATCGAAAACCTGGCGCAGAACCTGGCAATCGACCCGCAATCGACCAAGGTCGCCAGCCTGCTCGAACAGAAGGCCTTGACCTCGACCTTCATGGCCTCCTACCTGGGCGATGCCAGCGGCAGCTTCACCATCCGCCCGGATGCGAAGATGCCCGACGGTTTCGATCCCCGGGTTCGCCCCTGGTACAAGGGCGCCGAAAGCAGCAGCGGCTCGACCCTCACCGAACCCTATATAGATGCCGCCACCGGCCAGCTGATCATTTCCGTCGCCACCGCCTCGCGTCATGCCGGGCAGAGCATCGGCGTGGTGGGTGGCGACCTGAGCCTGCAGACCCTGGTCGAAACCCTCAATGCCCTGGATTTCGACGGCATGGGCTATGCCTTCCTGGTCAGCGCCGACGGCAAGATCCTGGTGCACCCGGACAAGGCGCTGGTGATGAAGAGCCTGAGCGAGGCCTATCCGCAGAACACCCCACGCATCAGTGGCGACTTCAGCGAAATCGAAGTCGAGGGCAAGACCCGCATCGTCACCTTCACCCCGATCAAGGGCCTGCCGTCGGTGAATTGGTACATCGGCCTGTCCGTGGACAAGGACAAGGCGTTCTCGATGCTCAGCGAGTTCCGCGCCTCCGCCATCATTGCCACTATCATCGCCGTGGCCATCATCATCGCCCTGCTGGGCATGCTGATCCGGGTGCTGATGCAGCCCCTGCACGTCATGACCCGCGCCATGCAGGACATCGCCGACGGCGAAGGCGACCTGACCCGTCGCCTGACCATCCAGAACCAGGATGAATTCGGCATCCTCGGCACCGCGTTCAACCGCTTCGTGGAGCGCATCCACGGTTCGATCCGCGAAGTGTCGTCGGCCACCGAGCACGTCAACGAAGTCGCCCTGCGGGTGGTCAGCGCCTCCAATTCGTCGATGCTCAACTCCGACGAGCAGGCCAGCCGCACCAACAGCGTGGCCGCGGCGATCAATCAGCTCGGCGCCGCCGCCCAGGAAATCGCCCGCAACGCCGCCCAGGCTTCGCAGCAGGCCAGCGATGCGCGCAGCCTGGCCGAGGACGGCCAGCAGGTGGTGGACCGCAGCATCCTGGCGATGAACCAGCTGTCGGACATGATCAGCGCCTCCAGCAGCAACATCGAAACCCTCAACAGCAAGACGGTGAACATCGGGCAGATCCTCGAAGTCATCACCAGCATCTCCCAGCAGACCAACTTGCTGGCCCTCAACGCCGCCATCGAAGCGGCGCGGGCGGGCGAGGCCGGACGCGGTTTCGCCGTGGTCGCCGATGAAGTGCGCAACCTGGCCCATCGCACCCAGGAATCGGCGCAACAGGTGCAGACCATGATCGAGGAGCTGCAGGTTGGTGCCCGCGAGTCGGTCAGCACCATGAGCAACAGCCAGCGCCACAGCCAGGACAGCGTGGAGATCGCCAACCAGGCCGGCGAACGCCTGAACAGCGTGACCCAGCGCATTGGCGAGATCGACGGCATGAACCAGTCGGTCGCCACCGCGACCGAGGAACAGACCTCGGTGGTGGAGTCGATCAACATGGACATCACCGAAATCAACACCCTGAACCAGGAAGGGGTGGAAAACCTGCAGTCGACCCTGCGTGCCTGTTCCGACCTCGAGCAGCAGGCCGCCCGCCTGAAGCAACTGGTCGGCAGCTTCCGTATCTGACCCTTCCGCCAGCCGATGCCTGGGCAAAACCCAGGCATCGGCTGGCAACAATCGCCCCTGGATCCACAGCAAGCCGTTCATCCAGACGCGTCGCCAACCGCCACGGCATCCCGACCGAACATCTATCCTTGATAAGGGTCAACCCTAAGGAGAACACCGGATCGGAGGGATGATCATCGTGCATATCGCTGACATAACCATGTTCTACGCCCCTGCCAGCGGTGGCGTGCGCACTTATCTGGACGCCAAGCATCGTCGCCTGGGACGCCAACCAGGAATCCGCCACAGTTTGCTGATCCCCGGGGCTCACTTCAGCGAACGCGACGGCATCTATAAAGTCCCCGCTCCCGCCCTGCCCTTTGGCAAGGGCTACCGTTTTCCCCTGCGCCTGGGGCCCTGGCGCAATGTGCTCCATGACCTGCAACCGGACCTGATCGAAGTCGGCGACCCCTACCTCACCGCCTGGGCGGCCCTGGATGCCCGCCGCCAGCTGGATGTACCTGTGATCGGCTTTTATCACTCGGACCTGCCGCTGCTGGTCAGCAACCGCATGGGCCCCTGGTTCACCCCGAATGTCGAGGCCTATGTGCGCAAGCTGTACGGCAATTTCGACCGGGTCCTGGCCCCCAGCCAGGTCATGGCCGACAAACTGATCGGCCTGGGCGTGCGCAACGTCTATGTGCAACCCCTGGGCGTGGACCTGCAGACCTTCCACCCGAGCCACCGCGACCCTGGCCTGCGCGCCGCACTGGGGATTGCCGAAGACAGCCGCCTGCTGATCTTTGCCGGCCGTGGCTCCAAGGAAAAGAACCTGCCGGTGCTGCTCAACTGTATGCAGCGCCTGGACAAGCGCTACCACCTGTTGCTGGTGGGCTCGGCCATGCCGACCGCGGTGCCGGAGAATGTCACGGTGATCGACCAGTTCTGCCCGGCCCCTCAGGTCGCCCGCCTGATGGCCAGCGCCGACGCCCTGGTACATGCCGGGGATCAGGAAACCTTTGGCCTGGTGATCCTGGAAGCCATGGCCAGTGGCATTCCCGTGGTCGCGGTGGCCGCCGGGGCCTTTCAGGAAATCGTCACCGCGGAAGGTGGCCTGCTGTGCGCGCCAAACAATCCGCTGGCGATGGCCCAGGCCGTACAGGAATTGTTCGCCCAAGGCTGTGCCGAGCGAGGCCAACGGGCGCGCCGCCATGTCGAACGCTACTACGCCTGGGATACGGTGGTCGCCAGCCTGCTGGAGCACTACCGCGCCGTACTCGGCATCCAACAGCCGATGCTGGCCCATGGTTGAGTCCGCCGGTGTGCACAGCGTGCTGCTGGTCTTGCACGATGTCGCGCCACAGACCTGGATCGACTACCAACCCTTCGTCGAAGCCGTCGACGCCATGGGCAACGTGCCGATGACCTGGCTGGTGGTACCGGATTTTCACCGGCACAACCCGCTCGACGCTCATCCCGGTTTTCGCCGGCTGCTCAGCGCGCGCCTGGAACGGGGCGACGAACTGGTGCTGCACGGTTACTTCCATTGCGATGAGGGTCCGCCACCGCGTACCCCGTATGACGGGTTCATGCGCCGCGTGTACACCCATGAGGGCGAGTTCTACAGCCTCTCGGAAAATGCTGCCCTGGCACGCCTGCATGCTGGCCTGGAACTGTTCCAGCGCTATAACTGGCCCCTGCAGGGGTTCGTCGCCCCCGCCTGGCTGATGAGCCCGGGCACACGCCAGGCCCTGCGCCAACTGCCTCTGCGCTACACCAGCGGCCCGCAACAGCTGTACCGGCTGCCGGACTTCTCGCCGATCGCCGCCCCCGGCCTGGTGTGGAGTGCCCGCAGCGCCTGGCGCCGAAAAGCCTCCCGACTGGTCAGCCTGCAACGTGAACGACGCTGGCGGCAGGCACCGGTGATTCGCCTCGGCCTGCACCCGGTGGACATGCGTTACCCCGACTCGCGCCAGTACTGGCTGGACACCCTCGAGCGCCTGCTGGAACAAGGACGAAAGCCGCTGACCAAGGCCGACTGGCTCGACACCCAGCCGCCAAGGGCGCGCGGTACCCCATGAGCCGGGCGATCTGGCTGGCCATGGCCTTGCTGGTGGCGATCCTGGTGCCGCTGCTGCTGGGCGGCGGCGAACTGTGGGGGCGAGTCCAGCGTTTTTCCCTGCCGTTACTGCTCGGCATGCTGAGCATGATCCTGCTGTGCTGGGTCATCAATTCGCTGCGCCTGAGCCTGCTGCTGGGCCGACACCGCAGCCAGCTGGGACGCTGGAAGAGCCTCGCGGTGGTGATGTCCACCGAGTTCGCCATCTGCGCCACGCCCGGCGGCAGTGGCGGCCCCCTGACGCTGATGGCCCTGCTGGCGCGCAATGGCGTGCGCCCGGCCCGCGGCAGTGCGGTGTTTGCCATGGATCAGTTGAGCGACCTGCTGTTTTTCCTCTGCGCGCTGCTGGGGATCCTGTTCTACGCGCTGTTCCAGAACCTCAGCCAGCGCCTGGAATGGCTGCTGATCCTCAGCAGCCTTTCGCTGTTCGGCGGGTTATGCATCTGCCTGGCGATAGCCCTCTACCACCGTCGCCTGATCCTGCTCAGCGGCCATCTACTGGCGCCCTTCAAGGTTCGCCCCGCTACCCGTCGACGCCTGGCGCGCAAGTGGCTGCACTTCCTCAAGGCCTTCGGCGACAGCCTGAAACTGCCCTGGCAGACCCTGACGGGAGTCTTTGCCCTGACCTGCCTGCATTGGGCGCTGCGTTACAGCATGCTGTACCTGGCGTTGCGCGGGCTGGGGGTGGACCTGCAATGGGCCTGGACCTTTCTGATCCAGATGCTCGCCCTGAGCGCAGGGCAATTCAGCCTGCTGCCCGGCGGCGCGGGAGCGGCGGAGCTGACATCGGCGGCGCTGCTGGCGCCCATGGTGGGGAAAACGACGGCGGCCGCGGCCATCCTGATCTGGCGGGCCGTTACCTATTATTTCTATCTGCTGGCCGGCGGGCCGGTATTCCTGCTGATGGTCGGGCGCCCCTTGCTGCGCACCCTGATGAAGCTCAAGCAGGCTTAGGCGGGTCTGTGTCCGGGGCATCCTGCTGCAACTGCTGCCACAACTCGGCGGCGCCGGGAAACTCGGTACCGTCCTCGGCGCTCATGTCGTCCGGGTCGTAGCGACTCAGGCAGCCCTCGCCGAGGGTGGCGGGTGCCTTGGATGTGGCTTTATCCAGTGGATCACTCATCGGCCGATCCTCATCAAAAATCGCCGGGCCTGGAGCTTGGATGCCCGGGCCCGGCGAATTCGATCAGAGCATTTTTTGATCAGAGCACTCTCGATCAGAATACTCTCGATTAGAACACTACAGTCTTGTTGCCGTGCACCAGCACGCGGTCTTCCAGGTGGTAGCGCAGGCCGCGGGCCAGGACCATCTTCTCGACGTCACGGCCGAAACGCACCATGTCTTCGATGCTGTCGCTGTGGCTGACACGGACCACGTCCTGCTCGATGATCGGGCCGGCGTCCAGCTCTTCGGTCACGTAGTGGCAGGTCGCGCCGATCAGCTTCACACCACGCAGGGAAGCCTGGTGGTAAGGCTTGGCGCCGACGAACGACGGCAGGAAGCTGTGGTGGATGTTGATCACCTTGTGCGCGTATTCGCTGCACAGTTCCGGCGGCAGGATTTGCATGTAGCGCGCCAGCACCACCACTTCGGCGTCGTGCTGCTTGACCAGGCGCGAGACCTCGGCGAACGCCGGCTCCTTGTCCTGCGGGTTGACCGGTACGTGGTAATAAGGAATGCCATGCCACTCGACCATGCTGCGCAAGTCGTCGTGGTTGGAAATCACACAGGAGATTTCGCAGTCGAGTTCGTCGCTGTGCCAGCGATGCAGCAGGTCAGCCAGGCAATGGGACTCGCGGCTGGCCATCAACACCACGCGCTTCTTTTGCGCGGTATCGGTGATACGCCAGTCCATCGAGAATTCTTCGGCAATCGGTGCGAAGGCTTCACGGAAGGCTTCAAGGCCGAACGGCAAAGAGTCGGCACGTATTTCGTGACGCATGAAGAACCAGCCGCTCAGGTCATCCGAGTGGTGACTGGCTTCGGTGATCCAGCCGTTGTGGGACGCCAGAAAGTTACTGACTTTGGCAACGATGCCAACGCGGTCCGGGCAAGAAATCACCAACCGAAAAGTGCGCATGAGGGGGAAACTCCAGAACTTCGCAAAGGCCGCCATTCTAGCGATTGCGCGACAAAACTGCAGTATTCGTGATGTCGGAATCCGATTCCTCTGAGCCACCTGTAGGGCTCATGCCCGATGCGAGCGGGAAATCAGTCACACTTGGAAATAGTCCCATAACTCTTTGGGAAATATTCCTGCGGACTCGCTCACAACATTTAACTCATCACTCAGCTTCTTTGCTAAACACTCTAATCAAATTAAATAAAAGCCGGCTTTATTGTTTACTTGGGCAAACTGCCTGACTATTATTACGCCATTATCACCTGCCACTCAGCACTCAACATAAGGCAATTCTCATGTCCCTGATCAACGAATACCGCGCCACAGAAGAAGCTATCAAAGAGCTGCAAGCCCGTTTGAAGAACCTGTCGCAAGACGACAAACTGCAAGCCGAGCTGGAATTCGAAGGCAAACTGCGCGCCCTGATGGGTGAATACTCCAAGTCCCTGCGCGACATCATCGCGCTGCTGGATCCGGACTCGAAAGTTAAGGCGCCACGTGTTGCCGCCAAAACTACCGGCACCAAGCGCGCGCGCAAGGTCAAACAATACAAGAACCCGCACAACGGTGAAGTCATCGAAACCAAGGGTGGCAACCACAAAACCCTGAAAGAGTGGAAAGCCAAGTGGGGCGGCGACGTGGTCGAAGGCTGGGCAACCCTGCTGGGTTAAGCCGTACGCCCGTCACAGAGGGATTTGCGACCTTATGAAAAAACGCCAGCTTGCTGGCGTTTTTTTATTTCCGGCAAATACCCGAAATGTTCTAAGCCGAACAATCAAAGGCCGAAGCGCAGGGCCAGCGACCGGCTGTAATCCTGCCATTCATCCAGCACCTGACGCTGAATCGATGTAGCACTCGCCAGTAGTTCGGCAGCCGCCTGATTGAAACTTTCCAGGGTATTGGGCGCTCCCCACTGCGGGTCGCACAGACGCTGCTGACAGAATGTTTTCCAGCGCTCTTGCTCCTCCCCGTTCAAGGTGTCAGGAAAGTTACGGGCGCGATAACGAAATAATAATTCCGGCAAACGTTCATCATCGAACGGCCATTGCTCTTGCCCTAAATGAACCGGCTCGGCATTGCGCACTTGTTCGCATAAGCGTCGGTCGCGATCACCGATAAAACCGTCGTACAACTGCTGCTCGGGATCGAGGCTGGGAGCAAAATCCTCGCTGGCATAAATCGCCGCAAGTTTATCCCGCCAAACTTCTTGTGCGTCACTTAGCCGCAGCGCCCGGGCCTTATATTCCGCCATGTCCAGTTGCAAGCGCTGCTGGTCTTCGCCGCGCAATACATTCAGCGGCGCGACGACCGGACAGCGGTTGATATGGATCAGCTTCAACGGCACCGGCAGCTCGCCTTCGGCCAGGTCTTCGCGGCGGGTATACAGGCGCTGGCGCAGCGTCTCGGCGTCCAGGTCGAGCAATCCCTGCGGGTCCAGGTGCAGGTCGCAGACAATCAGGGCGTTGCGATTGCGCGGGTGCCAGGCCAGCGGCAGGACCACGCCGACATAACTGCGCGCCGCGGAAAAGCGTCCGGAAATATGCACCAGCGGTTGCAGCAGGCGGATCTGGTCCATGACCTTCTGTTTGCTGCGCAACTGGAACAGCCATTCATACAACTTCGGCTGTTTGTCGCGAATCAACTTGGCCAAGGCAATGGTGGCGCGCACATCGGACAGCGCTTCGTGGGCATGCCCGTGATCGATGCCATTGGCGGCGGTCAGGCGCTCCAGCTTCAGGGTCACCCGCCCTTCCTCGTCCCGTGGCCAGACGATTCCTTCCGGGCGCAAAGCATAGGCGGTGCGCACCACATCGATCAGGTCCCAGCGGCTGTTGCCGCCTTGCCACTCGCGGGCATAAGGGTCGAAGAAATTCCGGTACAGGCTGTAGCGGGTCATCTCATCGTCGAAGCGCAGAGTGTTATAGCCGGCGCCACAGGTGCCCGGCGCCGCCAGCTGGGCGTGCACCCGGGTCATGAAATCGGCTTCGCTCAGCCCCTGCTCGGCCAGCCGGCCCGGGGTAATGCCGGTGATCATGCAGGCCGCCGGATGGGGCAGGATGTCGTCGCTGGGCTGACAATAGAGATTGACCGGCTCGCCGATCTCGTTGAGTTCGAAGTCGGTGCGAATCCCTGCCACCTGCAACGGCCGATCGCTGCGCGGGTTGATGCCGGTGGTTTCGTAGTCGTACCAGAAGATGGAAGTCACGGGCTGTTCCTGAGCAAAAGACCGGCAAAGTCTAGGCGCTTGGCACCGGCCGCGGCCAGCCTTCTTGCGATTCAAGGGTAACGGCGCACGTCACGCGGGACAGTTAATGATGTCGTTCGCCCCTCCGACACTGCTAGCATCAGGCGGTCATTCATCGCCACCAGGCCAGCCTCACGTTGCCTATGCTCGAGACGACAGCACTGCCAGGGAAAGCATTGCCCCCGCCACTGGACACTCGCTACCAGGTCGAAACGCCAGAAGGCATCGACCTGCCGCTGCGGCCGGCGGGGCTGATGTCGCGCGCCCTGGCCTTTGCCATCGACCTGGGCTTTCGCGGCCTGATCCTCGGCGTACTGTTTATTGTCCTGGGGTTTCTCGGACAGCTCGGCATGGGGCTGGGCTCGATCCTGCTGTTTCTGGTCAGTTGGTGGTACATGGTGCTGTTCGAGGTGTTGAACCAGGGCCGCTCGCCCGGCAAGCAACTGATGGGCCTGCGGGTCGTGCAGGACGATGGCACGCCGATCGGCTGGGGCCCTTCCCTGACCCGCAACCTGCTGCGTTTTGTCGACATGCTGCCGTTCGGTTATTTCCTCGGCGCCATCAGCTGTTTGCAGCACCCGACCTTCAAGCGCCTCGGTGACCTGGCCGCCGGCACGCTGGTGATCTATCGCGAGCAGCCGGTGGTCCGCCCAACCTTGCCGGCCGTGCCCGCCAAAACCGCCGCCTTCGCCCTGAGCCTGGCCGAACAGCGGGCTATCCTCAGCTTCGCCGAACGCCAGGAGCAACTGTCCGCGCAGCGGGTCCAGGAACTGGCCGCCCTGCTCGCCGAGCCCCTGCATGTAACGCCGGCGCAGGCCAGTGCCGAACTCAACGGTATTGCCCGCGGGCTGCTGGGGCCGACATGAAACAGAGCCTGTTCGAAAGCCGTCATCAAGCCTTGTGGCAGCGCCTGCGCGAACAGCTCGAGCAACTGGAGCGCGGCCAGGCGACGCCCGAGACCTGCGCCCGCTTCCCTGAGGATTACCGCCGTTTGTGCCAGCACCTGGCCCTGGCCCAGGAGCGCGGCTACAGCAGTTTCCTGGTCGACCCGCTGCAGCAGTTGGCGCTACGTGGCCATCAGCAGCTCTATCGCCAACGCAGCCCGTTGGGCGCCCGGGTCCTGGGCTTCATCCTGGCCGGTTTCCCGCAACTGGTGCGCGAACAGTGGCGCTTCGTCCTGGCCGCCAGCCTGGTGTTCTTTGGCAGCCTGCTGGGTATCGGCCTGCTGGTGTACCTGGTGCCCGAACTGATCTACAGCGTGGTCAGCCCGCAACAGGTGGCCGAAATGCAACGCCTCTACGATCCGGACGCCAGTCGCCTGGGCCGCCTCGCCAACCGGGCCGCCGGCGAAGACTGGATGATGTTCGGCTACTACATCATGAACAACATCGGCATCGCCTTTCAGACCTTTGCCAGCGGCCTGTTGTTTGGCCTGGGGAGCCTGTTCTTCCTGTTCTTCAACGGCCTGACCATCGGCGCGGTGGCCGGCCACCTGACCCAGATCGGCTATGGCGCCACCTTCTGGTCGTTTGTCGTCGGCCACAGCGCCTTCGAGCTCAGCGCCATCGCCCTGGCCGGCGCGGCGGGGCTGAAAATGGGCTGGTCGCTGATCGCCCCCGGGCGCCTGCCCCGCGGCGAAGCCTTGCTGCTGGCCGCGCGCACCAGCGTGCGGTTGATCTGCGGGGTCATCCTGTTCCTGCTGATCGCCGCGTTCATCGAAGCCTATTGGTCCTCCCTGACCTGGCCGGCGCTCTGGATCAAATACCTGGTCGGCGGCACCTGCTGGCTGCTGGTCCTGGCCTACCTGATATTCGCTGGACGCCGTCATGCGCCTGAGTGAAGCCAGCGTGGTGATTCGCCCGCGCACCACCTGGGAAGCCATGGACCTGGGCGTGCTGCTGAGCCAGCGCCACCGGCGCCTGCTGATGACCAGCTGGGCGCTGATCACCCTGCCGGTATTCGCCCTGCTCAGCCTGCTGCTCTGGGACTCGCCCACCCTCGCCCTGCTGCTGTTCTGGTGGCTCAAGCCGGCCTTCGAACGGCTGCCGCTGTACATCCTCGCCAAGGCCCTGTTCGGCGAAACCCCGACCTTGCGCCAGGCCCTGCGTCAATGGCCCAGGCTGCTCAAGCCGCAACTGCTGGCCAGCCTGACCTGGCGGCGCCTGAGCCTGAGCCGCAGCTTCATCATGCCCGTGGTGCAGCTCGAGGGCCTGAGCGGCGAGGCGCGCCAGCAACGGGTGCGGGTGCTGCAACAGCGTTATGCCGGGGCCGCGCACTGGCTGACCCTGATCGGCGTGCACCTGGAAGGTGTTTTGTGGATCGGCCTGCTGGCGCTGTTCTATCTGCTGCTGCCGCAGCAGATCGAGCTGGACTGGGACTGGCAGACGTTGATCGCCGCCGCCGAGCAGGACTGGCTCTGGCTCGAACACCTGACCAACGCCTTTTATGCGCTGATCCTGATTGTCTGGGAGCCGGTGTACGTCGCCTGCGGCTTCAGCCTCTACCTCAATCGCCGCACGCTGCTGGAAGCCTGGGACATCGAGTTGGTGCTGCGCCGCCTGCGCCAGCGCTTGAGCGGCGTCGCCGTGCTGCTGGTCCTGGGCAGCCTGAGCCTGCTGCCCCTGGCGCCCGAGGCCTGGGCCGCCGAGCCGCTCGCCACCCCCGACAGCCCGCGCCTGCTGGAGCAACCGCTGACCAGCCAGGCCGCGAAAGACAGCATCGACCAGATCCTCGACCAGCCGCCCTTCAAGAACCCGCAGACCGTGACCCGTTACCGGTTCGCCGAAGACAGCCCGAAAAGCGCTGAACAATCCGAGCTGCCGGGCTGGCTCAAGGCCCTGATCGATCGGCTCGACAGCAGCGTCTTCGGCGCCGCGGCCAAGGCCCTGGAGATCCTGCTCTGGGCCCTGCTGCTGGGAGCGCTGGCCTTGCTGGTGTGGCGTCATCGCGAGTGGTTGCGGGCCTTTGTCGGCCGTCGAGCGCTGCCTGGCAAGATCCCCGCGCGCGCCGCTCCGCAACAGTTGTTCGGCCTGGACCTCAACCCCGACGCCTTGCCCGAGGATGTCGCCAGCGCAGCCGAAGCGCTCTGGCCACAGCAGCCACGCGAAGCCCTCGGGCTGTTGTACCGCGCGCTGCTGAGCCGGCTGCTGCATGACTTTCGCCTGCCGCTGAAACCGGCGGACACCGAGGGCCAGGTCCTCGAACAGGTCAAGGCCTTGCAGTTGCCCCAGCTCCAGGCGTTCAGCAACAGCCTGACCCTGCACTGGCAGAACCTGGCCTACGGTCATCGCCTGCCTCCCGCGCAGTTGAGGCAGGAACTGTGCGATGGCTGGCGGACCCTGTTCGGCCCGGGAGCCCCACGATGAACCGGCGCCTGCTGCCGCTGCTCGCGCTGCTGATCGCCGGCCTGCTCGGCGGCTTGCTGCTGTACCTCTACCTCAACGCCCGGCCCTATCAGGAAACCATCGATCACGGCCCCTCCCCGCAAGCCCGCGCCAACCCTTACCTGGCGGCGGAAATGTTCCTGCGCCAGCGCGGCTTGCAGGTCCACCACGCCAACGGCCTGGAGGTGCTGCCGACCCTCAAGCCGGAACAGCACAGCCTGTTGCTGCTGGGCGAGCGCTCGAACATGACGCCGCAGCAGGTCGAGCACCTGCTGGACTGGGCCCGGGCTGGCGGGCGCCTGCTGTTCGTCGCCGAAGCACTGTGGAATAAAGAGGCCGGACGCAGCGGCGACCTGCTGCTCGATCGCCTGCACCTGCGCCAGTTTCTCAGCAAGGACCTCAAAGCCCCGCCGCCCGGCGCCGGCAAAGAGCCTTACCCGAAACTGACCAAGCTCTACCTGGAAGACGAAGACGCGCCGGCCTACATCGGTTTCGATACCGACTTCCACCTGGAAGACCCGGACAACCTCGCCCAGTCCTGGGCCAACAGCGCCCGGGCGACCCACATGATGCAACTGAGCTATGGCAAGGGTTCGGTTACCGTGCTCACCGATGCCGAGATCTGGAAGACCCCACTCATCGCCAAGTACGACAACGCCTGGCTGCTCTGGTACCTGAGCGCCGACAGCGACGTCACCCTGCTGTTCGACACCGATCACGACAGCCTCTGGAGCCTGCTGCTGAAGTATTTCCCCCAGGCATTGGTCGCCCTGGCGGCGCTGCTCGGCCTGTGGCTGTGGCATGTCGGGGTTCGTCACGGGCCGATGCAGGCCCCGGCCCCCAGGGCCCGGCGCCAGTTGCGCGAGCACCTGCAAGCCAGCGCCCACTTCCTGCTGCGCCATACCGGCCAGCAAGGACTGCTGCACGCCCTGCGCCAGGACATCCTGCGCCGCGCCCAGCATCGGCATCCCGGTTTCGAACGACTCACCGCCGCCGAACAAGGGCAGGTACTGGCCCGCCTCACCCGGCAACCGGACAGCGTCATCAGCCAGGCCCTGGCTCCCCAGCCGACACAACGCCTTTCCAGCGCCGACTTCAGCCGCCTGGTCACCCACCTGCAAACTCTCAGGAATGCCCTATGAGCGACCTCCCCGCCGAACCGCTTCCCGCCACCGAGCCCGGTCATGCGCAAGCGCATGCCGCCCAGCAACGCCAGCGCGCCAGCCAGTTGGCCCAGGCCCTGCGCCACGAGCTGCAAAAGGTCGTGATCGGCCAGGACGCGGTGATCGACGACGTGCTCACCGCCCTGATCGCCGGCGGCCATGTGCTGCTCGAAGGCG
This sequence comes from Pseudomonas sp. SBT1-2, assembly GCF_028640875.1. NCBI lineage: Bacteria > Pseudomonadati > Pseudomonadota > Gammaproteobacteria > Pseudomonadales > Pseudomonadaceae > Pseudomonas > Pseudomonas sp. SBT1-2. The sequence goes on along the minus strand of NZ_JAQZAA010000044.1, from coordinate 52,016 downwards.
TGCCGGGGCTGGGCAAGACTTTGCTGGTACGCGCCCTGGCCCGTTGCTTTGGCGGCGAGTTCGCGCGCATCCAGTTCACCCCGGACCTGATGCCCAGCGATGTCACCGGCCATGCGGTCTACGACCTGCAGACTGAGCAGTTCAAGCTGCGCAAGGGCCCCTTGTTCACCAACCTGCTGCTGGCCGACGAGATCAACCGCGCGCCGGCCAAGACCCAGGCCGCCCTGCTCGAAGCCATGCAGGAACGCCAGGTCACCCTCGAGGGCCGGGCACTGCCCATCGCCCAGCCCTTCATGGTCCTGGCCACGCAGAACCCGATCGAACAGGAAGGCACCTACCCGCTGCCGGAGTCCGAACTCGACCGTTTCATGCTCAAGCTGCGCATGGATTACCCGGACAGCGACGAGGAATTGAACATGGTCCGCCAGGTCACCCGCTCGCCCCGGGCCGACATGCTCGACGTGCAGCCGCTGCGTACCCTGCTGCAGGCCAAGGACGTGCTGGCCCTGCAGCGGATCGCCAGCGACCTGCCGCTGGACGAGCAGGTCCTCGACTATGCCGTGCGGCTGGCCCGGGCCACCCGCAGCTGGCCTGGGCTGACCCTCGGCGCCGGGCCGCGCGCGTCGATCGCCCTGGTCCGCGGGGCGCGGGCCAGGGCCTTGCTGCGCGGCGGCGAGTTCGTCATTCCGGACGACATCAAGGGCTGCGCCCTGGCGGTGCTACGCCATCGCGTGCGGATCGCCCCGGAGCTGGATATCGAAGGCCTGTCGGTGGAGCAGGTGCTCAAGCAACTGCTCGATCAAGTGCCGGCACCGCGACTGTGAGCTTTGTGACCTTGAGTTTCATGACTATGAGCTTCATGACTGCGAGCCCGCCGAAGCGATGAAACCCACACGCCTGTTTCTGACCTGGCTTGGCGTATTGCTGGCGCTGGACGTGCTGCTCGGCGCCGCGCGCGCCTACGGCCTGGCGGTCGCCGCCAGCCTGCAAGCGATTGCCTGGGGCCTGCTCCTGGCCCTGTTGCTGCTGGCCATGCTGGACGCCTTCCGGCTCAGGCGCCTGCCTTCGCCCCAGCTCCGACGCCAGTTGCCCGGCAGCCTGCCCCTGGGCCGCTGGAGCGAAGTGCGCCTGGAGGTTCGCCACGACTTTACCCAGCCGCTGACCCTGGAGCTGTTCGATCATGTGCCGGATGGCCTGGGCTTCGAATACCTGCCGCAGTCACTGCTCCTGGAGCCGGGCCAGTCGCAGGCGCTGGGTTATCGGGTGCGTCCGCTCAAGCGCGGCCATTTCAACTTCGAGCGCTGCGAGATCAGCCTGCCCAGCCCACTGGGCCTGTGGTCGGCGCGTCGGTTGCTGAAGCTCAACGACAGCACGCGCGTCTACCCGGATTTCGCCCGCCTCTACGGCGCCCGGCTGCTGGCTGTCGACAACTGGCTGAACCAGATCGGCGTACGGCAACAGCCGCGTCGTGGCCTGGGCCTGGAGTTCAACCAGCTGCGCGAGTTTCGCGAAGGCGACAGCCTGCGCCAGATCGACTGGAAAGCCACCGCCCGGCAACGCACGCCGATTGCCCGCGAGTACCAGGACGAACGCGACCAGCAGATCGTCTTCATGCTCGACTGCGGCCGACGCATGCGCAGCCAGGACGGTGAACTGGCGCATTTCGACCATGCGCTCAACGCCTGCCTGCTGCTCAGTTATGTCGCCTTGCGCCAGGGCGACGCGGTGGGCCTGAGCACCTTTGCCGGCGAACGCCGCCGCTACCTGGCGCCGGTCAAGGGCGCGGGCCAGTTGAGCGCCTTGCTCAACGCCGTCTACGACCTGGACAGCAGCCAGCGCTGCGCCGACTTCCAGGCCGCCGCCAGCGAGCTGCTGGCGCGGCAGAAACGCCGGGCCCTGGTGGTGCTGGTGACCAATCTGCGGGACGAGGACGACGAGGAACTACTGACCGCGGTCAAGCGCCTCGGGCGCCAGCACCGGGTACTGGTGGCCAGCCTGCGCGAGGAAGTCCTCGATCAGCTGCACCAGGCGCCCGTGCACAACCTGCCCGACGCCCTGACTTACTGCGGCACGATCAATTACCTGAATGCCCGTGCCGACCTGCATGAGCGCCTGAGCGCCCAGGGCGTTGCCCTGCTCGATGTGCGGCCGGGTGAACTGGGGGCGGAACTGGTGACCCGTTACCTCAGCTGGAAAAAGGCCGGGACGCTGTAACGGTCAGGCGGAGGTCTGCAACGGGTAGAAACTGAAGTAGCTGCGCAAGGCCGTCACCAGCTCGCGGTACTCGGGAGGCGAACGCAGCAGCACGAAGCCGGTGTCGTAATGATGGGGCGTGACATCTTCATGGCACCAGCGGCAGGAGGCAGTGATCTCGATCGATTGCAGCTGGCCGTCGCGGCCGGGCACCTGCAGGCGCAACTCGAAGTCGGCGCCGATCAGCATCGGCAACTGGCTGATCAACATGAAGCCGTCTTCGGAGACGTTGCCCAGATAACCGATGGGTCGATCGGTCAGCCGATTGAACACTTTCAAAAAACACGGCAACTGGTGCCGCTCGATCCGCCGGTCCGTGAACATGTCATGCATCGCTATTCAAGAAGGTCATTCAACATCGTCGCGCCGAGGACTGTCGGCCCCGGTCGGCCCATTTTAGAAACAATACTCTAAAACAGGCTCACAGATGTTAGCTCAAGGCTCATGCGGGATCAGCAATAGCCTGATGACGATTGTTACAACGCGGTCGGACGCGCTTGAGCGCTGCCGCGCGAAGGGAAATGCCCCAGTTGCTGCAGGGTTTCCAGGCGCGCGCGGGCGCGGTAGGCGTATTCGCTGTTGGGGTGCTCGGTGATGATGTACTGATAGGTCTGCGCCGCATCGAGGAACAGCTTCTGCCGCTCCAGGCACTGTCCGCGCAGCATCGATACCTCGGGCTGGATATAAGGGCGCGAGCGACTCGTGCGGTCGACCTGGCTCAGTTCGAGCATCACCCGTTCGCAGTTGCCGGCGTCATAGGCGCGGTAGGCGGTATTCAGATGATGGTCCATCGACCAGCGGGTACAGCCGACAACACTGACGGCCAGGGCAGCAATGAGCACGAATCGCATGGGGGTTCTCCTGTCTTGTGCACGTTATCGACCCGCGTTGGAAAATCTTCAGGAATGTTCGTTTAAAGAAACAAACGAATAAGTAGTGCAAACGAACAATGACTACAGCTGCGGACCATAGTAGCCTCTCGTTGCGCTTGAACTCAGGAGTCTTTGCATGTCCGTCCGTCGTACCAAAATCGTCGCTACCCTTGGCCCGGCCAGTAACTCGCCGGAAGTTCTCGAACAGCTGATTCTGGCTGGCCTGGACGTCGCCCGCCTGAACTTCTCCCACGGCACCCCGGACGAGCACAAGGCTCGCGCCAAGCTGGTGCGTGACCTGGCCGCCAAGCATGGCCGCTTCGTCGCGCTGCTGGGTGACCTGCAAGGCCCGAAGATCCGTATCGCCAAATTCGCCAACAAGCGCATCGAGCTGAAGATCGGTGACAAGTTCACCTTCTCCACCAGCCACCCGCTGACCGAAGGTAACCAGGACATCGTCGGCATCGACTATCCGGACCTGGTCAAGGACTGCGGCGTGGGCGACGAGCTGCTGCTCGACGACGGCCGCGTGGTGATGCGTGTCGAAACCGCCACCAGCACCGAACTGCATTGCGTCGTGACCATCGGCGGCCCGCTGTCGGACCACAAGGGCATCAACCGTCGCGGTGGCGGCCTGACCGCCCCGGCCCTGACCGAAAAAGACAAGGCCGACATCAAGCTGGCCGCGGCCATGGACCTGGACTACCTGGCCGTGTCCTTCCCGCGCGACGCCGCGGACATGGAATACGCCCGCCAACTGCGCGACGAAGCCGGCGGCACCGCCTGGCTGGTGGCGAAGATCGAGCGCGCCGAAGCCGTGGCCAACGACGAAACCCTCGACGGCCTGATCAAGGCCTCCGACGCCGTGATGGTGGCCCGTGGTGACCTGGGCGTGGAAATCGGCGACGCCGAGCTGGTGGGCATCCAGAAGAAAATCATCCTGCACGCGCGTCGCCACAACAAGGCGGTGATCGTCGCGACCCAGATGATGGAGTCGATGATCCAGAACCCGATGCCGACCCGCGCCGAAGTGTCCGACGTGGCCAACGCCGTGCTCGACTACACCGACGCCGTGATGCTGTCCGCCGAATCCGCCGCCGGCGCCTACCCGCTCGAAGCGGTCCAGGCCATGGCGCGTATCTGCATCGGCGCGGAAAAACACCCGACCAGCAAGACCTCCAGCCACCGCATCGGCAAGACCTTCGAGCGCTGCGACGAGAGCATTGCCCTGGCCACCATGTACACCGCCAACCACTTCCCGGGCGTTAAAGCGATCATCGCCTTGACTGAAAGCGGCTACACCCCGCTGATCATGTCGCGTATCCGCTCCTCGGTGCCGATCTACGCGTTCACCCCGCACCGCGAAGCCCAGGCCCGCACTGCGATGTTCCGTGGCGTCTACACCATCCCGTTCGACCCGGCATCCCTGCCGCCAAGCGAAGTCAGCCAGAAGGCCATCGACGAGCTGGTCAAGCGCGGCGTCGTGGAGAAAGGCGACTGGGTGATCCTGACCAAGGGCGACAGCTACCACACCACCGGCGGCACCAACGGCATGAAGATCCTGCACGTTGGCGACCCGATGGTCTGAGTCCCCCTGATGCAACAATAAAAAGCCCCGCAGTGAAGACTGCGGGGCTTTTTTATTGATCCTGCGAACCTGTAGGAGCGAGCGGGCGGCGATCCGACTTGCCCGCGATAGCTACACCGCGGTCCACCAGAAACAACGCGTTGCCCGCGATCGCGAGCAAGCTTCGTTCCTACAAGGCTGGAATCAGCCCTTGGCAAGAAACCCCGACAAGGCAGCCAGTGCTTCCGGCGAATGCAGGCGCTGGGTGAACAGGGTGCCCTCCTCCTCGATCACCTTGCGCAGTTGTTCGCGATCGGGCGTGCGCATCAGCTGCTTGCTGATCTGCACCGCCTGCGGCGCCAGCTTCTCGAAACGCAGCGCCATCTCCCGGGCCTTGTCCAGGGTCGCCACGCCATCGGCCAAGGCCAGGTTGGCAATGCCCCACTGCGCCGCCTGTTCACCGCTGAAACCTTCGCCCAGCAGCAACAGCTCCGCGGCCCTGGCCGGCCCGAGCAGGCGCGGCAGGATCAGGCTGGAACCGAACTCCGGGCACAAGCCGAGATTGACGAAAGGCATGCGCAAGCGGGCATCGCGGCTGACGTACACCAGGTCGCAATGCAGCAACAGGGTGGTGCCAATCCCCACGGCCGGGCCCGCGACCGCGGCGACCACCGGCTTGCGGCATTCGAACAGGCTGCGCATGAACTGGAAGACCGGGCTGTCGAGCCCGCTGGGCGGCTGCTGGAGGAAGTCGGCAATGTCGTTGCCGGCGGTAAAGCAGTCGCTGCTGCCGCTGAGCAGAACCGCACGGACCTCAGGGTCGGCGTCGGCTTGTCGCAGTCCTTCGGCCAACTGGCTGTACATGGCCCGGGTCAGGGCATTTTTCTTGTCCGGGCGGTTCAGACGCAGGGTCAACAGCCCGCCCTCGCGTTCAAGCAGGATGGTATCGGTCATGGGGGTCTCGCTCAGGCCGGATCAGCGCTCAACCACGGGGCAGGAATACGTCGGCCAGCAGTTGATTGCGCGGCAGCCCCGCCAAATACAAGCGTCGGGCGAAGGCATCGACGCTGTCGGGGTGCCCGCAGAGTAAGGCCTGGGTTTGCCGCGAAACAAGCCGCAGTTGTGCCAAAGCCGCTGGCAGCTCGGTCGCGGTCCATAGCTCGACACTGAGGTTGGCGCGGCTCGCCGCCAGCGCCGCCAGAGGCTTGGCCAGGTAATGTTCGCTGGCGTCATGGGCCAGGTGAATGACGCGGATGGCGCCTTGATGATCCTGGCGCAAAGCCTCGCGCAGGATGCCGAACAAGGGCGCCAGCCCGGTGCCCGCCGCCAGCAGCCACAATGGCCGGGTTTGCCAGTCCGGGTCGTAATGCAGCGCCCCGCCGCGCAGCTCGCCCAGGCGCAAACCATCGCCGGGCTTGAGCTGGCGCGCCGCGTCGCTGAACTCGCCGGGCTGGCGGCAATCGAGGTGGAATTCGAGAAAACGGTCTTCGCCGGGCAGGCTCGCCAGCGAATACGGCCGCGCCACGCCGGAGGCCGTCCACAGCACCAGGTGCTGGCCGGCCTGATAACGCAGGTTGCGCTCCGGCTGCAAGCGCAGGCGCAGCACCGTGGCCGACAGCCAGTCGACGCCCACCACCTCGGCCGGCGCGCCATCGCGCAGCGGGTCGTAGGTTTCGACCCGCAGGTCCTCCACCACCTGACACTGGCAGGCCAGCCGCCAGCCGCGCTGGCGCTGATCGTCGCTCAGGGCATCGGGCCGGCTGTCGCTGGGCAGGCCCTCGACGCAGTGCACCAGGCAGGCGTGACAACTGCCGGCACGGCAGCTGTAAGGCACCGCCACGCCAGCCTGATTCAAGGCATCGAGCAGATTGCTGCCGGCGGCCACCGACCACTGCCGCTCACCGACACGCAGCTCAGGCATCGATATTTTCCCAGGCCGCGGCGCAGCGGTTGCGCCCGTCGCGCTTGGCCCGGTACAGCGCCTGGTCGGCGCGTTGCAGGGCGTCGTCCAGATCGTCGCCCAGCTCCACCAGGGTCATCCCCACGGACAGGCTCAGGCCATGCACCTCGACCCCGATCAACTGGGCGTCCATGAAGGCCACGCGCAGACGCTCACAGCAGGAGGTCAGGCGTTCGGGATCGCAATCGGGCAACAACATGACAAACTCCTCGCCGCCGTAGCGGGCCAATACATCACCATCGCGCAAGCAGGCGCTGGCCACGGCGGCGAACGCCTGCAGCACCTGATCGCCGGCGGCATGGCCGTGCACGTCGTTGATCCGCTTGAAGTGATCGAGGTCGATCAGCGCCAGGCCATGCATCTGGTCCAGGCTCATCGCGTGCAGTTCGCGCGACGCCAGCCGCAGGAAATGCCGTCGATTGTACAGGCCGGTCAGTTCGTCGGTGGCGACCAGGTCTTCCAGTTGTCGCATCATGCCGCGCAAGGTGTCCTGGTGCGCCTGCAAGGCGAAGCGCCGTTGCCGCATGCGCTGCCGGGAAGCCTGCACATAGCTGGCATACAGGCACAGCCAGGCCAGCACCACGAACAGCACGCACACCTGCAGCACGGCGAGCATCGGATCGGCCAGGCGGAAGTGGTAGCCGTCCCACAGCGTGATCCCGGCAAAGCCGATGAAAATGCACAGGGCGCACCGCACGAAGGCCCGGCGCGGAAGGTGGAACAGGCCGAACAACAGCATCAGCGGATAGAACACCAGGAAGGTGCCGCGCGCGGTATCGAGGTGGGCCAGCATCCAGGTCTGCCAGCCGATGCCCAGGAGGATCTGGATCTCGGTCAGGCTCGGGTCGCGAAAGCGCAGGTTGCGCCCGGACACAAACAGCCAGAACAGCACCGCCTGGCTCAGCACCACCAAGCCGGTATCGATCAGCGCCGAACGCAGCGGCGCCGAATAGTAGCCACTGAAAATCGCCAGCCAGAGCAGCAGTAACGCCAGTCCATAGGTACCCGCCGCAAGAACGAAGCGCTTGAGTAAAAGACTCTGGATAGCGTTATGGGTCAATCGTTGACTCACCATGCGAAAGGGGGCTTTAAAGAGTTTCCTACCCTACAGGCCACTTGCCACTTTAGTGGTGTCGCCAAAAAATAACTATCCCATTTTTGTCCCCGCCCGGCGCCATCCCGCCCCGGGCCGCACTCACCGTCATGCCTGGCGGCATCCCCGGCTGGCGTGTCCCGGGCATGCGACTTTGGTTTGACTGCCGGCGCGTGTGCCTGGCCCCGAGGCGCGGTATACTGCCGCGCCTTTTTAGCGTCGCGCCAGTGTGTCCGGCGTGCCTTGAAGGTGTTTGCAACCGACCGATGCACCCAAGCTGCAAGCACCTTATTAAATGTTCCCGTCTTTTAGAGGAGCGCGACTCATGACCGTGATCAAGCAAGACGACCTGATTCAGAGCGTTGCCGACGCCCTGCAATTCATTTCCTACTACCACCCCGTGGACTTCATCCAGGCGATGCACGAAGCCTACCTGCGCGAAGAATCGCCAGCGGCCCGTGACTCCATGGCGCAGATCCTGATCAACTCGCGCATGTGTGCCACCGGCCACCGCCCGATCTGCCAGGACACCGGTATCGTCACCGTATTCGTACGCGTGGGCATGGACGTGCGCTGGGACGGCGCGACCATGAGCCTGGACGACATGATCAACGAAGGCGTGCGTCGCGCTTACAACCTGCCGGAAAACGTCTTGCGGGCCTCGATCCTCGCCGACCCGGCGGGCGCTCGTAAAAACACCAAGGACAACACCCCGGCGGTCATCCACTACTCCATCGTTCCCGGCAACACCGTGGAAGTGGACGTGGCGGCCAAGGGCGGCGGTTCCGAGAACAAGTCGAAGATGGCCATGCTCAACCCGTCCGACTCGATCGTCGACTGGGTGCTGAAGACCGTTCCGACCATGGGCGCCGGCTGGTGCCCGCCGGGCATGCTCGGCATCGGCATCGGCGGCACCGCCGAGAAAGCCGCGGTGATGGCCAAGGAAGTGTTGATGGAATCCATCGACATCCACGAGCTGAAGGCCCGCGGCCCACAGAACCGTATCGAAGAGATGCGCCTGGAGCTGTTCGAGAAGGTCAACCAGCTGGGTATCGGCGCCCAGGGCCTGGGCGGCCTGACCACCGTGCTCGACGTGAAGATCATGGACTACCCGACCCACGCCGCCTCGCTGCCGGTGTGCATGATCCCGAACTGCGCCGCGACCCGTCACGCGCACTTCGTGCTCGACGGTTCGGGCCCTGCGTCCCTGGAAGCGCCGCCTCTGGACGCCTACCCGGAAATCGTCTGGGAAGCCGGTCCGTCGGCCCGTCGCGTCAACCTCGACACCCTGACCCCGGAAGAAGTGCAAAGCTGGAAGCCGGGCGAAACCGTCCTGCTCAACGGCAAGATGCTCACCGGTCGCGACGCCGCGCACAAGCGCATGGTCGAGATGCTGAACAAGGGCGAAACCCTGCCGGTGGACCTCAAGGGTCGCTTCATCTACTACGTCGGCCCGGTCGATCCGGTCGGTGACGAAGTGGTGGGCCCGGCTGGCCCGACCACCGCGACGCGGATGGACAAGTTCACCCGCCAGATCCTCGAGCAGACTGGCCTGTTGGGCATGATCGGCAAGTCCGAGCGCGGCCCGACTGCGATCGAAGCGATCAAGGACAGCAAGGCCGTGTACCTGATGGCCGTCGGCGGCGCTGCCTACCTGGTGGCCCAGGCGATCAAGAAGTCCAAGGTCCTGGCCTTTGCCGAACTGGGCATGGAAGCGATCTACGAGTTCGAAGTCAAAGACATGCCGGTCACTGTCGCGGTCGACAGCAAAGGCGAGTCGGTGCACATCACCGGTCCTGCCATCTGGCAGAAAAAGATCAGTGAAAGCCTGGCGGTAGAAGTGCAGTAAGCGTTTCGGCCGGTCACCCAAGGCGGCGTTGCTCGATGAGCAGCGCCGCCTTTTTCATGCCTGCCCGGGCCAGGGCTGTCCACGATCAACGAAGCCTCGGACAGGCATGTTATCTTGCCTGCCCCTTTCAGCCTGCCCTTGACTCATGGTCCAGATCTCCCGCCCGCTGCGCTTGACCTTCTATACCCTGGTGATTCTGGCCGGCGCCGTGGTCAGCGCGACCTTCGCCATGCGCCATGCCGAACGTCAGGCGCTGGAAGACGATGCCGCCCGCGCCAGCGAGCAACTGGCGTTGTACGCCAACTCCCTGCATACCCTGATCGAGCGTTACCGCGCCCTGCCCGCCGTGCTGGCGCTGGACCCGGAACTGCGCTCGGCGCTCAAGGGCCCGGTCGGCCCGGAACAGCAGGACGCCCTGAACCGCAAACTGGAACGGATCAACGGCGCCGCCCGCTCCTCCACCCTGGAACTGCTGGACCACACCGGCCTCGCCGTGGCCGCCAGCAACTGGCGCCTGCCCAGCAGCTACGTCGGGCACAACTACGGCTTTCGCCCCTACTTCAGCCAGACTCGCAGCCAGGGCAGCGGACGCTTCTATGCGGTGGGTGTCACCAGCGGCATTCCCGGCTATTTCCTCTCCAGCGCGGTCAAGGACGAGCAGGAGCAGTTCCTCGGCGCCATGGTGGTGAAACTGGAGTTTCCCGAACTGGAACGCGAATGGAGCCAGGGCAGCGACACCCTGCTGGTCAGCGATGCCCGTGGCATCGTGTTCATCGCCAACCAGCCGGGCTGGCGTTATCGCCAGTTGCGCCCGTTGTCGGACAGCGACCGCGCCGAACTCAAGGCCACCCGGCAGTACGACAAACAATTGCTGACCCCGCTTGAACACCGGCCGCTGCGGCGCTTTGACGACGACAGTACGCTGACCCGGGTCGAGGGCCCGGACGGCAGCGTCGACTACCTGTGGGAGTCCCTGCCCCTGGCCACCGAAGGCTGGACCCTGCACCTGCTGCGCCGTCCACAGATCGCCTTCGAAGACCGACGCAACGCCGGCCTGGCCGCCGCCGGCGCCTGGCTGACCCTGGTGTTCCTGCTGCTGTTCCTCAACCAGCGCTGGCGCCTGGCCAGGCTGCGCCAGCGCAGCCGCGAAGAGCTCGAACGCCTGGTCGAGGAACGCACCCGCGACCTGCGCACCGCCCAGGACGGCCTGGTGCAATCGGCCAAGCTGGCGGCCCTGGGGCAGATGTCCGCGGCCCTGGCCCACGAGATCAACCAGCCGCTGACCACCCAGCGCATGCAGCTGGCCACCCTGCGCCTGCTGCTCGATCACGGGCGGGTCGACGAGGCCTACCAGGCCCTGAAACCGCTGGACGACATGCTGACCCGCATGGCCAGCCTCACCGGCCACCTGAAAACCTTCGCCCGCAAGAGCCCCAGCGGCCTGCGTGAACGCCTGGACCTGGCGGCGGTGGTCGACCAGGCCCTGCAACTACTGGACACCCGGCTGCGCGACGAACAGGTCGACACGCGCCTGCAACTGACGCGCCCGGCCTGGGTGCGCGGCGATGCCATACGCTTGGAGCAGGTGCTGATCAACCTGCTGCGCAACGCCCTGGACGCCATGCACGACAAGCCCCTCAAGCACCTGGAAATCCGCCTCGAAGCCGACCAGCAGCTGTGGAACCTGAGCGTCATCGACAGCGGTGGCGGCATCGCCGAAGAACACTTGCCGAACGTCTTCGATCCGTTCTTCACCACCAAGCCGGTGGGCGACGGCCTGGGCCTGGGGCTGGCGGTGTCCTACGCTATCGTCCACGAACTGGGCGGGCGCCTGAGCGCCGGCAATCAAGGCCAGGGCGCGATCTTCACCCTGAGCCTGCCCATCGACCTGGAGGCGCATATCCCATGTTGAATTCGGTGATGCTGGTCGACGACGAAGCCAGTATTCGTACCGCCGTCGAACAATGGCTGAGCCTGTCGGGCTTCGAGGTGCAGCTGTTCAGCCGCGCCGAGGACTGCCTGGCCCGGCTGCCCAGGGACTTCCCCGGGGTGATCCTCAGCGACGTGCGCATGCCTGGCATCAGCGGCCTGGAGCTGCTCAAACAGGTGCAGCAACGCGACCCCGACCTGCCGGTGATCCTGCTGACTGGCCACGGCGACGTGCCGATGGCGGTGGAAGCGATGCGCGACGGCGCCTATGACTTCCTGGAAAAACCCTTCAGCCCGGAAACCCTGCTGAGCAGCCTGCGCCGGGCCCTGGACAAACGCAGCCTGGTCCTGGAGAACCGGCGCCTGCACGAACAGGCCGATACCCGGGAGAAAATCGACTCCACCCTGCTCGGCGTATCCCGCGCCTTGCAGACCCTGCGGCGCCAGGTGGTCGACCTGGCCGCGCTGCCGGTCAACGTGCTGATCCGCGGCGAGACCGGCAGCGGCAAGGAACTGGTCGCCCGCTGCCTGCATGATTTCGGGCCGCGCGCCGACAAGCCCTTTGTCGCCCTGAACTGCGCGGCGATTCCCGAGCAGCTGTTCGAAGCCGAGTTGTTCGGCCATGAAAGCGGCGCCTTTACCGGCGCCCAGGGCAAGCGCATCGGCAAGCTGGAATACGCCGACGGCGGCACCCTGTTCCTCGACGAGATCGAAAGCATGCCGCTGGCCCAGCAGGTCAAGCTGCTGCGTGTGCTGCAGGAACAGAAGCTCGAGCGACTGGGGTCCAACCAGAGCATTGCCGTGGATCTGCGGATCATTGCCGCGACCAAGCCGGACCTGCTGGACGAAGCCCGCGCCGGGCGCTTTCGCGAAGACCTGGCCTACCGCCTGAACGTCGCGCAGCTGCGCCTGCCGCCGCTGCGGGATCGGCGCGAGGACATTCCGCTGCTGTACGAGCACTTCGCCCATGCCGCCGCCGAGCGCCTGGGCCGTAGCGTCGCGCCCCTCAGCGGAGCGCAGTTGAGCCGCCTGCTCAGCCACGACTGGCCGGGCAACGTGCGCGAGCTGGCCAACGTCGCCGAACGCCAGGTGCTCGGCCTGGGCGAGCCCGAGCCGGAAGCCATCGACCCCGGCCAGTCCCTGGCGGCGCAGCAGGAAGCCTTCGAGGCGCAATGCCTGCGGGCCGCGCTGACCCGGCACAAGGGCGACATCAAGGCGGTGCTCAATGAGCTGCAACTGCCGCGTCGCACCTTCAATGAAAAGATGCAGCGCCATGGGCTGGCGCGGGAGATGTTTCTCGGGGAGGAGTGAGGCCCGAGGTCCTATCGCGAGCAAGCTCGCTCCTACAGGGATCACCTAGCTTCTGTAGGAGCGAGCTTGCTCGCGAAGACGCCCTCAGCAACACCACCCTCATCGGCAACTTTCCGCTCACGCACCTTCGCCAATGAGCGGATTTCCGCTCATCGAATTCTCAAGACCCTTCTAAACCGGGCCTCTCGGCTCCTGGCACAGCTCCTGCTATAGCCCCAGCAGGCTGCGTTTCGGCGCGCTCCACAAAAACAATTAAATGAAGGATCCGTCATGGATAACTCGCAAACCCTGCCTCTTGGGGCGGCAGCTGCGCCTGCCAAAGAAAAGACCACCGCCAGTCGTCTGAAATCGATCTTCAGCGGTTCGGTCGGCAACATGGTCGAGTGGTACGACTGGTACGTCTACGCCGCCTTCTCCCTGTACTTCGCCAAAGTCTTCTTCCCCAAAGGCGACACCACCGCACAACTGCTCAACACCGCTGCGATCTTCGCCGTGGGCTTCCTGATGCGTCCGATCGGCGGCTGGCTGATGGGGCTCTACGCTGACCGCAAGGGCCGCAAGGCCGCATTGATGGCCTCGGTACTGCTGATGTGCTTCGGCTCCCTGATCATCGCCCTGACTCCCGGCTATGAAACCATCGGCGTCGGCGCCCCGATCCTGCTGGTCCTGGCGCGCCTGATGCAGGGCCTGTCGGTCGGCGGCGAATACGGCACCTCGGCCACCTACCTCAGCGAGATGGCGACCAAGGAACGTCGTGGCTTCTTCTCCAGCTTCCAGTACGTGACCCTGATCTCCGGCCAGCTCATCGCCCTGGCGGTGCTGATCGTGCTGCAGAACGTGCTGACCACCGAAGAGCTGCAATCCTGGGGCTGGCGCATTCCGTTCGGCATCGGCGCCCTGTGCGCGATCGTCGCGCTGTACCTGCGTCGCGGCATGGAAGAAACCGAGTCCTTCACCAAGAAGAAGGAAAAGCCGAAAGAAAGCCTGATGCGCACCCTGATGCGTCATCCGAAAGAGCTGATGACCGTGGTCGGCCTGACCATGGGCGGCACCCTGGCCTTCTACACCTACACCACCTACATGCAGAAATACCTGGTGAACACCGTCGGCATGAGCATCTCCGACTCCACCACCATTTCCGCGGCGACCCTGTTCCTGTTCATGTGCCTGCAGCCGGTGATCGGCGCGCTGTCGGACAAGATCGGCCGACGTCCGATCCTGATCGCCTTCGGCATCCTCGGCACTCTTTTCACCGTGCCGATCCTCACCACCCTGCACACCATCCAGAGCTGGTGGGGTGCGTTCTTCCTGATCATGGCGGCGCTGATCATCGTCAGCGGCTACACCTCGATCAACGCGGTGGTCAAGGCCGAGCTGTTCCCGACCGAGATCCGCGCCCTGGGCGTGGGCCTGCCCTACGCGCTGACTGTGTCGATCTTCGGCGGCACCGCCGAATACATCGCGCTGTGGTTCAAGAGCGTCGGCATGGAAACCGGTTACTACTGGTATGTCACCGCCTGCATCGCCGTGTCGCTGCTGGTCTACATCACCATGAAAGACACCCGCAAACACTCGCGGATCGAGACTGACTGACCGGCAAAAAAAGCGCGAGGGTGCAAGGCCCTCGCGCTGTGCTGTCAGGTAAAAACCCATCGCGAGCAAGCGTGCTTCTGTAGGAGCGAGAGGGCGGCAATCCGACTTGCCCGCAATCACCGCAACACCGCCCGCTCAACGATCAAGACCTGCCCTCCAGCTCACGTAGCAAGCCCTCCGGCATTCATCGCCACCAGCATTCCCGCCCCCGCCAATCAAACCGTTGATCACGATTTTTCGACGGCCCGGACAGGTTAATGATCGGTTAATGCCCTGCCCGCATCCTGCCTCCATCGAAATCGGTGTCGGCGCGTCAAACACGTAGAAGTAGAAGCAGCAAAGCGGCTTTATGCAGTGGTTCCTGACGCCACAAACATCTATTTAATCGATATTTTTAAGCACCTATTTACGCTTTTTAATCAAATTAACTGGCGTAGTATCCATTTCACACCCACTGCACAAAACGTCAACGAACCTGGAGTGACCACCATGAAAAGCAAACTGATCCTCGCCCTGACCCTTTCCGTACTGGCTGCCAACACCTTCGCCGCCGATGGTTACGACCGCACTGGCTCGGCCACTTTCACCTCGGGCAGCTCGGCCAGCGCCAGCCTGGCTTCCGACGGTTTCGATCGTACCGGCACCGCCGCCGCTATCGCTGCCGATGGCTTCGACCACACTGGCACCGCAGGCGCAGTCGCCTCCGATGGTTTCGATCACACCGGCACCGCTGGCGCAGTCGCCTCCGATGGTTTCGATCGCACCGGTACCGCTGGCGCAGTCGCCTCCGATGGTTTCGATCGCACTGGCACCGCTGGCGCAGTCGCCTCCGATGGTTTCGATCGCACCGGTACCGCTGACGCAATCGCTGCCGACGGCTTCGATCGCACCGGGACTGCCGCCGCTATCGGCTAACCCTCAGGGATGTCCCGCAGCCCGGCTTCGGCCGGGCTTAGTGTTTCTGGCCCGGGGAAAAACCGCGCGCCGCAAGCTGGCATTCACGTTCAATGGCTTGCACTATGGCGAGCGTCCCCTCTTTGTCCGCGCAAGAGCCTGTCATGTCCGAAGACATTCATTACTACGAACCCGCCCAGGGCCACGGCCTGCCCCATGATCCGTTCAATGCCATCGTCGGCCCGCGGCCGATCGGCTGGATTTCCTCCCAGGACACGCAAGGCCGGCTGAACCTGGCGCCCTACAGTTTTTTCAACGCCTTCAATTACATTCCACCGATCATCGGTTTCTCCAGCGTCGGTCGCAAAGACAGCCTGAACAACATCGAGCAGACCGGCGAGTTCGCCTGGAACCTCGCCACCCGCCCGCTGGCCGAGCAGATGAACCAGAGCTGCGCCGCCGTATCGGCCGAGGTCAATGAGTTCGAACTGGCGGGGCTGACGCCCGTGGCCTCGAAAGTGATTGCTGTGCCGCGGGTAGCCGAAAGCCCGGTGTCCTTCGAGTGCAAGGTCACCCAGATCATTCAACTGCAGCGCGCGGATCAGGAGTTGGTGCCCAGCTGGCTGATCCTCGGCGAAGTGGTCGCCGTGCATATCGCCAAGTGGCTGCTCAAGGATGGGATATACGACACCGCCGCGGCAGAACCGATTCTGCGCGGCGGCGGGCCGGCGGATTATTTCCAGCTGGGGCCAGAGGCCTTGTTCAAGATGTTCCGCCCGGGGGCGGTCAGGTAGTTTTTCAGATCAGATAGCTTCTCAGATCGGCAACCTGGATCAGGCCGTTGCCCAGGCCAGTTCGCCGTCTTCGTTCACGTCGATCAACTGCTCAAGCTTCTGCGCGGCAGCCTGGTCGGCGTCATGGGCGGTCTTGAATTTCTGGTCGTCCAGGATCTTGTGAAAGCGCGGTGCCCCTGAACCACCCAGGGCCTTGACCGCGATGGCGGCGCTGTAGCCCCCTTCACCTGGAACCACGGCGGAAACCGCTTCGTATGCTGCAAACTCTTTACGTGCCATGTTGCTGGTCCTGGCCAATGGAAAGTCGGCCATTCTAAACCCTCAGCTGGCCAGCTGGTGTACCGGTGCCCCGTTCAGTTGTGCGTATTCGCCTTCGGCCTGGGCCGCCGAGACGTCGCGGAAGGTATGGAAATCCAGGCTGTTGACCACCAGGTCCTGGACCAGCTCGGCGAATATCGCCATGGCCGGCGAACAGAAGTAATCGGTCATTGCCTGCTGGCTGCTCCAGAATCCGGAGACCAGCCACAAATCAGCGTCGCACTGCGAATGCTGCAAGGCGAACTGCAGGCAACCTGTGGCCTGGCGGGATGGTTCGATCAGGCTGCTCAAGCGAGCACCCAGCTCGGTTGAGCGACCGGCGCGGGCGCGAACGAATGCCATGTGGCTGACGGGAATATGCGTGGACATGTGCGACCCTCCCAGGGTGGTGTCGAGGCAGCCATGGGACGGGCTGCGACAGGATCCAAGATTAAGCGTCCGGCGCAACGGCCGTTAGTCGATTCCTGCCAGCGCATTGCACAATCCTGCGAACCTGGCTGGACAACACCGAGGCCGGACCTGGCTGCGGAAAAAAACCACAACGTTGTTTCAAGCAAGTGACAGCCCGCGTGCAGGACCCGGCTCTGCTCACACGCGCACGCGCGGCAGGATCAGGCAAGATTTACGCAGGATTCGCCTACCCCTGGCGCTTGCACAAATTTAAGCTGTGGCCATTCGCAATCTTCCCGGAGGGGCCTTCATGTCATCGCTCGAAACCCAGCAGCCGCCACTGGATGCGGAGATGGAAAAACAGCGAGCGGAGCTGGCCGGGATCATTGCGCGCAACACCGGCGAAGACGGCAGCTACGCCACGGCGATCCAGTCGCTGTTCGTCTCGCGCTACAGCCACTCCCACGATTTCGCCTCGGTGCTGGCCCAGCCGGCCCTGTGCATCATGGCCCAGGGTCGCAAGGAAGTACGGCTGGCCGACGAGGAGTTCAACTACGACCCGCTCAACTACCTGGTGGTCTCGGTTTCCATGCCGTTGAGCGGGCGTCTGGCCGATGTCTCGCCGCTGGAACCGGTCCTGGCCCTGCGCCTGGACATCGACCCGGCCGAGATCAGCACACTGATCGCCGATGCCGGGCCGCTGGGGGTACCGAACCGTCCGGTCGGCCGCGGCCTGTATGTGGAGCGCCTGGATACGCCGATGCTCGACGCCGTGCTGCGCCTGACCCGCCTGCTGGATACGCCCAAAGACATCGCCATGCTCGCGCCGCTGATTCGTCGGGAGATTCTCTACCGGCTGCTGCGCAGCCCTCAGGGCCACCGGCTGTATGAGATTGCCATCGCCAACAGCCAGGGCCATCGGGTCAGCCAGGCCATCAAATGGCTGAACAGCAACTACGAGCAACCGCTGCGCATCGACGATCTGGCGCGCGGGGTGAACCTCAGCGTGTCGACCCTGCACCACCGCTTCAAGGCCATGACCGCCATGAGCCCCTTGCAGTATCAGAAGCAATTGCGCCTGCAGGAAGCCCGGCGCCTGATGCTGACCGAGGGGCTGGAGGCGTCCGCCGCCGGTTACCGGGTCGGCTACGAAAGCCCTTCGCAGTTCAGCCGCGAATACAGCCGCCAGTTCGGCGCCCCGCCGCTGCGGGACATGGCGCGCCTGCGCAGCAGCGTCCGATAAGCGCAATCACCGAAAACTGAAGACCCCATGCCTCCTGGCCAGGCATGGGGTGTTTTTTTGCGCGGCTCAGCGCACGCGAACCACGTGCTTGATCTCCTGGAACGCCTGCAATCCCCAGGGTCCCAGCTCGCGGCCGATACTGCTCTGCTTGTAGCCGCCCCAGGCGGTCTGCGGGAAGATCACCTGCGGTGCGTTGATCCACACCAGCCCGGCCTGCAAGGCATTGGCGACCCGCTCGGCGTTCTCTACATCGGCGCCGACCACACTGGCCACCAGGCCGAATTCGCTGTCGTTGGCCAGCGCGATGGCCTCGGCCTCGCTGGCGAAACTGCGCACGCAGAGCACCGGGCCAAAGATCTCCTCACGCCACAGCGCGCTGTCGAGGGGCACTTCGGTGAAAATAGTCGGCCGTATAAAAAAGCCGCGCGCGCGGTCCGTCGGACGCTCGCCACCGCATACCAGCCTGGCCCCGACACTCAGCCCGCGATCGATATGGCCCAGCACTCGCTGGTATTGCGCCTGGTTGACCAGCGCGCCCATCTCCACGTCCGGATCGAAAGGGTCCGCCACCCGAATCGCCTCGGCCCGCGCCTTGAGGCGCAGCAGGAACTCGTCCGCCAGTTCGTCGGCCACCAGCACCCGGCTGGTGGCGGAGCACATCTGCCCGGCGTTGAAAAAACCGCCGCCGCAGGCCAGCTCCACCGCCAGTTCGAGATCGGCATCCGCCAGCACCAGCAGCGAAGATTTGCCGCCCAGTTCCAGGCTCACGCCCTTGACCGTCTCCGCCGCGCGCTGCATGACCTGGACCCCGACCGCATTGCTGCCGGTGAAGGAAATCTTCGCCACCCGCGGATCGGCCGCCAGCGGCGCACCCACCGCCAGCCCGGTGCCGCAGACCAGGTTGAACACACCCTTGGGCAAGCCGCTCCGGGCAATGATCGCCGCCAGTTCCAGCTCCGGCAGCGGCGTGACTTCCGAGGGCTTGAGCACCACGCTGCAACCGGCGGCCAGGGCCGGCGCGAGCTTCCAGGCGGTGGTGACCATCGGGAAATTCCACGGCACGATCAAGCCGACCACGCCACAGGGGTCACGCCGTACACGGGCGCTGAAATCATCGCTGGGCAACGGCACGTCGCGATCCTGGGCGGCGTCCAAACCTTCGGCCAGCCCTGCGTAGTACTCAAAGGTGGCAATCACATCGTCGACGTCGATGGCCGCTTCGAATTGCGGCTTGCCGTTATTGCTCGACTGCAGGTGCATCAGGCGCTCACGGCGCTCGGCGACACCGGCGGCGATCCGCCGCAACACCGCGCCACGCTCGGCACCGCTGGCCGCGGCCCACTGCACCAGCCCGGCCTGGGCGGCCGTTACCGCCTGCTCGACGCTATGCCGGTCGCCACCACCGACCAGCGCCAACGGCTCTTCGGTGGAGGGATTGATCACCGGCAACAGCTCGCTGCCAGCACGCCACTGACCGTCGATGTAGAGGCCGTTCAACAGGTTTGCCTGACTCATGCCTGCACCGCCCGCATCCAGCCGGCCTGGTCGATTTCGATCAGGGTCGGTCCCTGGCGATCGCTGGCCGCGCGCAGCGCATCGCGCAATCCGTCGACGCTGTCGATGGCCTCGGCAGCGCAGCCCAAGGCCTTGGCCACGCCGATGAAGTCCGGCGTGTAGATGTCCACGCCCACCGGCTCGATGTCGCGGTTGACCATGTATTTCTTGATCTCTTCATAGCCCTGGTTATTCCACAGCAGCACGATGACCGGCGTGCGCGCTTCCACCGCGCAGGCCAGTTCCGACAGGGTGAACTGCAGGCCGCCATCGCCGATCAGGCACGCCACCGGGCCCCGGGCATGGCGCTCGGAAGCGCCGCCGAGCCAGGCGCCGATTGCCGCCGGCAAGGCATAACCCAAGGTGCCGTAGCCAGTCGAGGAGTTGAACCAGCGGCGCGGACGCTCGGGGTTGAAGGTCAGGTTGCCGCTGTACACCGGCTGCGTGGAGTCGCCGACGATGACGATCTCCGGCAACTCCTGCACTACGGTTTCGAGGAACAGCGTCTGCGCCCGGGTCGGCGCGTCCCACTGCTGCTCCAGTGCGTTGCGCAAGGCAGCGGCGCGGGCCGTGCCCCAGGCACTGTCGCGCTCGCTCAGCGATTGTTTGCCCAGCTCGGCCAGCAAGGCTTCGGTTGCGCTGTGCGCGTCGGCCACCAGCGCCACTTTCGGCGGATAGTTGCGCACGGTCTGGTCAGGGTCGATGTCGATGCGCAACAGGGCGCCCGGAATCTCGAAGCCACCGGCGAAAGTCACGTCGTAGTCGGTTTCGGCCAGTTCGGTGCCGATGGCCAGGACCACGTCGGCATCGGCCACCAGGGCGCGGGTCGCCACCAGCGACTGGGTCGAGCCGATCAGCAGCGGGTGCCGCGACGGCAGTATGCCCTTGGCATTGATGGTCAGGGCCACGGGGGCCTGGAGCAATTCGGCGAGGCGGGTCAGGGATGCAGCGGCATCGATCGCGCCGCCACCGGCGAGGATCAGCGGGCGCCGGGCGCCCGCCAGCAACTGGCTCATCCGGGCAACCGCGGCGGGCGCGGCGCCGGCCCGGGCGATGCTCACCGGTTCGCTGTCGAGCAGCTCATCGGCCTCCTCCACCAGCACGTCGAGGGGGATCTCGATGTGCACCGGGCGCGGGCGGCCAGCCTGGAACAGCGCGAAGGCGCGGGCCAGCACGCCCGGCAGTTCCGCCGCGGACATCAGGGTATGGGAGAAGGCCGCCACCCCGCCCACCAGGGCGCCCTGGTTCGGCAGCTCGTGCAGCTTGCCGCGACCGCCGCCGAGCTGGTTGCGCGACTGCACGCTGGAGATCACCAGCATCGGAATCGAGTCGGCATAGGCCTGGCCCATGGCGGTGGTGATGTTGGTCATCCCCGGGCCGGTGATGATGAAGCACACCCCCGGCTTGCCGCTGGTGCGGGCATAACCGTCGGCCATGAATCCGGCGCCCTGCTCGTGACGCGGCGTGACATGCCGGATGCGCGAACGGGCCAGGCCGCGATACAGCTCGACGGTATGCACCCCGGGAATGCCGAAGACCTGCTCGACGCCATAACCTTCGAGTAACTTGACCAACACTTCGCCGCACGTCGCCATGTCTTGCCCTTCTTGTTCGCTTGAGACGGTGTGCCTGGCTGGCCGCTGCATGGCCAGGCACGGGGAAGGCGTCATTGGAACGGGCCGCGTGTAGCGGGAACAATGGATAAAAAGTCATACTAGCCATGTCCTCACGTCATGCCTTGGCCCTTTATGAAACGCCTCCCGCCCCTGCCCGCGCTGCACACCTTTCTGATCACCGCGCGCTGCTGCAACTTCACCCACGCGGCCGAGCAGCTGCATATCACCCAGGGTGCGGTGAGCCGGCAGATCGCCGGCCTGGAGAGTCACCTGGGTTATGCCTTGTTCCAGCGCCAGGCCCGCGGCCTGAGCCTGACGAGCGAAGGACGGGAATGGCTGCCACGGGTGGAGCAGGTGTTCGGCCTGATCAGCGAGGGCGTGGAACAGGTCGGGGGAAACCGCGACACCCTGCAACTCAAGGCGTCCACCTGCGTGATGCGCTGGTTGTTGCCGCGCCTGATGCAGTGGCAGAAGGAGCGGCCGGACGTGCCTGTGCGGCTGACCACCACAGTGCAGCACGGGGTCGACTTCAGCCGCGAACAGTTCGATGCCGCGGTGATTTACGGCGCCCCGCCTCCCTCCACCCTCGGCGCCTATCACCTGTTCGACGAACAGCTGACGCCGGTGTGTTCACCGGCATTGCTCGAAGGGGCGATAGCGCTGAAGACCCCGGCCGACCTGCAGCAACACATGCTGCTGCATCCGACCCTGGATACCCATGACTGGAATACCTGGCTGAAAGCCTCGGGAACGGTGCTGAACAACATCGGCAAGGGGCAGCATTTCGAAACCCTGGACCTGGCGATGTCGGTGGCCTCCCAGGGGACGGGAGTGGCCATTGGCGACTGGGCATTGATCGGCGAAGACCTGAGCGCCGGGCGGCTGGTCATGCCATTTGCATTGAAGGTGCGCACTGGCCTGGGCTACTACCTGGTCCACCCCGATCGCTCAGCGCCATCGCCGCAGTTACGGGCGTTGCTGGACTGGCTGGTGGAACAGGCCCGGGCCAGATAGCCCCGTAGCCGATGTAGCCGATGTAGCCGCTGGCGCAGCCTGCGATCGAGCGCGCAGCGGTCGTAATCCGGTCAACACCTTGTACCTGCAAAAACGCGGTGTCTGGTTTTACGACTGCTGCGCAGCCGATCGCAGCCTTCGGCAGCGACTACAGGATGTCTCAGTAACCGACCGTGAAACGCTGGCGGGGGTGCTTCGCTGTTTCCACCTCATCGATCATGGCGATGGCGTAGTCGGCGAAGGTGATCCAGCTCTTGCCTTCGGCGCTCACCAGCAGATGGTCCTGGCCGAGGCGGAACTGCCCGCGGCGCTCGCCTTCGACGAACTCCGCCGACGGCGACAGGAAGGTCCAGTCCAGCTCTTTCTCCTGGCGCAGGGTATCGAGGAACACACTGCCGGCACTGGCTTCAGCCTTGTACTCATCCGGAAAACCGGCGGCGTCGATTACCCGGCTACCGTCGGGCAACAGCAACGAACCGGCACCGCCCACCACCAGCAGGCGTTTGACGCCGGCCTTTTTCACCGGCTCGATCACGGCCTTGGGCGGGATAGTGGAAAAGTGCGCCGCGCTGATCACCGCATCGTGACCGGCGACCGCGGCCTGCAACGCCGCGCCGTCCAGTACGTCGACCGCCTTGCTCACCACACCGGCGCGATTGCCGATTTTCGCCGGGTCACGGGCTATCGCGGTGACGCTGTGACCACGACGCAGGGCCTCTTCCAGCAGTTGGCTACCCGCACGACCGGTAGCACCAATGATTGCAATCTTGCTCATGACAGTTCTCCAGTTTCGATAAGCGACACAGGGCCTTACAGGGAATGCCCCCGCGCCAGGCGCGGGGACGGTCGAATCACCACTTCATTTCGCCCTTGGCGACCTTGGCGCTCAGCTCCAGGGAGCTGTCTTCGCCCAGGTCCGGGTAACGCTTTTTCATCGCCGCGATCAGTTCGGCGGAATCCTTGGCCTTGGCGGTTTCTTCATCGAAGGCCTTGATGTAGTCGGCGGTGAAATGCACGGGAACCAGGGAGCGGGCGCTTTCACCGAGGTAATGGCCCGGCACCACGGTCTGGGGCTTCAGCGCGGCGATGGTATCCAGGGTGGTCAGCCAGTCCTTGTGGGATTGCGCGGTCTGGGTGTCGGCCATCCACACATGGATGTTTTCCGCCACCACCACGCCACCGACGACCGCCTTGATCGACGGGATCCAGACGAAGGTGCGGTCCGGTTGCTTGCCGTCCAGGCCGATGATGTCCAGCTTCTGCCCTTCCAGGGTCAGGCTGTGGCCCTTGAGCACGCCCGGCACAATGGTCTTGGCCGGCACGTCGGCGCCCATTTTCGGCCCCCAGAACGCGAGCTTGCCGTCGACGGTGGCCTTGATGTGCTCGACGGTCGGCTGCGACGCCACGACCTTGGCCTTGGGGAAGGCCTGGGTGATGGTGTCGAGGCCGAAGTAGTAGTCCGGGTCACCGTGGCTGATGTAGATGGTGGTCAGTTGCTTGCCGCTGGCGCGAATCTTTTCCACCAGTTGCTCGGCCTGGGATTTGCCGAACTGCGCGTCCACCAGAATCGCTTCCTTCTTGCCGCTGACCAGCACCGAGGTCACCGGGAAGATCGCCGCAGTCCCCGGGTTGTACACATCCAGCTTCAGGGCCGGCTCGACGGCGGCGGCATGGGCGGCGAAACCCAGGGTGGCGGTCGCCAGCAGCAGGCGCTTGAGTGAGGTGAATCCGATCATGTGCAGCTCCGATGGTCTGTCGGCCGTAAGTGGCCATGGGTAGGTGGCGATGGAGATGAAGCTTAGTTGCCGCACTCGTTACAAAAAATGCGATGCTTGGACATAGTTTGTTTCTGAAAGCGGGCAAATCATGGATCGTCTTCAAGCAATGCGCGTCTTCGTCACCGTAGTCGATCTTGGCAGCCAGTCGGCCGCCGCCGACCACCTGGACCTCTCGCGGCCGGTGGTTTCGCGCTATCTGGCGGAGCTGGAGGACTGGGTCGGCGCCCGGCTGATGCACCGCACCACCCGCAAGCTGAGCCTGACCGCGGCGGGCACCGAGATCCTGCCGCGCTGCCAGCAGATGCTCGAGTTGTCGATGGACATGCAGGCCGCCGTCAGCGAACCGGACGATGTGCCCCGCGGCTTGCTGCGCATCAGCGCCAGCACCTCGTTCGGCCAGGCCCAGCTGGCGGATGCCATGGCCGCCTACGTCAAGCGCTACCCCGGCGTCAGCATCGACCTGCAGATGCTCGACCGCGCGGTGAACCTGGTGGACGAACGCATCGACCTGGCGATCCGCGCCAGCAACGACCTGGATCCGAACCTGATCGCCCGGCGGCTGACGGTATGCCGCTCGGTGATCTGCGCCTCCCCGGCCTATCTGCGCGAGCACCCGACGCCACAGCGGGTCGAGGAGCTCAGCCAGCACAACTGCCTGACCCACTCCTATTTCGGCAAGAGCCTGTGGCATTTCGAACAGGGCGGCGAACAGGTTTCGGTACCGGTGCAGGGCAATATCAGCGCCAACGACGCCAGCACCCTGTTGCGCGCGACCATGGCCGGGGCCGGCGTGGCCATGCTGCCCACCTACCAGGCCTGGGTGTATATCCACAGCGGCGAACTGGTGCGCCTGCTGCCCCAGGCAGAGCCCCGGCAAATGCCCATGTACGCGGTCTATGCCTCGCGCAAACATATGCCGGTGGCCCTGCGCAGCATGCTGGATTTCCTGGTGCTGCGTTTCCCCGAGGAGCCGGAGTGGGACAAGGGCCTGTAAAACCCGATAAGACCGCTGAATACCCCGTCAACACGCTGCCCGCAACCTGGCCCGCGGCCATGGCTGATCCCTATGGCTGATCTATGCTGATAACAGTACCCCCACACGCGCAGGGGTATTCGTTCAGAGGTGTTTGCCATGAACATCAAAACAAGAAGATACCTGGCCATTTTCGTCACCTGCACCGTGACCCTGGCGCTGTATGGAACAGCGGCCTATCGCGTCGAGCAGGCCCGGCAGCAGCCCCGTGTCTATGCCAGTTGCAACGTCGACCAGTGCATCCCGCACACCGCGACCCTCAACTCCCTGAAATGATGCAGACGCGCGGCGTCACTGTTCGTGATCGCTCTTCAAGCGGTCGCGGAAAGCCTTGGGCGAGATCCCGACGCGGCGGCGGAACAGCCGGGTGAAGTTGGTGGGATCGGAAAACCCCAGGGTGTCGGAAATCTCATAGATGGTCATGCTGGTGTAGGTCAGCAGGCGCTTGGCCTCCAGCAGCTGGCGCTCGTGCATGATCTGCAGGGCCGGCTGGCCCGCCAGTTCACGACAGGTGCCATTGAGGTGGGAAACGGAAATCCCCAGCTTGTGCGCCAGGTCCTCGACCTTCACATGTTCGCGATAGTGGTTTTCCACCAGCTGGATATAGCCATTGAAATACTCCCGTGCCCGCTGCGGCCGCTGGCTGGCACTGCGGCGCCGGATCGCCTGGCGGCTGACCCACACCATGATCACGCTGACCAGCGAATGCATGAGCATTTCCCGCGCTGGCTCACGCCCTTGGTACTCATTCTGCAACGCGGCAAACAGGCTGTTCAGGTAGTCGCCGTCGGCGCCCGCCGGGTAGCTCTCGGCCACGGCCAGGGCATTCACCGAGTGCCCCAACTGGGCTTGCAGATGGGCCATCAAGGGCGCCGCCAGGGTCACCACATAACCGTCGATGTCTTCGGAAAAACGAAAGCCGTGCACCGACAGGGCCGGCAGGATCTGTAGCGCCGACTCCCCCAGCAACGTGCGCTGGCCTTCGATCTCAAGCTCGGCCTGCCCGCGATGCACGAACAGCAACTGACAGAGATCGGCATGCCGATGCGGTTTGATTTCCCAATGGTGCTCGCGGCTGCGCTTGGAAATGGTTTCGCAGTGCAGCAGGTCCGGTGTCGGCCAATCCAGGCTTTCCCCATAGAGTTTGAACACCGGAATTGAAGGCAAGGCAGGCTTATTCATAACTGCAATCCAGGCCTCTGGGTGACGGGCGATAATCGCACCGATTGGTGAAATGAACAGGTATCGGCTCAGTTTTCACCTTCAACTGACAGCATCACAAGTGAAAAATGCAGGCACTCGAAACATAAAAATCACTCAGCGAACCTGTTCGCGTGAAGCTTGCGAGTCATAAAAACAATGAAAACCCTGAAAACTCAAGTCGCCATCATTGGCGCCGGCCCCTCCGGATTGCTGCTCGGCCAGCTGCTGCACAAGGCCGGCATCGATACCCTGATCCTCGAACGACAAACCCCGGATTACGTACTCGGGCGCATCCGCGCCGGGGTACTGGAACAAGGCATGGTCGACCTGCTGCGCCAGGCCGGGGTCAGCCAGCGCATGGACGCCGAAGGCCTGGTGCACGGCGGCTTCGAGCTGGCCCTCGACGGTCGCCGGGTGGCCATCGACCTGCACGCCCTCACTGGCGGCAAGAGCGTCACGATCTACGGCCAGACCGAAGTCACCCGCGACCTGATGCAAGCCCGCCAGGCCGTCGGCGCCCGGACCCTGTACCAGGCCGATAACGTGCGCCCCCACGACATGCAGAGCGACCAGCCCTACCTGACCTTCGATTACCAGGGCGAGCCCCATCGCCTGGACTGCGACTACATCGCCGGTTGCGACGGTTTCCACGGGGTCGCCCGACAGTCGATCCCGGCCGACAAGCTCAAGGTTTTCGAGCGCGTCTATCCGTTCGGCTGGCTCGGCATTCTCGCCGATACCCCGCCGGTCCACGACGAACTGGTCTACGCCCGCCACGAACGCGGTTTCGCCCTGTGCAGCATGCGGTCGACCACCCGCACCCGTTACTACCTGCAAGTACCGGCGGAGGAAAATGTCGCCGACTGGTCCGATCAACGCTTCTGGGACGAGCTCAAGAAGCGCCTGCCCGAGGAGCTGGCCGAGCGCCTGGTGACCGGGCCGTCGATCGAGAAAAGCATCGCGCCACTGCGCAGCTTCGTGGTCGAGCCGATGCAATACGGACGGATGTTCCTGGTCGGCGACGCCGCGCACATCGTGCCGCCCACCGGGGCCAAGGGCCTGAACCTGGCCGCCAGCGATGTCAGCACACTGTTCAACATTCTGCTCAAGGTCTACCGCGAGCAGCGCACCGACCTGCTGAAAAAGTATTCGCAAATCTGCCTGCGGCGGATCTGGAAGGCCGAGCGTTTCTCCTGGTGGATGACCGCGATGCTGCACCGTTTCCCCGACTCCGACGACTTCAGCCAGCGCATCGCCGAGTCGGAGCTGGCGTACTTCGTCGACTCCGAGGCCGGTCGCAAAACCATTGCGGAAAATTACGTCGGCCTTCCTTATGAGGCTATCGAGTAGGGGCCTATCGAGTACACTGGCGAGCATTCCCGCTCGCCTTGCCCCTTGCGGGTCAATCACTGCCCGCAGGTTCTTTCGTGACCCATCCCAACCCGCCTGGCCAACCCCAATTGGCTCTTCGCAGCGTACTGATCGCCCTGATGCTGGCGATCTTCCTCGGCGCCCTGGACCAGACCATAGTCGCGGTCTCCATGCCCGCCATCTCCGCGCAGTTCAAGGACGTCAGCCTGCTGGCCTGGGTGATTTCCGGCTACATGGTGGCCATGACCGTGGCGGTGCCGATCTACGGCAAGCTCGGCGACCTCTACGGGCGGCGCAAGCTGATGCTGTTCGGCATGGGCCTGTTCACCCTGGCATCGCTGTTCTGCGGCATGGCGCAGAACATGGAACAGCTGGTGCTGGCGCGGATCTTCCAGGGCATCGGCGCCGGCGGGATGATTTCGGTCAGCCAGGCGATCATCGGCGACATAGTCCCGCCCCGCGAACGCGGGCGTTACCAGGGTTACTTCAGCAGCATGTACGCGGCGGCCAGCGTCGCCGGCCCGGTGCTCGGCGGCTACATGACCGAATACCTGTCCTGGCGCTGGGTGTTCCTGATCAACCTGCCCCTGGGCCTGGGCGCCTGGCTGGTGGCCAGGCGCAACCTGCGAGGACTGCCTATCCCGCAGCGCAAACCGATCATCGACTACCTCGGCACGCTGTTGATGATCATCGGCCTGACCGCCCTGCTGCTGGCGATCACCCATTTCGGCCAGGGTCACGCCTGGCGCAGCCAAGAGGTGCTGGGCCTGCTGGCCTGTGCCGTCGTCGCCCTGGCCCTGTTCGCCTGGCATGAACGGCGCACGGAAGAACCGCTGCTGCCCATGCACCTGTTTGCCAACCGCAACGCCATGCTGTGCTGGTGCACGGTGTTCTTCACCAGCTTCCAGGCCATCTCGCTGACGGTGCTGATGCCGTTGCGCTTTCAGAGCGTCACCGGCGCCGGTGCCGACAGCGCTGCGCTGCACCTGTTGCCGCTGGCCATCGGCCTGCCGATAGGCGCCTACTTCGCCGGGCGCATGACCTCGGTGACCGGTCGCTACAAACCGATGATCCTCAGTGGCGCCCTGTTGATGCCGCTGACCGTTCTCGGCATGGCCTTCAGCCCACCCCAGGCGGTGCTGCTGAGCAGCGTGTTCATGTTGTTCAGCGGGATTGCCTCCGGCATGCAATTCCCGACCTCGCTGGTGGGCAGCCAGAACTCGGTGGAGCAACGGGACATCGGGGTCGCCACCAGCACCACCAACCTGTTCCGCTCCCTGGGCGGCGCGATGGGCGTGGCCTTGATGTCGGCGCTGCTGCTGGCGCTGTTGCAGGATTCCAGCTTCGCCCAGCTGAGCGGTTCGGCGCTGATCGGCGAAGGCCACTCGGGCAATGTGCTGCTCGATGGCCTGAATGCCGCGCCGGGTCCGGAACAGGGAGCCTTGCGGGCTGAGTTGCTGCTGACCTTCAAACACTTGCTGATGGTCAGCGCGGCGGTGTCGTTGCTGGGGCTGGCGGCGGCGCTCGCCATGCCCAACGCGCTGCTGCGCGGGCGTGAAGACAAGGTCAAATAGCGGTATCGCCAGCCGGCTCTATCTACACGCGAGCCGGCCGGCGACCGGCCCTCACGGGCTGTAATACCCCACCGCCACCAGGAAGTGCCCGACCTTGCGCAGGTAGGCGTGCTTGTCTTCCACCTTGGCTGTCACCGGGTTCTTCCAACGGTACTCATACTCGCCCTGATCCTGGGCGGCCATCAGCGCCAGGATAGGCTCGCCCACCGGTTTGCCATCCGGGTCCTTGACCTTGTTGAAGTCGGTATTGATCAGCCGCAAATTGGTGCCGTGGGCCACGTAGCGCTGGCTGTCCAGGTCGACCACGAACACATACAGGTCGTCCTGCAGGAAACCGCCCTTGAGCGAGTTGATCGCCGTCAGCGTGCCCTTCTCGTCCTTGACCAGCTCGCTCGCCGCCTTGTCCAGCAAGGCCCTGGCCTGCTCGGCGGAAGCCCGTGGCAGGTAATAGCCGACCGCCAGGATTCGCTCGCCGACCCGCTGGAAATACACATGCTTGCGCTCGACCTTGCCGTCGGCCCAGTTTTGCCAGCGGTATTCGGCTTGCTGGATGCCATTGCCCTCGGGAATCTTCAGCGCGTCCTTGAAGGCCTTTTGCAGATCCGGCCCGAGCACTTCGGAAACATCGCGGCCGATCAGCGCCGACGACGGCCCGCCACTGGCCAGCATCACCCCCTTGGTGTCGACCACAAACACATAACGGTCCTTGTCGACGAACTCGCCCTGCCGGCTGAACGCGGCGAAGGCCTTGTCACCCTGGTCGTGGTAATAGGCCAGGGCCTTTTCCAGCAGGGCCTTGGCCGCCGTGGCATCGTCCGCCGCCTGGACCTGGCTGGTGCAGAACACCAGCAGCCACCCCAGCACCGTGGCTCTCAGCAATCCCCTCATTGCGCGTCCCTCGTTCTTGTTGGTGTTTCAAGAGCGTAGACGGCTGCGGGATATGGTCGAGTATTCAGCGAAGCAGGGAGGCGCGAGGCAAGACCACGACCTTCCCACGCCAGGCGCGGGAAGGTGGTCAAGGTCAGGGGCGGGTATTGAGCTGCTGCTGCAGATTCTGGATCTGGCTCTGCAGGGTATTGATGTTGCGGGTGACCTGGCCGCGGAAGGCGTCGAACTCGGCGGTGTTGGTGCCACCCTGGGCAGCGGCGGGACGATTGTCCTGCTGGCTCTTGAGCACGATGATGTCCTGCTCCAGGCGTTCGATGGCGGCGCTCGGGTTGCCCTGTCTTTTCAAGGCGGCGATCTCGCCGTTCAGGCTCTTGAACTGGGCATCGACCTTGCTGGTGTCGGCAGGCGCGCTCTTCAGGGCCGCCAGTTCGCTGCTCAAGGTTTTCACCTGCGCCTGCAACTGGCTGTTGGCCGTCTGTTGCTCAGTGGCCTGCGCGGTCATCTGCGCCAGGCGCTTGTCCAGGTCCGTGGCCTGCCCGGCCACGCCTTGCTGCTTGCCCTGGTCCTGCAGGCGGCTTTCCAGCTGCTTGATCTGCAGCTTCAAGGCTTCGCTGTCACTGTTGACGCTGGACTGGCTGGCAACCACCTTGCCGGAAATATCCTGCAGGCGTCCCGCCGCTTCTTCGCTGATGCGGGCGAAACTCTCCTGGGTGGCGACCAGTTGCTGCTCCATCAGCGAGATCTGCTGGAAGCTCCACCAGGCCAGGCCGATAAAGGCGAAGAACAAGGCACCGACCAGCGCCCAGAGCGGCCCGGCACTCGGCGCCTTGACCTTGGTTACCGGCACGCTGCGCGAATGCACCGAAGTACGCGCGCGGCCCGCGGCGGTGGTCGGGAAATCATCGTCGAGGGTATCGGCACGCAGGCTTGGAACATCGTCGAAGTCGTCGTTGGCATCGTTACGCATGGGGCAACCTTTCTAAAACCGCGGTGATAGCTGAATGCGGCGAGTATAAACCGCTAACCCGCCGCCCTGATCGACCCTGAACCTCGAACTCGGTTCAGTGTTTATTTTCAGCGTATGTCCTGGGCCTTCCACCAGCCGCAGAATTCATCCAGGGCGGTCCACAGGCTGACCTTCGGTTCGTAATCCAGATAATGGCGGGCGCGGCTGATATCCAGGGTGAAGTTCTTGTTCATGACCTGCATGCCCAGGCGTGACAGGGTCGGCTCCGGACGGCCCGGCCAGAGCTTGCAGAAACCTTCATTGAGGGCCGCCACGCTGTAGGCCAGGCCAAAGGAGCGGTAGCGCGTGACCTGTGGCACGCCCATCTGGCGCATCACATAGTTCACCACGTCCCACAACGGCACGGGCGCGCCGTTACTGATGTTGTAGGCCTTGCCCAGGGCCGAGCCGCTGGCCAGCAGACTGCTGAGCAGCGCTTCGTTGAGGTTCTGCACACTGGTGAAGTCGACCTTGTTCAGGCCGTTGCCGATGATCGCCAGGCGGCCCTTGCGCTGCATCTTCAACAGCCGCGGGAAAATGCTCATGTCGCCGGCGCCGGTGACAAAACGCGGACGCAGCGCCAGCACCTCCAGGCCGAACTCCTGGGCGCCGAACACCTTCTGCTCCGCCAGGTATTTGGTGGCGGCATAAGGATGCTTGAAGCGCTTGGGCACTTGTTCTTCGGTCAGGCCCAGATGGTCGCGACCGTCGAAATAGATCGACGGCGACGACAGGTGCACCAGGCGCCGGACATGGCGCTTGAGGCAAGCCTCGACCACGTTTTCGGTGACCAGCACGTTGCCCTGATGGAAATCCTGATAACGCCCCCAGAGCCCCACCGCCCCCGCGCAGTGCACCACCGCATCGACATCGCGGCACAGGTCGCGCACCAGATCGGCATCGCTCAAGTCACCCTGGACGAACTCGGCCCCGCGCCGCACCAGATGCTCCACACCTTCGGCCCGACGCCCGTTGACCCGTACATCCAGGCCCTGCTCAAGGGCAAAACGCGCGAAGCGTCCACCAATGAAGCCGCTTGCGCCGGTGACCAGAATTTTCATGACTTGCTCCGATTGCTTTCGTGTTTCATGCCTGTCGCACTATGTATTGCTTAACGCTATTGCCTGATGCCTTGACGCCTGGTGTCACGCCAACGGCACCAGCCATTGCGCCGAAGAACGCGCCAGGTGCTCGGTTAGCAGGCCCAGCAGTTGGCCACCATTGCGCCAATGATGCCAGTACAGCGGCACATCGATCGGCTTATCTGGCAAAAGCTCCACCAACACACCCCGCGCCAACTGGTCGCGCACCTGCAGTTCGGGCACCAGCCCCCAGCCCAGGCCGGCTTCGGTCAGGCGGATGAAGCCCTCGGACGAGGGACACAGATGATGCTCGAACCCGCCATCGACCCCCAGCGCCGCCAGGTAGCGGTGCTGCAGGAAATCGTCCGGGCCGAACACCAGGGCCGGCGTCCGGGCCAGGCGCTCGGCTTGCACACCCTGCGGAAAATGCCGCGCCAGGAACGCCGGGCTGGCCAGGGCGCGGTAGCGCATGGCCCCCAGCAGCACACTGCGGGCACCGGCCACCGGCCGCTCGCTGGCGCAGACACAGGCCGCCACTTCCCCGGCTCGCATGCGCTTGAGGCCGACGGTCTGGTCTTCGACGATCAGGTCCAGAAGCAAGTGCTGCTCGGCACAGAAGTCGCCCACCGCCTCAGCCCACCAGGTGGCCAGGCTGTCGGCGTTGAGGGCGATGCGCAGACGCTCCGGCAAGCCTTCCTCGTCCAGGGCCGGCACCTGGCTCTGCAGGTCGCGTTCGAGCAGGCGTACCTGCTGCACATGGTTGAGCAGGCGCCGGCCGATTTCCGTCGGCGCCGGCGGCGTGACCCGAACCAGCACCGGCTGGCCGATCCGCGCCTCGAGCAGCTTGATGCGCTGGGAAATGGCCGACTGCGACAACCCCAGCACCTGCGCGGCACGCTCGAATCCGGCCTGTTCGATCACCGCGGCCAGGGCGGACAGCAATTTATAGTCGAACATCAGTTTTCCTAATGAGCGATCAGTAATATTGGTTTTTCTTATACAGCCTGCAACCGGAGAATAGCCAGCATGCTTTCTCGTTCAAGGACCTTTTTCATGGCTGGCGAAACCTCCCTCGATACCCTGCTGCGCAGCATGAGCCCGCAGCTCAACCCCGGTGACTACGTGTTCTGCTCCATCGCCGATCGCGCGCTGCTCGAGGGCACCGACGTACTGGGCAGCTTTCGCGAGCAGGAAGGGCTCACGGTGATCCTCGAGCGCCAGCAAGCCGAACGCCTGGGGTTGGGTTTCGACTACGTCGCGGCCTGGATCACCCTGAACGTGCATTCGGCCCTGGAAGCCGTCGGCCTGACCGCCGCGTTCGCCAGCGCCCTGGGCAAGGCCGGGATCAGCTGCAACGTGATCGCCGGCTACTACCACGATCATCTGTTTGTCGGTAAGGCCGATGCCGAGCGCGCCATGCACGTGCTGCGGCAACTGGCGGCGGGCGAGGAGTAAACGACATGTGGCAGAGCTACGTTAACGGGCTGCTGGTAGCGGCCGGGCTGATCATGGCGATCGGCAGCCAGAATGCTTTTGTCCTGGCCCAGAGCCTGCGCCGTGAACACCACCTGCCGGTGGCCGTGCTGTGCGTGACTTGCGATGCGTTGCTGGTGGCGGCCGGGGTATTCGGCCTGGCCACGGTGCTGGCGCAGAGCCCGACGCTGCTGGCGGTTGCCCGCTGGGGCGGCGCCGCATTCCTGATCTGGTACGGCAGCCAGGCGCTGCGTCGCGCCTGCTCCAAACAGAGCCTGCAGCAGGGCGAGAACCAGACCGTCCGCTCGCTGCGCGCGGTACTGCTCAGCGCGTTGGCGGTGACCCTGCTCAACCCCCATGTGTACCTGGACACGGTGCTGCTGATCGGCTCGCTGGGCGCGCAACAGACCGAACCCGGCGCCTATGTGGTCGGCGCGGCCAGCGCTTCGCTGCTGTGGTTTTTCACCCTCGCCCTCGGCGCCGCGTGGCTGGCTCCATGGCTGGCACGGCCGAGCACCTGGCGCATTCTCGACCTGCTGGTGGCAGTGATGATGTTCAGTGTCGCGATTCAACTCCTCAGCGCCGCATGATTTATTCCAAAAGGCTCTGGAACCTCTATCCCACACAGTTGTTGCGTGGTTATGCCGCACCCCCGGTGCTATGATCCGAACCCTGCGCCGCAAAGAGTACAAACTCCCCGGCGCTTGTCTGGCCGCCCGTGATCGGCCTTGCGCTCACCGCAACTGACCTGATTAGGAGAATCACCATGGCTTTCGAATTGCCGCCGCTGCCTTACGCACACGATGCCCTGCAGCCGCACATTTCCAAGGAAACTCTGGAATACCACCACGACAAGCACCACAACACCTATGTCGTGAACCTGAACAACCTGGTGCCAGGCACCGAGTTCGAAGGCAAAACCCTGGAAGAGATCGTCAAGTCTTCCTCGGGCGGTATCTTCAACAACGCCGCTCAGGTCTGGAACCACACTTTCTACTGGAACTGCCTGGCGCCAAACGCTGGCGGTCAACCAACCGGCGCACTGGCCGAGGCCATCAACGCGGCTTTCGGTTCGTTCGACAAGTTCAAGGAAGAATTCACCAAGACTTCCGTCGGTACCTTCGGTTCCGGTTGGGGCTGGCTGGTGAAAAAGGCTGACGGCTCCCTGGCCCTGGCCAGCACCATCGGCGCCGGCAACCCGCTGACCAGCGGCGACACCCCGCTGCTGACCTGCGACGTCTGGGAACACGCTTACTACATCGACTACCGCAACCTGCGTCCCAAGTACGTCGAAGCGTTCTGGAACCTGGTCAACTGGAAATTCGTGGCCGAGCAGTTCGAAGGCAAGACCTTCGTCGCCTAAGCCCGTTTGCAGTCAAAAAAACCCGGCATTGCCGGGTTTTTTCGTTTTACCGGCAAGCGGCCGGCTTGCCGCGCCAGCCCGGCGCGCTAACATCCGCTCAGGTAAAAAATCGCCGCCGTCCCTCAAGTTGCAAGGCTTGGCTACCGACATATAACCGATAAGCGCGGATAGGCTGGCTCCCGGCATTCCAGCCAAGCCTACAGGTGAAATATCCTGGGCCTGATTGTCCCTTTGACTGCCATCACGGGATTGCCAATACTCATGGCAACTTGACGCTACACGCACGGAACAAGGAATAACCCTTTGAAGCTGGAACTCAAAAACAGCTTGTCGGTGAAGTTGCTCCGGGTTGTGCTGCTGTCGGCACTGATAGTGGGCGTAGTTCTGAGCTGCGCACAAATCGTCTTCGATGCTTACAAGACTCGGCAGGCGGTCGCTAATGATGCCCAGCGCATTCTCGACATGTTTCGCGACCCCTCGACCCAGGCCGTTTACAGCCTGGACCGCGAAATGGGCATGCAAGTCATCGAAGGCCTGTTCCAGGACGATGCCGTGCGCATGGCCTCCATTGGCCATCCCAACGAAACCATGCTCGCGGAAAAAACCCGTGAGTTGCAGACATCTCCCAGCCGCTGGCTGACCGACCTGATCCTCGGCAAGGAGCGCACCTTCACCACCCAACTGGTGGGTCGTGGCCCCTACAGCGAATACTACGGCGACCTGAGCATTACCCTCGACACGGCCACCTACGGCCAGGGCTTCATCGTCAGCTCGGTGATCATTTTCATTTCCGGCGTATTGCGCGCCCTGGCCATGGGCCTGGTGCTGTATCTGGTTTACCACTGGCTGCTGACCAAGCCGCTGTCGCGGATCATCGAGCACCTGACCACCATCAACCCGGACCGCCCCAGCGAGCATCAGATTCCCTTGCTCAAGGGCCACGAGCGAAACGAGCTGGGGATCTGGATCAATACCGCCAACCAGTTGCTGGCGTCGATCGAGCGCAACACGCACCTGCGCCATGAAGCGGAAAACAGCCTGCTGCGCATGGCCCAGTACGACTTCCTCACCGGCCTGCCCAACCGCCAGCAGTTGCAGCAGCAACTGGACAAGATCCTGATCGATGCCGGCCGCCTGCAACGCCGGGTCGCGGTGCTCTGTGTCGGCCTCGACGACTTCAAGGGCATCAACGAACAGTTCAGCTACCAGACCGGCGACCAGTTGCTGCTGGCCCTGGCCGATCGCCTGCGGGCCCACAGCGGTCGCCTGGGCGCCCTCGCCCGCCTCGGCGGCGACCAGTTCGCCCTGGTCCAGGCCGATATCGAACAACCCTACGAAGCCGCCGAACTGGCGCAGAGCATTCTCGACGACCTGGAAGCGCCGTTCGCCCTCGACCATCAGGAAATCCGTCTGCGCGCCACCATCGGCATCACCCTGTTCCCGGAAGACGGCGACAGCACCGAAAAGCTGCTGCAGAAAGCCGAGCAGACCATGACCCTGGCCAAGAGCCGGTCGCGCAACCGTTATCAGTTCTACATCGCCAGTGTCGACAGCGAGATGCGCCGGCGCCGCGAGCTGGAGAAGGACCTGCGCGAAGCCCTGACCCGCCAGCAGTTCCACCTGGTCTACCAGCCGCAGATCAGCTACCGCGATCATCGGGTGGTCGGGGTCGAGGCGCTGCTGCGCTGGCAGCATCCGGAACACGGCTTCGTCCCGCCGGACCTGTTCATCCCCCTGGCCGAGCAGAACGGCACCATCATCGCCATCGGCGAATGGGTGCTGGACCAGGCCTGCCGCCAGTTGCGCGAATGGCATGACCTGGGCTTCAGCGACCTGCGCATGGCGGTCAACCTGTCCACCGTGCAACTGCACCACGCCGAACTGCCACGGGTGGTCAACAACCTGCTGCAGATCTACCGCCTGCCGCCGCGCAGCCTGGAGCTGGAAGTCACCGAAACCGGCCTGATGGAAGACATCAGCACCGCCGCCCAGCACCTGCTGAGCCTGCGCCGCTCAGGGGCGCTGATCGCCATCGACGACTTCGGCACCGGCTACTCGTCCCTGAGCTACCTCAAGAGCCTGCCGCTGGACAAGATCAAGATCGACAAGAGCTTCGTCCAGGACCTGCTGGACGACGACGACGATGCGACCATCGTGCGGGCGATCATCCAGCTGGGCAAAAGCCTGGGCATGCAGGTGATCGCCGAGGGCGTGGAAACCGCCGAGCAGGAGGCCTACATCATCTCCGAAGGCTGCCACGAAGGTCAGGGTTATCACTACAGCAAACCCCTGCCGGCACGGGAGCTGAGCGCCTACCTGAAACAGGCCCAGCGCAGTAACGCGGCCATCCTCTGAAAGCACGATTGCGCGCCTAAGCCTGATCCAGCGCAATCGCTTCCTGAATAGGAAATATTTACAACCACAACCCTTTACACATAATGCAAATCTTTCGCATTATGTCGCAGTTTTGCGCGCCCCTCGCGCCAGTCCACCCCTCTCTCGAAGCAGGATGTTCGCCATGATTCGTATGCCTCTGGCTACCGCCAGTCTGTTGGCCATCGCTATTTCCCTCGCCGGTTGCGGCGAAGGCAAAGACAAGGCTGCCGCGCCGCAAGCCGCTGCTCCAGCCGCCAGCACCGCAGCCCCGGCCACCGCTCCTGCGGCCGGCAAGGTCGATGAAGCGGCGGCCAAGGCGGTTGTCGCGCATTACGCCGACATGGTCTTCGCCGTATACAGCGATGCCGAATCCACCGCGAAGACCCTGCAGACCGCAATCGACGCCTTCCTCGCCAAACCCAACGCCGACACCCTGAAAGCCGCCAAGGCTGCCTGGGTCGCCGCTCGCGTGCCTTACCTGCAGAGCGAAGTGTTCCGCTTCGGCAACACCATCGTCGACGACTGGGAAGGTCAGGTGAACTCCTGGCCGCTGGACGAAGGCCTGATCGACTACGTCGACAAGTCCTACGAGCACGCACTGGGTAACCCGGGCGCCACCGCCAACATCATCGCCAACACCGAAGTCCAGGTCGGCGAAGACAAGGTCGACGTGAAAGACATCACCCCGGAAAAACTCGCCAGCCTCAACGAGCTGGGCGGTTCCGAGGCCAACGTCGCCACCGGCTACCACGCCATCGAATTCCTGCTCTGGGGCCAGGACCTGAACGGCACCGGCCCTGGCGCCGGCAACCGCCCGGCTTCCGACTACCTGGAAGGCGCCGGCGCCACCGGTGGCCACAACGACCGTCGCCGTGCCTACCTGAAAGCCGTGACCCAATTGCTGGTCAACGACCTGGAAGAAATGGTCGGCAACTGGAAACCGAACGTGGCCGACAACTACCGCGCCACCCTGGAAGCGGAACCTGCTGAAAGCGGCCTGCGCAAAATGCTGTTCGGCATGGGCAGCCTGTCCCTGGGCGAACTGGCGGGCGAGCGCATGAAGGTGTCCCTGGAAGCCAACTCCCCTGAAGACGAGCAGGACTGCTTCAGCGACAACACCCACAACTCGCACTTCTACGATGCCAAGGGCATTCGCAACGTGTACCTGGGCGAGTACACCCGCGTCGACGGCACCAAGCTGACCGGCGCCAGCCTGTCGTCGCTGGTAGCGAAAATCGACCCGGCCGCCGACACCACGCTGAAAGCCGACCTGGCCGCCACCGAAGCCAAGATCCAGGTCATGGTCGATCACGCCAACAAGGGTGAGCACTACGACCAACTGATCGCCGCCGGCAACGACGCGGGCAACCAGATCGTGCGTGACGCCATCGCCGCGCTGGTCAAGCAGACCGGTTCGATCGAACAGGCCGCGGGCAAGCTGGGCATCAGCGACCTGAACCCGGACAACGCCGATCACGAGTTCTGATCAGCGTTGCGGGAATGAAAAGGCGACCTTCGGGTCGCCTTTTTTGTGCCTGGCCTGTAGCCGCTGCCGCAGGCTGCGATAAGGGCGCAGGCCTTCAGCGATCTTGAAACCCTGCGCCCCCTTCGGTGGCGAGCGCAGCCTTCGGCAGCGGCTACAGGCGGGTGCTCCGCCCTTGCCTCAGGTCAAGCGGAACGATAATTCCTCTTATTCAAACTCCCCTGCCCTGTTAGACTTTGCGCCCTTGTTTTGCTCGTCCTGCAGGATATCCGATGCCCCCGTCGCTGCTTCGCTGGTCCACGCTGTTCATGGCCTTGAGCCTGAGTGCCTGCGATGACGCCCCGCGTTTTACCCAGGCCGAGCCGGGCGAAGCGCGTTCCGGCGGTGAAGCGACCGTGCGCAAGAGCGACCAGAACGCCTTTTCCATGCCGTCGGCCAACCTGTCGCCGACCCGGCGCCTGGACTTCAGCGTCGGCAACAGTTTCTTTCGCAGCCCCTGGGTGATCGCCCCCTCGACCACCACCGCCCGCGACGGCCTGGGCCCGCTGTTCAATACCAACGGTTGCCAGAACTGCCATATCAAGGACGGCCGCGGCCACCCGCCGACGCCCGACTCGGACAACGCGGTGTCGATGCTGGTGCGCCTGTCGATCCCCAATGAGCCGGCCTACGCCAAGATCATCGAGCAGCTGGGCATAGTGCCCGAGCCGGTGTACGGCGGGCAGTTCCAGGACATGGCGGTGCCTGGTGTCGCCCCGGAAGGCAAGGTGCGGGTCGAGTACGAACCGCTGACCCTGCGTTTCAAGGACGGCAGCGAAGTCGAACTGCGCAAGCCGAAGCTGCAGATCACCCAGCTCGGCTATGGCCCGATGCATCCCGACACCCGTTTCTCGGCGCGCGTGGCCCCACCGATGATCGGCCTGGGCCTGCTCGAAGCCATCCCCGAGGCGGCGATCCTGGCCAATGCCCAAGCGCAGGCCAAGGCTGGCAACGGCATCGCCGGCCGGCCGAACCGGGTCTGGGACGACGCCCAGCAAAAGACCGTACTCGGGCGTTTTGGCTGGAAAGCCGGACAACCCAACCTCAATCAACAAAATGTTCACGCGTTCTCTGGTGATATGGGCCTGACCACCAGCCTGAGACCCTTCGATGACTGCACCGACGCCCAGACCGCCTGCAAGCAGGCCCCCAATGGCAACGGGCCGGATGGCGAACCGGAAGTCAGCGACAACATCCTGCGCCTGGTGCTGTTCTACAGCCGCAACCTCGGGGTGCCGGCGCGCCGCGATGTTGGCTCGCCACAAGTCCTGGCCGGCAAGAACCTGTTCTACCAGGCCGGCTGCCAGTCCTGTCATACCCCCCAATTCACCACCGCCGTCGATGCCGCGGAGCCCGAGCTGGCCAATCAAGTGATCCGACCCTACAGCGACCTGCTGCTGCACGACATGGGCGAAGGCCTGGCCGACAATCGCAGCGAATTCCAGGCCGGCGGCCGCGACTGGCGCACGCCGCCGCTGTGGGGGATCGGCCTGACGCAAACGGTCAGCGGCCACACCCAGTTCCTGCATGACGGCCGCGCCCGCAACCTGCTCGAAGCCGTGCTCTGGCATGGCGGCGAAGCCCGGGCGGCGCAGCAACAGGTTTTATCCTTCAATGCCGAGCAGCGCGCTGCGTTGCTGGCATTCCTGAATTCTCTTTAACGCCTTCCTACAAGAACCGGGAGCCCGAACATGTTCCGTCCCAAGCTGTTGTTCACCAGCCTTGCCGCGCTCGCCCTGGGCGCCTGCTCGCCGCAGGACCCACAAGCCGTGACCTCGGCGGCCATCGCCAAGCAGGTGATCCTGCCGACCTACAGCCGTTGGGTCGAAGCCGACCACCAGCTGGCGATCAGCGCCCTGGCCTTCTGTGAGGGCAAGCAAAGCCTGGACACCGCCCGTGCCGACTTCCTGCACGCGCAGAAAGCCTGGGCCGAACTGCAACCCTTGCTGATCGGCCCGCTGGCCGAGGGCAACCGCTCCTGGCAGGTGCAGTTCTGGCCGGACAAGAAGAACCTGGTCGGCCGTCAGGTCGAACAGCTGGTCACCGCCACGCCACAGATCGACGCCGCCGCCCTGGCCAAATCCAGTGTCGTGGTACAGGGCCTCTCGGCCTACGAGTACATCCTGTTCGACGCCAAGATCGACATGGCCGACAGCGCGCAGAAAGCCCGCTACTGCCCACTGCTGAGCGCCATTGGCGAGCGCCAGAAACAGCTCGCCGAAGAGATCCTGTCGCGCTGGAACACCAGCGACGGCATGCTCGCGCAACTGAGCAAGTTCCCCAACCAGCGCTACGCCGACTCCCATGAGGCCATCGCCGATCTGCTGCGGGTCCAGGTCACCGCGCTGGACACCCTGAAGAAGAAGCTCGGCACGCCGATGGGCCGTCAGAGCAAGGGCATTCCGCAGCCGTTCCAGGCCGACGCCTGGCGCAGCCAGTCGTCCATGCAGAGCCTGGAAGCCAGCCTCGCCGCGGCCCAGACCGTCTGGGCCGGGGTCGACAACAAGGGCCTGCGCGGCCTGTTGCCGGCCGAGCAGAAGCCGCTGGCCGACAAGATCGACGCCGCCTACGCCGCCTCGCTGAAGCTGTTCGCCAGCACCCAGCGCTCGCTGACCGAGCTGCTGGCCGACGACGCCGGCCGCCAGCAACTGAACGATATCTACGACAGCCTCAACGTCGTCCACCGCCTGCACGAAGGCGAACTGGCCAAGGCGCTGGGCATCCAACTGGGCTTCAACGCCAACGACGGTGACTGATCATGCTGCGACGTCAGGCTCTGGCACTCGGCAGCCTGCTGCTGAGCGCCGTCACGCTGGGTGGCTGGACGCTGTTCAAGCACAAGGACCAGGGCCCGCTGCTGCTCTCGGCGCGGGATGACGGCGACGGCAAGCACTACGCCGTCGGCTATCGCCTGGATGGCCAGCCAGTATTCGCCACCCAGGTCGGTCAACGCTGCCATGACATCGTCAACCACCCGACGCTGCCGATCGCCCTGTTCGTCGCCCGCCGTCCGGGCACCGAAAGCTACCTGATCGACCTGCGTGACGGCGCCTTGCTGCAAACCCTGGCCTCGCAACCCAACCGGCATTTCTATGGCCACGCGGTGATCCACAAGAGCGGCGACTGGCTGTACGCCACCGAGAACGACACAAGCGATCCAGGTCGCGGCCTGCTCGGGGTGTACCGGTTCGAGGGCGAACGCCTGGTGCACAGCGGCGAGATCCCGACCCACGGCATCGGCCCGCACCAGGTGTCGTGGATGCCGGACGGCGAAACCCTGGTGGTGGCCAACGGCGGGATTCGCACCGAAGCGGAAAGCCGCGTCGAGATGAACCTCAACGCCATGGAACCGAGCCTGGTGCTGATGCAGCGCGACGGCAGCCTGCTGAGCAAGGAAACCCTGGCCCAGCAGATGAACAGCGTGCGCCACATGGGCATCGCCGGCGACGGCACCATAGTCACCGGCCAGCAGTTCATGGGCGATACCCATGAGTCCTCGCAGTTGCTGGCGATCAAGCGCCCGGGGCAGCCGTTCCAGGCCTTCCCGGTGGCCGAGCACCAGTTGCAGGCGATGGGGCATTACACCGCCAGCGTCGCGGTGCACAGCGAACTGCGCCTGGTGGCCCTCACCGCTCCGCGCGGCAATCGCTTTTTCATCTGGGACCTGGACAGCGCCGAAGTGCGCCTGGACGCGCCCTTGCCGGACTGTGCCGGAGTCGGTGCGGTGGCCGATGGTTTTGTCGTGACCTCGGGCCAGGGGCGTTGCCGCTTCTACGACTGCCGCCAGAAACAACTGGTGGCAAAGCCCCTGGATTTGCCGGCAGGGCTCTGGGACAACCATTTGCACCTGGTCTAGTTTTCACCGCCACGCAGGATTGGAAAACAGGACTCCGGATGACCGGATTGTCATCTGGAAGCCCCCGGAAAGTCGGAGTAATGTCTCCGGCAATCAGCTTGGTTTTCCCAGCTTCGTTTTCCAAGGAACCGGAATATGCTGCGTCGCCGCATGTTTATCATGTTGGGTGTCGTCCTGCTGATCGTGCTGTTGCTGGCAGGCTACAAGGCCTTCTCCATCTATCAGCAGGTCAAGCTCTTCTCGGTGCCCAAGCCGCCGATCAGCGTGGCCGTGGCCACGGCTCGCGAACAACCGTGGCAAACCCGCCTGCCCACGGTCGGCACCCTCAAGGCCCTGCAGGGGGTCAACCTCAGCCTGGAAGTGGCCGGTACCGTCAAGGAACTGCAATTCGAATCCGGGCAGAAGGTCACGGCCGGCCAGCCCTTGCTGCAACTCGACAGCGACGTGGAAAGCGCCCTGCTGGAAACCGCCAAGGCCGACCTGGGCCTGTCCCAGCTTGATTATGGCCGCGGCAGCCAGCTGGTGGGCAGCCAGGCGATTTCCCGCGGCGAATACGATCGATTGTCGGCGGTGCTGCAAAAGAACAAGGCCACGGTCAATCAGCTCAAGGCGGCACTGGCGAAAAAACGCCTGATCGCGCCCTTCAGCGGCACCATCGGCATTCGCCATGTGGACGTCGGCGACTACCTGGCCAGCGGCACGGTGATCGCCACCCTGCAGGACCTCAGCAGCCTGTACGTGGACTTCTTCGTCCCGGAACAGGCAGTGCCGAAAATCGCCCTGGGCCAGTCGGTCAGCGTGATGGTCGCCGCCTACCCGGCGGAACAGTTCACCGCCACCATCAGCGCCATCAACCCCAAGGTCGAAGACACCACGCGCAACGTGCAGGTGCGCGCCACCCTGGCCAACCCCGACGGCAAGCTGCTGCCGGGCATGTTCACCAACCTGCAGGTGCTGCTGCCCGATCCGCAGCCCCGGGTGGTGGTACCGGAAAGCGCCATCACCTACACCCTGTACGGTAACTCGCTGTACGTGGTGGCCGAGAAAAAGGCCGCCGATGGCAGCCCCGAGAAAGACGACAAGGGCCAGCCGGTGCTGATCGCCGAGCGGCGTTTCATCGAAACCGGCGAACGGCGCAA
Organism: Pseudomonas sp. SBT1-2; assembly: GCF_028640875.1. NCBI lineage: Bacteria > Pseudomonadati > Pseudomonadota > Gammaproteobacteria > Pseudomonadales > Pseudomonadaceae > Pseudomonas > Pseudomonas sp. SBT1-2. The sequence goes on along the minus strand of NZ_JAQZAA010000044.1, from coordinate 8,102 downwards.
CGGCCTGGTGCTGATCAACAAGGGCGTGAGCAACGGCGAACAGGTGGTAAGCGGCGGGCAGATCAAGCTGGACCATGGCGCGCACATCGCCATCACCCCGGACAAGATGCTGCCCACCGAACAGAGCGGCCAACCACGCACGAACTGATCAAGGAATCCTCATGGCTTTTACAGATCCGTTCATCCGTCGTCCGGTGCTGGCCACCGTGGTCAGCCTGCTGATCGTGCTGCTGGGCTTCCAGGCCTGGAGCAAACTGCCGCTGCGCCAGTACCCACAGATGGAGAACGCCCTGATCACGGTCACCACCGCCTACCCCGGGGCCAACGCCGAGACCATCCAGGGCTATATCACCCAGCCGATGCAGCAGAGCCTGGCCAGTGCCGAGGGCATCGACTACATGACCTCGGTGAGTCGCCAGAACTTCTCGGTGATCTCGGTCTACGCCCGTATCGGCGCCAACAGCGACCGCCTGTTCACCGAGCTGCTGGCCAAGGCCAACGAGGTGAAAAACAAGCTGCCCCAGGACGCCGAGGACCCGGTGCTGAGCAAGGAAGCCGCCGACGCCTCGGCGCTGATGTACATCAGCTTCTTCAGCCAGGAGCTGAACAACCCGCAGATCACCGACTACCTGTCGCGGGTGATCCAGCCGAAGCTGGCGACCCTGCCGGGCATGGCCGAGGCCGAGATCCTCGGCAACCAGGTGTTCGCCATGCGTTTGTGGCTGGACCCGGTCAAGCTCGCCGGCTACGGCCTGAGCGCCAGCGACGTGACCAGCGCAGTGCGCCGCTACAACTTTTTGTCCGCGGCCGGCGAGGTCAAGGGTGAGTACGTGGTCACCAGCATCAACGCCAGCACCGAGCTGAAATCCGCCGAAGCCTTCGCCGCCATTCCCCTGCGGACCGAGGGCGACAGCCGGGTACTGCTCAGCGACGTGGCACGGGTCGAGATGGGCGCGGAGAACTACAACGCGATCAGCTCCTTTGGCGGCATCCCTTCGGTCTACATCGGCATCAAGGCGACCCCCAACGCCAACCCTCTGGACGTGATCAAGGAAGTGCGCAAGATCATGCCGGAGCTGGAGGCCCAGCTGCCGCCCAACCTCAAGTTGGAGATCGCCTACGACGCCACGCTGTTCATCCAGGCCTCGATCAACGAGGTGGTGAAGACCCTGTTCGAAGCGGTGCTGATCGTGATCGTGGTGGTGTTCCTGTTCCTCGGCGCGCTGCGTTCGGTGGTGATCCCGGTGGTGACCATTCCGCTGTCGATGATCGGCGTGATGTTCTTCATGCAGTTGATGGGCTACTCGATCAACCTGCTGACCCTGCTGGCGATGGTGCTGGCCATCGGCCTGGTGGTGGACGACGCCATCGTGGTGGTGGAAAACATCCACCGCCATATCGAGGAAGGCAAGACGCCGCTGGACGCGGCCCTCGAAGGCGCCCGGGAAATCGCCATGCCGGTGGTGTCGATGACCATCACCCTGGCCGCGGTCTACGCCCCCATCGGCTTCCTGCAGGGGCTCACCGGGGCGCTGTTCAAGGAGTTCGCCCTGACCCTGGCCGGCGCGGTGGTGATTTCCGGCATCGTCGCCCTGACCCTGTCGCCGATGATGTGCGCCCTGCTGCTGCGCCACGACGAAAACCCCAGCGGCCTGGCCCACCGTCTCGACCTGATTTTCGAAAGCCTCAAGCGCCGCTACCAGAGCCTGCTGCATGGCACCCTCAACACCCGGCCGGTGGTGCTGGTGTTCGCCCTGATCGTGCTGTGCCTGATCCCGGTCCTGCTCATGTTCACCAAATCGGAACTGGCCCCGGACGAGGACCAGGGCATCATTTTCATGATGGCCACCGCGCCCCAGCCGGCCAACCTGGATTACCTCAACGCCTATACCGACGAGTTCCTGGAGATCTTCAAGACGTTCCCCGAGTACTACTCCTCGTTCCAGATCAACGGCTTCAACGGCGTGCAATCGGGTATCGGCGGTTTCCTGCTCAAGCCCTGGAACGAGCGCGACCGCACGCAGATGCAGATCCTGCCCGAGGTCCAGGCCCGGCTCGCGGGCATTGCCGGGCTGCAGGTCTTCGGTTTCAACCTGCCGTCCCTGCCGGGCACCGGCGAAGGGCTGCCGTTCGCCTTCATCATCAACAGCCCCAACGATTACGAGTCGTTGCTGGAACTGTCCGACCGAGTGAAGAAGCGCGCCATGGAGTCGGGAAAGTTCGCCTTCGTCGATATCGACCTGGCCTTCGACAAGCCGGAAGTGGTGGTCGACATCGACCGCGCCAAGGCGGCGCAGATGGGCGTGTCGATGCTGGACCTGGGCGGGACCCTGGCCACCTTGCTCGGTGAGGCGGAAATCAACCGCTTCACCATCGAGGGCCGCAGCTACAAGGTCATCGCCCAGGTCGAACGGCCTTATCGCGACAACCCCGAATGGCTGAACAACTACTACGTGAAAAACGCCAAGGGCGAGGCGCTGCCGCTGTCGACCCTGATCAGCGTCCATGATCGGGCCCGGCCACGGCAGCTCAACCAGTTCCAGCAACTCAACGCCGCCACCATTTCCGGGTTCCCGGTCGTGAGCATGGGTGAAGCGATCGATACCGTGCGCCAGATCGCCGAGGAAGAAGCCCCGCCGGGCTACGCCTTCGACTATGCCGGGGCCTCGCGACAGTTCGTCCAGGAAGGCAGCGCGCTGTGGGTGACCTTTGGCCTGGCGCTGGCGATCATTTTCCTGGTGCTGGCGGCGCAGTTCGAGAGCTTCCGCGATCCGGTGGTGATCCTGGTAACGGTGCCGCTGTCGATCTGCGGGGCCTTGATCCCACTGTTTCTCGGCTGGTCGAGCATGAACATCTATACCCAGGTCGGACTGGTGACCCTGATCGGCCTGATCAGCAAGCACGGGATCCTGATCGTCGAGTTCGCCAACCAGCTGCGCAAGGACCAGGGACTGACGCCGCGCGAGGCCGTGGAAGCCGCCGCGGCCATTCGCCTGCGGCCGGTATTGATGACCACCGCGGCGATGGTCTTCGGCATGGTGCCGCTGATCCTGGCCACCGGTGCCGGCGCGGTCAGCCGGTTCGACATCGGCACGGTGATCGCCACGGGGATGTCGATCGGCACCCTGTTCACCCTGTTCGTGCTGCCCTGCATCTACACCCTGCTGGCCAGACCGGACAAGTGAAGGACACAGGCAATAAAAAAGGCCTCGCGATGCGAGGCCTTTTTATCGGGCTTGATGGTCTTCAACTTTGCGGCCTCATTCCCTGAGTCAGGCCGAACATGAACAACAAAAGATCACGATCGGGTTGGGCTGCCTGGGTCGTCTTGACGACCCGTGGCAACGGGCAATGCGCATCACCCTGCGCCGTGCTGAGAACTTCCATGCGTGGCTGCTCCCAGGCAGCCACAGCCAAGGATGCAACTGCCAAGGCTCCTACTAAAAACAAACCTCGTGCAATTTCGAGCTTCATCACTATAAGCCTTTGATAGCGCTGCCAAACGCCGTCCTATAAAAATAGTTGAGTTTGTCCCAGTCCGTGGTACTCCACGACGAGTGGCGACGTAATTGTTTCATGTCATGGGCGGCAGCCCGTTTAGCGGTCAGGCGCTGGCGGCATTTCTCGAAATCCAGCAGTGCGATATCCACCTTCGCCGCTTCGCCCTCGCCCATGACCCGCACGAACACATGCTTGCTATACAGGCAGCCATGCTGCCAGCGGCCCCGGTGCATGCGCGCCAGCGTGGCCGCCAGCTCCTTGAGCACACGCTCGTGCAGGGCCTCGCCGTGGCGCTCGCGTTCGCCAGCGGCGTACCAGTGGTCGATTTCCACGAAGCCGTCCAGCGCCTCGGTCACCAGCAAGGCACGCCACTGGCCCTGGGAATCACGTTGCGCACCGCAGAACACCAGGTGCGGCACCTCCACATTGAGCTGGCTCAGGCCCTTGAGCGCATCCTGCTCGCGCAGCACCGTAGGACGGCCGAAGGGGTGCAACCAGCTGCGATAGATATGGCCGACCTGGCGCTTGGCATACAGCACACGCCCGTCAGTGCCCGGAAGACGTTGGACGCCACTTTCCCCGCCTCGACGTTGATTGGGCTCTTCGACCCACTCCCCCTGCTGATTCCAGAAGTAGTCGAAACGGTCCGCAGCAGCGACTTCCATTCCCGGTGCACATTCAACGGCCATCCTGTTACCTCTTGCGTAATACGTAGACTCGCCACATGGCGTAGAGCGGAAAAAAGTCCAGATGATCCTGAACGCGAAACCCGGCCTGCTTGAATTCTTCTTCAACCGTGGCAGCCGGTAACACAAAACGGTTCTGGTAACCTTCCTGCCCGGATTCCTCCTTGCGCCGGACTTCCATGCGCTTGCGCTTCCAGGCCTTGAAGTTGCCATCGACCCACAGTGAAACGATCACGCTGTCCCGGGTAACCCGCTGGAACTCCCGGAGCAGAGCCAGGCGATGGGACGACTCGCCGATGTGATGCAGCAGGCGCATGCAGAAAATGCTGTCGACGGCGTTGTCCGGCAAGTCGATGTCAAAGGCAGAGGTCTGCAAGGGTTGTACCCGTTTCACCACCTCGGCCGGTTGCGCCACCGTGGCAATCCTCAACATCGCCGCGGAGTTGTCCGCCCCGATGATCACGCGATTGGGTTTCTCCGCCAGCAACGGCCAGAAACGCCCGGCACCACAGGGCAGGTCAAGCACCAGGCCCGGCTCTCCGGCCATGGCCAGCGCCGCACGCGCCAACTGCTCGTCACGCTTGTGGGACATTCGGCGCGCTACGCCATCCTGATGTTTGAGCAGGTACTCCTGAGCGTGTTGTTCGTCGTACTTCTCGGAAAATTCCAGCTTGATCGGGGTCGCCATCACACAGTCTCCTGAATCTGATGGCCCCCACCTTAGGCAGCGGCTTGTCAGCGTCAGGTCATGTCTTTGTGAAAACTTCGTCCGGTCCAGAGTGGAAATATTTCAGGGTTTTACAGGCTCTCACGGGTGGCCTGGGGCCATCAACCAGGAAATTTCCCGACCTGACGGCCCACGCTGAAGCCATAGAGACCCGTCATGCCGTGCGGCGGTTCAACTCGACATGAAACCGGCAACCGTTGGGCTCCATGGTGCTGAGGCTGACGCTCCAGCCCTGGTCCTCGCAGATCCGCTGCACCAGCGACAAGCCCAGGCCCAGGCCCTCGCCGCGCTTCTCGTTGCCGCGCACGAAGGGCTCGAACATCGCCTCGCGTTTCTCCTCGGGAATGCCGACACCGCTGTCCTCGACCACAAAACCGCGGGGTTCCAGGCTCAAGCGAATGAAGCCCTGCTCGGTGTAGTGCAAGGCATTGCGCAGCAGGTTGCCCATCACCGCGTGCAGGAAGGTGGCGTTATAGCGGGTGTCCAGCGGTTGGCCGGCGTCGAAGATCAGCTCGAGGCCCTTTTGCCGGATCGGTCCGCCCCACAGGCCTACCAGGTCCTCGGCCACCTGGCTCAAGGTCGCCTGGGGCGACATACCGCCGTCTTCGCGCTGGGCGCGGGCCAGCATCAGGAAGGTCTGCACCAGCTCGCGCATCTCGCCGCATGCCCGGGCGATGCGCTCGACCTGGGCCCGGCCGCGCTGGTCGATCGCCGGGTTTTCCAGCAACAGCTCGCAGGAGCTGGCCAGTACCATCAGCGGCGTACGCAGTTCGTGACTGACATCGCTGGTGAACAGGCGCTCGCGGTTCAGGGCCTGGCGCAGGCGCCCCAGGGTGGCGTCGAAGGCCACCGCCAACTCCCCGACTTCGTCGGCCGCGTAGTCCGGTGCCAACGGCGGCGCCAGCCCCAGCAACTGGTCGCGATGCCGCACCTGGCGCGCCAGTCTCACCACCGGCGCCATGACCCGGCGCGCCAGTACCCAGCCAAGGAACACCGCCAAGGCCAGGCTCAGTACGAAGCCCACCAGCACCACCGCGAAGAGCACCCGTTCGCGCTCTTCGAAATCGCTCTGATCCTGCAGCAGCACGTAGCGCCGACCGTCGACCACTTCGACCATGGCGTGGTACGACAGCTGTTCGCGGAACACCTCATGAAAGCCCGGATCCAGATGTCGCAGATCCTTGGGCAGCTCGAAGTCGCCGCGCCCGCCGCTGAAGTAAAACAGCTGGTCCGGCTCGGGACGGTGGCTCCAGTCGGAAACGTTGTCCATCAACAGCAGACGCTGAAGGTCGCCCCCCAGGCCCGCGGAAATCAGCTTCTCTTCCACCAGGTGCACCGTCGCCACGATACCCAGGGCGAAGGCTCCAGCGACCAGCGCACTCATCAGCGCAAAGGCGATGATGATCCGCTGGGAAAGGCTTTGCTTAAACTCCATCACGACCCTCGGCCAGGCGGTAACCGACACCGTGCACGGTATGCAGCAACGGTTTGCCGAACGGCTTGTCGATCACCTGGCGCAATTGGTGGACGTGGCTGCGCAGGCTGTCGCTGTCCGGGCAGTCGTCGCCCCACAGCGCTTCTTCGAGAATTTCCCGGCGCAGCACATGCGGGCTCTTCTGCATCAGCACCGCCAGCAACTTCAGGCCCACCGGGTTGAGCTTGAGCAGGCGCCCTTCGCGGGTGACTTCCAGGGTGTCGAGGTCATAACTCAGGTCTCCGACCTGCAGGGCCCGGCGCCCGCCGCCCTGGGTGCGGCGCATGACTGCCTCGACCCGCGCGGCCAGCTCGGACAAGGCGAAGGGCTTGACCAGGTAATCGTCGGCCCCGGACTTGAAGCCTTGCAGGCGATCGTCCAGTTGGTCGCGGGCAGTGAGCATGATCACCGGCGTATCGCGGCGGGCATCCTCGCGCAGGCGCTTGCACAGGGTGTAGCCATCGATCCCCGGCAGCATGATGTCGAGCACGATCAGGTCGTAATGTTCGGTGGCGGCCAGGTGCAGGCCCGACAGACCGTCCTGGGCGCAGTCCACGGTGTAGCCTTTAAGCCCCAGGTAGTCGGCCAGGTTGGCCAGAATATCGCGGTTGTCTTCAACCAGTAGAATTCGCATGGGCACTCTCTCCGCACACAGTTACGGCCGTCTTGGCTCGCGCAGCTTAAGGCCAAGCGTGGCTGACGGCTAGGGTTGTTCAATCTCCCGCGGCGAACGCCGCCGCAGGGTTCCAGGGCCTTGACGAGTTTTTCACCCAGGGTTCACACGCCGACGACAAGGGCGGCTCCAGACTCCGCGGGAACCCGCGACCGCAACGCTTCCCTCGAAGGACTTTCCATGGCTCCGACCCTCGCCCGCCCCGCCTCCAGAGTGCTGAACTGGTGGATCTGCCTGGGCGTTCCCGCCCTGGCTGCCGTCAGCTTGCTGCTGCTTGAACTGACCTCCCTGGACATGGACCTGGCCCATTACTTTTATGACCCCGCCGCTGGCGGTTTCATCGGCGGCCACAGTTATTTCCTGGAAAATATCCTGCATGACCGGGCCAAGCAGGCGGTCATCGTCTTTTCGGTGCTGGCCATCGTCGGCTTCATCGGCGCCTTCTTCGTCCCGCGTCTCAAGCCGTTCAAGCGCGAACTGGGTTGCCTGGTGCTGTCCCTGGGCCTGGCCACCGCGTTCGTCACCCCGGTCAAGGCGGTCACCGCCGTGCAGTGCCCGTGGAGCCTGAAGGAGTTCGGCGGCAAGGAAACCTACAGCGAACTGCTCAGCCCCCGGCCAGCGACCGACAAGCCCGGTCGCTGCTGGCCAGGCGGCCATGCCGCCACCGGTTTCACCCTGTTCGCGCTGTTTTTTGTCCTGCGTGACCGCCGCCCGCGCCTGGCGCGCAAGGCGCTGGTGTTCGCCTTTGCCCTCGGTACGGTGTTCTCGGTCGGGCGCATGCTGCAGGGCGCGCACTTCTTCTCCCACAACGTCTGGACCGCGATCTTCTGCTGGCTGATCTGCCTGGGGGCGTACTACTTCATTCTCTATCGACCGGCAGCCAAGGTTGAACCGGTGGTGGAGGCGGAAGCGGTCAACGCCTGAGGTCTTTTCGCGAGCAAGCTCGCTTCTACAGAACCATGCACTCTTTGTAGGAGCGAGCTTGCTCGCGATAACAAGCGCACCGGCAGCAAAATATCCCGCCCATAAAAAAGCCCCGCC
>NZ_JAQZAA010000004.1:0-280 GCF_028640875.1 Pseudomonas sp. SBT1-2 | reverse complement strand
AATGGCGTACGGTTACCGGGATAGCGAATTCTTTTTCATGAAGATCAAGAGCGTCTTTCCCGGTAATCCGTGAAGAACCTTTTTTTTGCCCGCGATTTGTCACGTCCGTTGTAGCCGCTGCCGAGCCTTGGCGAGGCTGCGATCGACGGCGCAGCCGTCGCCAAACCAGGCCCCGCGATATTTCTGATATACCGCGGTTGCCGGGTTCGCGGCTGCTATGCAGCCGATCGCAGCCTCGCCAGGGCTCGGCAGCGGCTACAAAAGCGGGGAGGCGAGTGAC
>NZ_JAQZAA010000043.1:0-250 GCF_028640875.1 Pseudomonas sp. SBT1-2 | reverse complement strand
CAGGTTTTGCGGCCCCTGCGGGGCCGATCGCAGCCTCGCGGGCTCGGCAGCGGCTACGGGATCGTGGAGGGCAATTCAACCATGGACACCGCTCTGTGTAGCCGCTGCCGCAGGCTGCGATCGAGGACGAAGTCCTCGCCAGACCGGCGCATGCGGTGTACCAGGCAGAATGAGCCGTCAGGTTTTGCGGCCCCTGCGGGGCCGATCGCAGCCTCGCGGGCTCGGCAGCGGCTACGGGATCGTGGAGGGC
>NZ_JAQZAA010000042.1:0-780 GCF_028640875.1 Pseudomonas sp. SBT1-2 | reverse complement strand
GCCGGCGACACCGACTACCACTTCATCGAGCGCATCATGCGCGAGGAAGGCTTTTTCTACTCCTTCCGCCACAGTGCCGAGGGGCACCAGCTGGTGCACAGCGATCGCCTGTTCATCCATGGCCGCGTGGGTGATGAGCCGGTGCAGTACAACCCCGCGCCCGGCGGCGACCAGCCGCAGCCGGCGCTGCGCCGCTTTGCCTACACCGAGAACGTGCGCACCGCACGCCAGACCCAGCGCGACTACACCTTCAAGCACCCCCGCTACACCCACCAGCACAGCCGTGATGGCCAGGACCTGGACCACCAGGGCCGCCGCTACGAGCGCTACGACTACCCGGCCCGGGCCAAGTTCGACGAAGCCGGCAAGCCCTTCGTGGAGAACCGCCTACGCGGCCACCGCCGCGATGCGCGCATCGCCTTGGTCGAAGGCGACGACCCGCGCCTGCAGCCGGGCATCTCCTTTACCCTGGCCGGCCATCCGCGCGAGGACATGAACCGCGGCTGGCGCCCGGTGAGCATCGTCCACCGCGGCAAGCAGCACACCAGCCAGGCCGAAGAAAGCGCCGAGGCGCAGTTGGGCACCCACTACCACTACGAGGCCGAGCTGGTGCCGGACGACGCCGAGTGGCGCGCCGAGCCGTTGGCCAAGCCGCGCATCGATGGCCCGCAGAACGCCATGGTCGTCGGCCCCCCCAACGAGGAGATCTACACCGACGAGTACGCCCGGGTGAAGGTCCAGTTCCCCTGGGACCGCCAGGGCAAGCATGACGAATACAGC
>NZ_JAQZAA010000041.1:0-259 GCF_028640875.1 Pseudomonas sp. SBT1-2 | reverse complement strand
GCGGTACATGCCCACGTTTCAACAGACAGGGTCATCAAGGCTGCCAAAACGAAAAGACCTTGAAAGGGATGGCCCTTACGGCGGGTCACTGTTGAAAAGCGCAAAAGTAAGCAAAACGCTCTTGCCCCACCACTCGGTGCCTCGCTAAGGCTCGGCATGCCCGAACGAAGGCATTGATCCGTGGGCCGCCGCCACAGGCCATCCATGGCCTGGGGCGGCTAACCCGGCATCCCTGCCGGGTTACCCACGGCTCAATGCC
>NZ_JAQZAA010000040.1:0-456 GCF_028640875.1 Pseudomonas sp. SBT1-2 | reverse complement strand
GTGTAGCCGCTGCCGCAGGCTGCGATCGAGCGGCACGCTCGTGGGGATCTTGCGGGCGCTGGAGACCCTGCGGGTCTATCGCAGCCTCGCAGGCTCGGCAGCGGCTACAGGGAACGGGGACACCCCTCGATACTCCGGCCGGGCCCGATGTTTGTGTAGCCGCTGCCGCAGGCTGCGATCGAGCGGCACGCTCGCGGGGATCTTGCGGGCGCTGGAGACCCTGCGGGTCTATCGCAGCCTCGCGGGGCTCGGCAGCGGCTACAGGGAATGGTGACGCCCTCGATACTCCGGCCGGGCCCGATGTTTGTGTAGCCGCTGCCGCAGGCTGCGATCGAGCGGCACGCTCGTGGGGATCTTGCGGGCGTTGAGACCCTGCGGGTCTATCGCAGCCTCGCGGGGCTCGGCAGCGGCTACAGGGAACGGGGACACCCCTCGATATTCCGGCCGGGCCCGATG
>NZ_JAQZAA010000039.1:0-210 GCF_028640875.1 Pseudomonas sp. SBT1-2 | reverse complement strand
TTTGACCTGGAGGTTCGCCGGCACTGCCCCAAAGCGCGCGTGGTCTACGACCTCTTCCATGTGGTGGCCAAATATGGCCGAGAGGTGATTGATCGGGTCCGCGTTGACGAGGCTAATCGGCTACGCCACGACAAGCCTGCTCGTAAGGTCATCAAGCAAGCGCGATGGCTACTGCTACGCAATCCACAGAATCTGAAAACGCCGGAACAA
>NZ_JAQZAA010000038.1:0-265 GCF_028640875.1 Pseudomonas sp. SBT1-2 | reverse complement strand
CCTTAGCGCCGCGGGTGCCTACAGCTTCAGCCTGCTGCAGCCGCTGGACCATCCAGCCGGCAATGATGAAAACGACATCACCCTTAACCTGGGTACCTTGCTGCAAGCTACCGACAAGGACGGTGACACGGTGACGGCCGCCGCCGAGAAACTGGTGATCACCATCGATGACGACACGCCAACGGCGGCCGGAGCCGCCGAGGCTGGTACCGTCGATGAAGACGGCTTGGCCAATGGCATCGCCGGTGGTGTCGGCGACGTAGCT
>NZ_JAQZAA010000037.1:0-218 GCF_028640875.1 Pseudomonas sp. SBT1-2 | reverse complement strand
GCGTTGCCGATCGCAGCCTCGCGGGCTCGGCAGCGGCTACCCCGACACCGCGATCCCTGTAGCCGCTGCCGCAGGCTGCGATCGGCGGCGCAGCCGTCGCAAACCGGCGAATGCTTTTATCCAGGAATATCGCGGAGGCAGGTTTTGCGGCAACTGCGTTGCCGATCGCAGCCTCGCGGGCTCGGCAGCGGCTACCCCGACACCGCGATCCCTGTAGC